>JBGQLS010000015.1:0-32660 GCA_041500205.1 Anaeromyxobacteraceae bacterium | reverse complement strand
GGTCTGGAAGGCGACGATCTTGTTCCAGCCGAGCTTCTGCATCTCCTCGCGGAGCTGATAGGCCGTGCGGAAGGTCTCCGGGAAGTCCTTCTCGAAGTACGAGTAGTTGAGGACCTTGATGGGGCCGGAGACGAAGGTGCTGCCGGTGCTGTTGAAGGCGGCGACGCCGGGGTGCTTCGGATCTTCCGTGCGGAAGATCTTCTGCGTCATCAGCTTCATCTGCTCGGGCGAAGCCTCCTCGATGGCGACCACGTCCTGGATCGCGATGACGGGGTTCCCGGCGACATTCGGGTCGCGGAGCGCGATGCGCTTCTTGCCCTGGATCGCGCTGACGTCCTTCAGCACGTTCACGACCGGCACGGGGAAGAAGACGCCACCGACCGTCTTCATCTCGTTCGCCACCTTGAGGGAGTCGGCGAGATTCATGTACCCGGTGAGCGGGTTGAAGTAGCCGCCGCCCAGCATGACCGCGTTGGCGGCCGCGGCCGAGGAGACGACGACCGAGGGAAGCTTCTCGGCCTCCGCGGTGAGCGCCGCGCGCTCCTTCGGATCCATCACGAACAGCGGGTTCAGCTTGTCCGATCCATGAGGCTTGATCACGACAGTCTCCTTTGTTGGGTTCAGACGCCCGTGCACCATCGCGAGCGTGCGGTACGGAACGTGCGCGAACTTCGAGAACGGCAACGTGACGAGAAGCTACAGGATGGTGCCGAAGTGACCCCCATAGCCCATGGCCGACGGCGATGGCAAGACGTGGCGTCGGACCTCGACGGCGACGCCGGTTGCCAAGAGCCACAGGAAAGAGCAGTCATGGGCTTGGCTCCTCACACGGCGCTCTGGCTGCTGCTCGCTGCGCTCGGCGCCTCGTGGGAGATCGCATCGCGCTGCACCTCGGCCAGGAACACCGCCAGGGGCCGGTAGGCCATGTGCGACCACTTGCTGAAGGGCACCTCGAGGACCAGCATCGGGACGACGAACGCGAGGTGCACGACGTAGGTGATGTTGGCGGCCATGTCGGCGCCCGTGCGGTGCAGGACGTGCTGCACGATGCCGGTGACGGTGACCAGGACGAGCATCGCGAGGAAGATCCAGTCCGAGTCGTGGGAGTGCTTCGAGTGCGGCTGGCTCTTCGCGATGCGGGCGCGGATGAAGTAGAGGATGGCGCCGACGAGACCGAGGCTGGCGGCATAACCGAAGACATGCACGCCCCAGTTGATCGCGGGCCCCTCCTGCACGTAGTGCAGGAAGCCCATGATGAGCACGAGCATCGTGAGGTAGCTCAGCATCAACACCAGGTGGACGAACCACGGCCGCTTCTCCTCGCAGTCCTTGAAGCGGGGCTGGGTGAAGAAGTGCTGCGGCAGCACGGCCAGCTTGCGCAGGTAGGAGCCGAGGGGAACCTTAACGCGTGCGCCCGACCCGGTCGTGAACCACCACATCCGCAGCGCGTTGATGCCGAGGAGCGTGGAGAGCACCGCCGCCATGCACCAGTCGAAGACGTGGACCGCCGAGGACTGCAGGAATGCGCGGGGGCCGTCGTACGTGTTGATGTCGCCGTGCGAGAGGCCGTAGGCCATGAAGCCAGCGCCCGTCGCCAGCGCCACGAGCACGATGGCGAGGATCTCGGCCACCGGGGAGCGGTAGAACAGGCGGGAGAGCCCCGTGAAGTCGTAGCGCGCCGTGAGCCACCGGCGCACCGCCATCATGGTCTCGCCCGGTTCGGCGCCCCGCGGACACTCCTTCGAGCACTCACCGCAGTAGTAGCAAAGCCACGGCTCCAGCGAGGAGCTGAGGCGGTCCGCCAGGCCCAGCTGCGCCATGCGGACCTGCTTGCGCGGAAACGTGAAGACGTCGGTGGAGTGGTGGCAGATGGACGAGCAGTTGCCGCACTGGAAGCACTTGCGGACGTCCTCGGCGCCGTACTTCTCGAGCTCGGCGAGCAGCTTCTGATCAACTTGGAGTGCCATGGCCGTTCAGAAGCCTTTCAAGGGATTGGGGCCCATCTCTTCGAGCTTCGCCGCGAACGCATCGAACAGCGCCGGGATGCGCGCCATGTCGTTGCGCGCGAGCTCGAGGACTTCCACGCGCTCGGCCTCGAGCGCCAACCGGGTCAGGGTCTCCTGGAGGTTCTCCAGGCGCTTATGGGCGAGCTCGGACCCCTTGATGTAGTGGCACTGGTAGTCGTCACCGCGCTTGCAGCCGAGCAGCATCACGCCGTCGATGCCGCGCGAGAGCGCTTCGCCGACCCACACCACGTTCACCTGGCCGAGGCACCGCACCGGGATGACGCGGACCCACGCATTCCAGCTGGCTCGCTTGAGCGCCGCGTCGTCGAGGGCCGGCAAGGCGTCGTTCTCGCACATGAGCGCGAGGATGCGCGGCTTCTCGTCGGACTCGTCCGGCACCTCGATCGTCTTGATCATGGCCGCGACGGCGTCGACGTTGACGTCGGGGAAGGAGATGATGCGCTCCGGGCAGGCGCCGAAGCAGATGCCGCAGCGGCGGCAACGGTACGCGTTGTACTGCGGCGTCCCCTTCGCGTCCTCGTCGATGGATCCGAACGGGCACTCCTCCGTGCAGCGCTTGCACTGCGTGCAGCGCTGCAGGAAGAAGTCGTTGACGCCGACGTCGCCGGCGCGCGGGTGAACGGCCTCGCCGCGGGCCGCGGCGGAGATGAGCTGAGTCGCCTTCATGGCGGCGCCCAAGGCGTCTTCGGCGGCCTGCGCCGGATCCATCGGGGCGCGGACGGTGCCGGCGGCATAGATGCCGGTGCGCCGCGTCTCGTACGGGAAGCAGATGTAGTGCGAGTCGGGGAAGCCGTACGACAGCACCGGAAGATCGGGGCCCTGGCGGTACCTCAGGTTGAGGATCGCCGTACCCTCGTGCGCGGCGAGGCTCGCCACCATCTCCTCGGCGGCCTTGACCTGCGTCGGTGATTCGTTCTTCTCGATGCGCTTCTTGGCATCAACCAGCTGCCTGATCGCCTCGCCGTCGGCTGCGTTCGGAACCATGCCAGTCGCGAGCACCAGGAGGTCCGCTCCGAGCTCGATGCGCTCGCCGAGCATGCTCTCGTTGACGCTGACCTTGATCTCCGCGCCGTTGACGGCGACCGCCTCGACGGTGCCGCGGGCCAGCATGACCCGGGACTGCTCCTGGACCGCACGATAGAAGTGCTCGAGCTGCCCAGGGGCGCGGATGTCGCGGTAGACGACCGTGCACTCGACCTCGGGCGAGGCCTTCGCAATGGCGAGGACCTGCCGCAGCGTCGTCCCGCAGCACTCGCTCGAGCAGTACTTGAGGTGCGCCTCGTCGCGCGAGCCGGCGCACTGCACGAACACGATGCGCTGGGGCGCCTTGCCGTCGCCGGGCCGCTTCAGCTCGCCGCGGGCCAGCATGGCATCGAGATCGGCGGCGGTGATGACGTTCGGTGACTGTCCGTAGCCGAGATGGCCGAGGCGGGTGGCGTCATACGGCCGCGCCCCCGTCGCCTGGACGACGGCGCCGACCTTGAACTGCTCGCGGCCCTGGCTTCCTTCCGCCTCGACCATGAACTGGCCGGGCTGGCCGCTGATGCTCACGAGCCGCGTGCCGAGGAGCACGCGGATGCCCTTGTCCTCCCGGACCTCGCGCTCGAGCTCCGCGACCGGGCTCGGCCGCAGGCGATCGTACGGCGGAACATCGGGCGTGACCTCGCGGACACCGGCTAGGTGCCCGCCCAGCTTGGCCGCCTTCTCGACGAGCACCACCGGGTGGCCCAGCCCAGAGGCAGCCTTCGCCGCCTCGAGGCCGGTGAGGCCTCCGCCGACGACGAGAACGGTCTGCTCGATGCTGTCGCTGATTCGCTTCGACAGCAGCATCTTCTTGGCCTTGACGAGGCCCATGCGGAGCAAGTCCTCGGCCAGCATCTGCGTGTCTTCGTGGCCGGCCGGATGCGTCCAGGTGACCTGCTCGCGCAGGCTGACGCGCTCGACGGCGACCTTGGTGGGGTCGAACCTGAACTCCTGCTGCTTGTGGCGCGTCGAGCAGGCTGCGATGACGAGGGAATCGACCACGCCGCCGTCCACCGCGGCTTGCATCGTGGCGACGCCCTTGGGCTCGCAGAGGCAAGGATGGGCAGCGTAGTGCACGGCGCCGTCCTTCTTGGCGATCGCCTCGAAGCCGTCCGTCTTCAGGCTGGCACCGATATCACAGCCGGTGCAGAGGAACACTCCGACCCGTTCCATCAGACACTCCTCGCGGCGGAGATTGCCTTGGCCGCTACTCCAGTTGCGTCACGCACCGAGGCCGCAACGTCCTCCGGCCGGCGCGCCACCCCTGCGGCGAACACGCACGCCGCACGATCGTCGAGCGCGAACCCGTCGCCGTCGCGCAATGAGGGCAAGGCTGCATCAGCGGCGCCGCCCGGCACCATGCCGGTCGCGAGCACCACCAGGTCGGCCTCCGCCTCGACGAGATGCCCTGCCTCAATGTCCTCGACGCGCAGCGCGAGGCCGTTCGGCCCCTGCGTGACCTTGCCGACCTTGCCCTTCACGAGCTTCACGCCGGCGGCCTCGAGCATGGGGAGCATCGACTCGTTGCGGCCGGGAGTGCGCCGGTCGATGTAGTAGAGGGTCACCTGCGCGTCAGGGATCTGCGCCTTCACGTACATGGCCTGCTTCGCCGAGGCCATGCAGCACACGGCCGAGCAGTAAGGGAGGTGATTCACGTCTCGCGACCCGGCGCACTGGACGAAGGCGACCCGCTTCGGAGGCTGGCCGTCGGAAGGCCGCTGGATCTTGCCGCCCGTCGGCCCGTCCGGCGCCGCCAGCCGCTCGAGCTGCACGTTGGCGATGACATCGGGGAGCACACCGCCGCCGAGCAGGGGGAGCTTCTCCAGGGGATAAGGCGACCAGCCGGTCGCGACGACAACCGCGCTCACCTCGAGCTGCTCCGAGCGCTCCTTGGCGTCGAGGACGACCGCGCCCGGCTTGCAGACGTCGGCGCAGGCGCGGCAGCCGTCCGGACAGGCATCGCGGTCGAGAACGTAGCGCCGCGGCCAGGCGTCGACGTGCGGGATGCGGATGGCCGTCACCTGCGACAGGCCGAGGTTGAACGGATCGGCGACCTTCGTCGGGCACACCTTGGCGCAATCGCCACAGGCCGTGCAGGCGCTCGTGACGTACTCGGGGCGCTGGCGCACCTTCACCTGCCAGGAGCCGCCCTTGCGCTGCGCGTTCTCCACCTGCGCCTGCATCAGCACGCGGATGCGCGGGTTCCGCTCCAGCCGCCGGGTGTTGATCTCCATGCCGCAGGCGGGAGGGCACATCTTGGGGAAGTACTGGTGGTTCTTCAGCACGCGCCCGCCGACGCTCGGCTCGCGCTCGAGCAGCACAACCTCCTGGCCGGCCTCGGCCGCCTCGAGGGCTGTGGTGATGCCGGCGATACCAGCGCCGACGACGAGCAGGGGCTTCGAGTTCGCAACGTTCACGGGCTCACTCCCGCCGCAGGCGCGGCCTTGCACGGTACAGTCGGCTCTCCGAACAACGCGAAGCGCAGCCACCGGAAGCCGAAGCGCAGGAGCGCCTTGTCATCGGTGCGCAGCGCCTCGACGGTCGCGTCGTCCAGGGCGAAGCGCTTCAAGAAGGTGGTCGAGAAGATGAACTCCCGGAAGGTGTCGAGATCGTAGGCCGCCATGAAGAACATCTCGATCCGCTTGGGGTCGAGTTGCCGCCCGCCGATGAACCACGGGTGGCCGATGAGCTCGCGGAAGCCCTTCTCGATCTCCTCGAGCTCGAGGACGTGCTGATCGCGCTGCCAGGACTCGACGGTCCAGGTCCGCTGCTCCCGGCGCCCGTGACAGAAGTCGTCCTCGAGCAAGAAGAAGGCAGGCTCGGGCTCGACCCCGCCGCGCGCTGGGGGGAGCGCCATGGCCACGGGGTACATGCGGCACGACCAGGGCCGGGCCTCGTAGACCGAGCACCCCTTGTCGCCGACGAACGGGCACCGCTTTCCGGGCGTGTCGTCCATGCGCAGCATGACGACCGGCAGGTGCAGGTCCTTGGTGATGGGCTTGAGGGTGTGGCGGTCGAGGAACTCGCGGGTGGTGAGGCCGGTGCGCCGCGCCAGCGACAGGACGTCGGCGGGCGTCAGAAGGATATTGATATTGGAGCAGCAATCAGTGAAGCAATCCAGCTTGGGGTTGCAATCGAAGCAGAAACTCGAATTGGCCTGGAGCTGGCGGCTATTGCGCAGCGCCTCCGGCAGGCCCGTGGGACCATCCGCTGCAACGGGCGCCGCAGACTTCGGGTCGCTCACGAGCCGCTCCTCTCGCCGGCCACCGCGGGCGGGTCCTGTATGATCCGACAGCGCAGGGCCGTGGACGACCACACCGGGATGGGCGAGGCGATGCCGCTCCGCGAATCGACACGATAGCGGTACGACGTCTTCACACCGAACTGCTCGAGCATCCACGTCCAGCCGCGGACGTAGTATGAGCAATCATCATTGAAGCAAGCCAGGTCATACGTGTGGTCAAACCCAGCCTCGGGTAGCTCGAAAGGGGCGAGCGTTGACCCACAGTGAGGGCAGCATTCCTTGCTTGCGTCGGACATGGCACCTGCGAAACCGAGCGCCCGAAGGCGCCGGCGGGACATCACCCGGCTGGCGCGGCGACGGGTCTGCCGCCGCGCCGGCCGAGTCGAATTGTGGAACTAAGCGAACAGCGACTTGACCGGCACCTTCTTCATTTCCCACTGCTCGGTCTTCGGATCCATCTTGCAGTTGACGAAGACGTGCCAGTTGGCCTCGTCCATCTTCGGCAGGTCGGCGCGGAAGTAGTAGCCCGGCCAACGCGTCTCCTCACGGAACAGCATGGAGCGGACGTGCGCCTCGGCCTGGTACATGCGGTGCTGGTTCTCCCAGGCCCTCATGAGCTCGTGCAGGTCCTTGGCGCCGATCTTGGCCGCGTCCTCGCGAAGGAACGCCAACAGCTCGAGCGCCCTCGTGAGGTTCGGCTTCGTGGTAATGAACTGCGCCGTCACGCCGCCCGCGTACTCGTCCATCAGCTTCTGCAGGCGGAACATGAACATCTTCGGGATGATGTAGTTCGGGTTCGTGAGCGGGTCGGTGCTCTTGTTCTGGTTGTCCTCGTAGGTCTTGAGCGGCGCGAGGATCAAGGTCTTCAGCTTCTCGAGCTCGGCCGCGTCAACGTTCGGCAGCGCCGGCTTCTCGGTCACGATGTACCGGATGGCGGCCTTCGCGGCGATTCGCCCCTCGGCATGCGAGCCGGAGGAGAACTTGTGCGAGGAGGCGCCCGAGGCGTCGCCGGCCATGAAGAGGCCCTTCGCCGTCGACATGCACTCATAGCCCCAGAAGTACTCGGGCGGGGCCAGATCCTTGGGACCGCTCACCCAGGCGCCCGACGCGCCGGAGTGCGAGCCGATGAAGTACGGCTCGGCTGCGGAGATCTCGGAGCTCTTCTCTTCAGGAGACGTGTTCGTGGCTGCCCAGAGGAGCGCCTGGGAGATCGTCATGTCGAGGAAGTCTTCCCACGCCTCGGCCTCGAGCTCCTTCAGCTTCTTCTTGGCTGCCTTCTCGTCGCCCGCGGCGGCCGCGATCTTCTGGATCGCTTCCTCGGTGCGCATGTAGATGGGGCCCTTGCCCTCGAGGACATCGAGCATGCCCAGGTAGTTGCGCAGGTTGGCCGGAATCGGCTTCACCTTGCCGTAGGGCAGCCACTTCTCGAGCTCGGGCTTCCGCTCCACCATGTACTCGCCGCCCATCGCGTTCGTCGCGCGGCTCTTGAAGAGCAGGAACCAGGCGCCGACCGGGCCGTAGGCGTCCTTGAAGCGCACGGGGATGAAGCGCACTTCCTGGGAAGTGAGCTCTGCGCCGGCCCTCAGGGTGAAGTACGTCGAGCTGCCGGCGTTCCACGGCGGATACCAGGCGCGGCCGAGACCTTCTCCGGCCGACCGGGGCTTGAACACGTGCACTGCGCCGCCGAGGGAGAGGAGGACGGCCTTCGCCTTGAACACGTAGAACTTGTTCTCGCGAACCGAGAAGCCGACCGCACCCCCGACCTTGTCGCCGTCCATGAGAGGACCGACGATGAAGATGCGCTCGTAGACGTTTTCCTTGCCAATGGCGGTCTTGGCCGCCTCGGCCACGATGACCTTGTAGCTCTCGCCGTTGATCATCAGCTGCCAACGGCCCTCGTGGACGTACCCGCCCTTCTCGTCCTTCCAGATCGGAAGGCCCCACTTCTCGAAGAGGTGGACGCTACCGTCGACGTGCCGGGCGATGTTGGCGACGAGGTCGTCGCGCACGATGCCCATGAGGTCGTTGCGCACGTACGTGACGTAGTCATTGACGGTGTTCTGGCCGTCCTTGATGCCAACGTACTGGTTGATGGCGGAGAGGCCCATCGCCACCGCGCCGGAGCGGTCCATCGCCGCCTTGTCGACGAGGGTGACCTTGAGGCCGTTCTTCTTCGCCCAGTGACCCGCCTCGACTGCGGCACCGCAGGCCGCCATGCCACCGCCGAGGATCAGGAAGTCGGTTTCGACCGTTACAGTTTCAAAGTTTGCCATTCCCGATCTCCTTATCGCGTCCAGACCTTGGGCAGTCCAAGGGATTGGGGCTCAGTGAAGAGGGCAATGCTGTTCAAGTCGTCGTCGCTCGCGAAACCACCCGTGGGCTCGGCCTTGCCTTCGGGAGTGGTGCGAATGGGGAACTTGAAGCGCTTGACCATGCCGTTGCGGAACTTGACGGTCCACATGATGCTGTCGGTCGAGCGCAGCGGAACGACCGAGCCGCCCAGGGGCACGAAGTCAGCGTACCCGCGGACGTCGATCGCCTGTTGCGGACAGATCTTGACGCAGCTGTAGCACTCCCAGCACATCTCAGGCTCTCTGTTGAAAGCCTTCATCGTGTCCTTGTTCAGGACCATGAGATCATTAGGACAGATGTATTGACACGCCGTCTTGTCGAGCGCCTTGCACCCGTCACACTTCTCCGGGTTTACGAAGCTTGGCATTCTCTTTCCTCTCGAGCCCGAGGCTCTTGGAATGAGTTCCCGCCTAATCGTGCGCACCAGCCGCACCCATTTATTTCTATGCGGCGGGGACGGTATGCGATCGACAAAGTGCAGTCAAACCCAAGAATTTCAATGCCGCCTATAAACGCGCTTGATGTTGGAGGGGCTCGCCGATCAGGCGTCGCGCGTCGCGGCGTTCCCGGGCCAGACGCTGCTCTGCCTGCGTAGTTCGTCGATGAAGGCAGCGACGGCGCGGGAGGCGGGAAACTCGTTCCAGCTGACCAGGACGACCCGGCGCGTGAGCGGCGGGTCGACGAGGCTCCGGCCGAGGCGCGCATCCGGCCGCGCCTCGCTCACGACATCGCATTCGGTGACCATGTCCGGAAGGAAAGCAACGCCCATGCCGATCTCGACCATGCGCTTCACGGTCTCCACGTTGTCGGTCGAGAGGACAGGCTCCACGTCGACGCTGAGCCGATCGAGGTAGCTCGCGATGAGGGCACCGGTCGGCGTCTGCGGCGACAGTGCGACGAATTGCATGCCCTTGAGCACCTTCGGGCGCACGGTTGGCACCCCGAAGAGCGGATGGGTTCGCCCGGTGACGAGCGACACCCTCTCCTCGAAGAGCGGCTCGTACCGCAGGCGTCGATCGACGCGTGGATCGGCCAGGATCGCCAGATCGATCTGGTTCGCGAGCAGGGTGGCGATGATGTCGTCGGAGTCACGGTACAAGACCGTCGGCTTCATCGCCGGGAAGCGCTGGCGCATGCCGAGGAGGAGCTTCGGCAGGAAGTAGATCCCCACGCTGTTGATGGTGCCGATCCGGACCTCGCCAGCGGCTCCCTCGGAGAGCTCCTTGATCGCGCGGTGCGCCTGGCGCACGGCCGCGCTGACCTGCTGGGCGTGCTGGAAGAGGAGGCGCCCGGCCTCGGTCGGGCTGACGCCGCCCGGCCGCCGATAGAAGAGCTGGGTCCCGAGATCTTCCTCGAGTTGCTTGATCTGATAGGAGAGGGCGGGCTGTGTGATGTTGAGGCGCGCCGTCGCGCGCTTGAACCCGGACTCCTCGACGACCACCTCGAAACAATGCAGCCTGTTGAGGGTCGTTCCGCAAGCCCTTTCGGTCTTGGTGGGGGGAGCGCCCATGGGGGCAGTGGATTGGCCGGCGGTGTGGAGAACGGCCATCTGCTTCCCTCTCCTGTGCCCGAGCGCGCGGCGGCGAACTGGATCGACCTGCCGAAGACCTAGCACGGGTGCGCGCGGTCCGTCACCCCCCAACGCGGGATGACGGCGGCTGCCGGTACCGCAAGTCAGGAGAAACCCAGACGTCCCCATTCTCGCACGGATTGCGCGTAGGGCTGGACATGATTTGATCCTGCGCAAGTCATGCGCCGAACTTTCGCGTCGCAGGAATTACGTTCTCGAGTTGACCTTGCGCAATCGCTGCACGTCGCGACTGATCACCTGCGGCAATTAGCCGCGGCAGCCCCGCCACTGGCGGCCGAGCCTGCGCACCTCCCCGATGAAGGCCTCGACCGCGCGCGAATGGTGCGAGTCGCGCCAGGTCGCGAGAACGACGCGCCGCGTCAGCGGCGGATCGACCGCGCTGCGCGAGAGGCGCCCAGGCTGGCCATCGCAGGAGATGTCGGAGCTGGTCACCATGTCCGGCAGGAAGGCCACTCCCATTCCTGCTTCGACCATTCGCTTCACCGTCTCGACGTTGTCGGTCGAGACGACCGGCTCGAACTGAATCCCGAGCAGATCGAGGTACTGCCGGATGAGGGCTCCGGTCGGCGTCTGGGTGGAGAGCGAGACGAACTGCACGCCCTTGAGCTCCGCGGGGCTGACGGTCGGCCGACCGAAGAGCGGATGCTCCGGGCTCGACACGAGCGAGACTCGCTCCTCCAGGATCGTCTCGTAGCGCAGCCGGCGGTCGGCGTGCGGGTCGGCTACCATCGCCACGTCGAGCTTGTTCGTGAGCAGGGCGTCGAGGAGCTCGTCGGAGTTGCGGTACAGGATCTTGGGCCGCACCATCGGGTGCTTGGCGCGGATCTCCCAGAGCACCTGGGGCAGGAAGTACGTCCCGACGCTGTTGACGGTGCCGATGCGGATCTCGCCGGTGGCTCCGTCGGAGAGCTCCCGGACCGCCTGGTGCGCCTCGTGGACGGCGTTGATCACCTGGTAGGCGTGGTGGAGGAGCACGCGGCCCGCCTCGGTGGGTGTGATGCCCCCTGCCCGCCGGTGAAAGAGTTGCACCCCGAGCTCCTCCTCGAGCTGCTTGATTTGATAGGACAGGCCAGGCTGCGTGATGCGCAGGCGGGCAGTCGCCCGCTTGAACCCACCCTCTTCGAGGACAAGCACGAAGCACTGTAGCTGGTGCAGCTCCACTCGTGGCTCCTCTACGCAAGCCCGCGCGGCGAATCCTATCAGGAGATCCTTCGTACTTGCGACCCGTGTCGCAGGCCATGCCACTGCGGTCGGCTCCTGGCTTGCGGGAAGCGCGTCCGCGGCCGGCTTCGCCGCAATCGATGCGCTGGGAACGCCGTCAGCCGAGCAGCTTCATCCGGTGGCGTGATTCTGGCAAAGCATCCCGGCAAGGTGCTTCCGTCGATCCTCACGCGCGCGAATGGCGGCGCATCCTCGCCGAGGGGGCGTCGCTTCCCGGTATTGCCCGCCGCGTATGGACGCCGCGCAGAGAGCTCGCGGCGATGATGACGGCGATCGACTTCACGGAGATTCCTCGTCTGCCTTTCTCTGCGGCGCGCTCGGGATATCAATCGCTTTTATCGAATGGTTCCAACTCTTGTGTATTGACACCCCACGGGGTTCGCGCAACATGGCGCTCGAATAATCCCTGAGAGGCCGAGTCATTCTACACCTGGAGCCTACATGACCGAGCAAAAGTATCCTACGCCGTTGCTGGATCAACTTGAGAAAGGCCCTTGGCCGAGCTTCGTGAAGGAGATCAAGAAGAGCGCCAAGAGCCCCATGGTGCAAGACCTTCTTGGCCTCCTTGAGCGCTCGTACGGTGAGAAGATCGGACACTGGAAGCACGGCGGCCTCGTCGGCGTCCAGGGTTACGGCGGCGGCGTCATCGGCCGCTACAACGACCTCCCCAAGGAATTCCCCGACGTCTCCGAGTTCCACACCGTCCGCGTCAATCAGCCCTCAGGCTGGTACTACACCTCGGACGCACTCCGCACGCTCTGTGACATCTGGGACGCGCACGGCTCGGGCCTCACGAACATGCACGGCTCGACGGGCGACATCGTGTTCCTCGGCACCAAGACCACCGAGCTCGAGCCGATCTTCGCGAAGCTGACCGAAGCCGGCTACGACCTCGGCGGCTCCGGCTCCGACATGCGCACGCCGAGCTGCTGCGTCGGCCAGTCGCGCTGCGAGTGGGCCTGCTACGACACCATGGCGTTCTGCAACGACATGACGCAGACGTACCAGGACGAGCTGCACCGTCCGGCCTTCCCGTACAAGTTCAAGATCAAGGCGGCAGGCTGCCCGAACGACTGCGTCGCCTCGGTGGCCCGCTCGGACATGTCCGTCATCGGCATCTGGCGCGACGACATCCAGGTCGACCAGGCAGAGGTGCGCGAGTACGCGAAGGGTGGCAAGCTCAACATCCACCGCGACGTCGCCGGCCGCTGCCCGACCAAGTGCATCGCCTGGGACGGGAACGAGATCCAGATCGACAACAGCAACTGCGTCAAGTGCATGCACTGCATCAACGTCATGCCCAAGGCGCTCTCCCCCGGCAAGGACCGCGGCGCGTGCATCCTCATCGGCGCCAAGGCCCCCATCGTCCAGGGCGCGCTTCTCGCGTCGGTGCTCGTGCCCTTCATCAAGCTCGAGCCGCCCTTCGAGGACGTGAAGGAGCTCATCGCCGCGATGTGGGACCTCTGGGCCGAGCACGGCAAGAACCGCGAGCGCATCGGCGAGTTCATCCAGCGCATCGGCCTCGGCAACTTCCTCGAGCAGATCGGCCTCGAGCCGGTGCCGGAGATGGTCGTCCAGCCGAGAACCAACCCCTACATCTTCTACAACCTTGACTGAGCGGTCGTGAGCCACCGTCAGCTTCCAGTCACGTACAACCTTTCTTGAAAGGACGAGAAATGTCCGCCCAAGTGACCAAGAGAAAGACCGACATCGGGCCGCCGCACTACGAGAAGTTCCTGCCCCCGATCATCAAAGAGAATTACGGTAAGTGGAAGTACCACGAGCTCCTGAAGCCGGGCGTGATGGTGCACGTCTCGCATACGGGCGCCAAGCTCTTCACGGTGCGCGCCGCTTCGCCGCGGCTCATCAGCACCGAGACGATCCGCCTGTTCGCTTCCATCGCCGACGAGTTCACCGGCGGTTACCTGCGCTTCACCAGCCGCAACAACGTCGAGTTCCTGGCGAGCGATGAGAGCAAGGTCGCCCCGCTCGTCGCCCGGCTCAAGAAGGAAGGCTATCCGGTCGGCGGCATGGGCCCGTCGATCACCAACATCGTCCACACGCAGGGCTGGGTGCACTGCCACTCGGCGGCCTCGGACGCCTCGGGCGTGGTGAAGTCGCTCATGGACGACCTGTTCCCGCACTTCGAGAACATGGATCTGCCGGGCAAGCTGCGCATCGCGTTCGCCTGCTGCCTCAACATGTGCGGCGCCGTGCACTGCTCCGACATCGCCGTCCTCGCCGTGCACCGGAAGCCGCCCAAGATCAACCACGCGACGCTCGGCAAGACCTGCGAAATCCCGAGCACGGTCGCCGCCTGCCCGACCGGCGCCATCCGGCCGGCCACCGTCGACGGGAAGCAGTCGGTCGAGGTCATCGAAGAGCAGTGCATGTACTGCGGCAACTGCTTCACCGTCTGCCCGTCGATGACGATGGCCGATCCGGTGAACGACGGCATCTCGATCTGGGTCGGCGGCAAGGTCTCGAACGCCCGCCACGAGCCCATGTTCTCGAAGCTGCTCATCCCGTACCTCCCGAACAATCCGCCGCGCTGGCCGGAGGTCACGAGCGCCGTCAGGAACATCGTCGACGTCTACAAGAACAACGCGCGTCCGTTCGAGCGCCTGGGCGAGATGATCGAGCGCATCGGCTGGCCGAAGTTCTTCAAGCTGACCGGGATCGAGTTCACGAAGTACCACATCGACGACTTCACGCACGCCGGCGAGAGCTTCCGGCGCTCGACACACCTGCGTCAGTCGTCCGAGGGCTAGAAGGAGGACTTATGGCTGCACCGACTGCAGAGGCCGTCGCCGACGCGATGTACGCGATGCTGAAGGACTACGCCGGCAAGAAGAACCTCAAGGCCATGGATCTCACCAAGGCCATGATCGAGAAATTCGGCGCGGAGTGCGACAAGCAGCTGTGCAAGGAAGCCATCCGGGCCCTCATGGACAGCGGCAAGACCACGTACTCGTACGTGGGCGGCAGCTACGTCGTGTTGAACCCGAATTACGGCAAGTAAGCAAAGCAGTTAACGAAGCGCATATCGTTGCCCGCGGAGTACACGAAATGGCCTTGTTGAAGAAGTCGGACAAAGCGAAGCCCCTGAAGACCGTCAACCGTGGCGGCGCAGGCGGCGGCGTCTCTTCGCAGCGACCCCAGCAGGTGGAGAAGCTGGCGCCGTGCTTGGCAAAGTGTCCCGCGGGTAACGATGTTCGCGCCTGGATCAATACCATCTCGCAGCAGGGCAAGACCGGCGTCGAGCTCGACGCGGCTTTCGACCAGGCCTTCGCCGTGCTCGCAGCGATCCAGCCGCTGCCCGCGGTGCTCGGGCGCGTCTGCCCGCATCCCTGCGAGAGCAAGTGCAATCGCGTAGAGAAGGACGGTTCCGTCGGGATCAACTCGCTCGAGCGGTTCATCGGGGACTGGGCGATCGAGCGCAAGCTGAAGCTCCCCGTGCTGGCTCCGGTCGGCAGCCAGGGCGAGAAGATCGCGGTCGTCGGGAGCGGCCCGGCGGGCCTCTCCGCCGCCTACCAGCTGGCACGGCGCGGCTACAAGGTCACCGTCTTCGAGAGCCTTCCCGAGGCGGGCGGCATGCTCCGCTACGGAATCCCCGACTACCGCCTGCCGCGCGACGTCCTCGCCGCCGAGATCCAGCGCATCGCCGACCTCGGCGTCGAGATCCGCTGCAACACCTCCGTCGGCAAGGACGTCAGCTTCGACAGCCTCCAGAAGGACTTCGACGCGATCTTCCTCGCCATCGGCGCGCACCAGGGCAAGAAGATCCGCGTGGAGGGCGAGGACGGCCCCGACGTCTACACGGGCACGGACTTCCTCCGCAAGGTCGCCATGGGCACGCCGCCCAAGGTCGGCAAGAAGGTCGCCGTCATCGGCGGCGGCGACACGGCGATCGACGCCGCGCGCGTGTGCCTGCGCCTCGGCACCGACGCCGCCGAGGTCTCGGCGCAGATGGGCTCGGAAGTCACGCTCTTCTACCGCCGCACCCGCACCGAGATGCCCGCCATCGAGGACGAGGTCGTGGGCGCCGTCGAGGAGAAGGTGAAGATCGAGTTCCTGGCCGCGCCCTCCAAGATCCTGCGCGACGCCTCGGGCAAGGTGGTCAAGATCGTCATCGAGAAGATGCAGCTCGGCGAACCCGACGCCTCTGGACGCCGCTCGCCGAAGCCCACGGGCGAGTTCGTCGAGTACGACGTCGACACCGTCATCACGGCCGTCAGCCAGGAGCCCGACTTCAAGAGCATCGGCGGCGCGCTCGCCGGCACGAAGTGGCTCGAGATGGACAAGTGGGGCAAGACGGTCGTTCCGAAGGTGTGGTCCGGCGGCGACAACGTCAACCTCGGCCTCGCCACCACGGCCGTGGGGAACGGCCGCGTCGCCGCCGAGGCGATCCACGCCACCCTGCGCGGCGAGGAGCCGAGGACCGCCGCCAACGGGCCTGACATCGGCCCGCAGCGTCTGAAGATCGACTTCTACGAGGCGAAGCCCCGCAACGTGCGCAAGGTGATCGACGCGTCGGCCCGGCTCGCGGACCCGCACGCCGAGATCGACCTCGGCATCACCAAGGAGCAGGCCTTTGATGAGGCCTCGCGCTGCTTCTCCTGCGGCCTCTGCTTCGGATGCGAGCGCTGCTGGATGTACTGCACGCCCTCCTGCTTCACGAAGCTCGGCGAGAAGGGTCCAGGCAAGTACTACAAGATCAAGCTCGACACGTGCGACGGCTGCAAGAAGTGCGTCGACGAGTGTCCCTGCGGCTTCCTGGACATGGTTTAGGTCGGAGAACCCCTGTTGCTGCCCAACCTGCCGAGAGCCGTCGTCGCCGGACTTTCCGGCGACGCCGGCAAGAGCTTGGTGACGCTCGGCCTCGCTCGGGCCTTTCGCCAGCGCGGCCTGCGCGTGGCGCCCTTCAAGAAGGGCCCCGACTTCATTGACGCGGCGTGGTTGGGCGCCGCGGCCGGGGCCCCGGGGCGCAACCTCGACACGTATCTCATGTCTCCGCCAGCCATCGCCGGCTCGCTGCAGAAGGCGGCGCGGAGCGCCGACCTGGCGCTCGTCGAAGGCAATCGTGGCCTCTTCGACGGCTTCGACGCCAAGGGCTCGCACTCGACCGCCCAGCTCGCCAAGCTCATCGGCGCGCCGATCATCCTGGTCGTGAGCGCCGCCAAGGTGACCCGCACCGTCGCCGCCATGGTGCTCGGCTGCCGCGCCCTCGATCCGGAGTTGCCGCTCGCGGGCGTCATCTTGAACCGCGTCGCGACGAGCAGGCAGGAGAAGGTCATCCGGCAGGCGATCGCCGATGACGTGGGCATCCCGGTGCTGGGAGCCATCCCGCGCCTGGAGGCGGAGCATCTGCCGAGCCGCCACCTGGGGCTCGTCTGCGCCGCCGAGCACCCCGAGCGCGAGGCAGCGCTCGAAGGGCTCGCCTGCGTGATCGCCAAGCACGTGGACGTGGAAGCGGTCCGCGCCATCGCAGCGAGCGCCACCAGCTTGCCGGCCGCGGTGATTCCCGAGCAGCGCAGACCGAGTGGCCGTCCGGTGCGCATCGGCGTGCTGCGCGACGCCGCCTTCTCCTTCTATTACCCCGAGAACCTCGAGGCCCTCGAGTCGGCCGGCGCAGAGCTGGTCTTCATCTCCCCGCTCGCGGACGCCGACCTTCCCGCCATCGACGGCCTGTACGCGGGCGGAGGCTTCCCCGAGGAGCATGCCGTCCGGCTCGCGGCGAACGCGTCCTTGAACGCGGCGCTCGCGGGCGCCATCGCCGCCGGGCTGCCGGTCTGGGCAGAGTGCGGCGGGCTCATGTACTTGTCGCGAGGGCTGGTGCGCGACGGCGTCCAGCACGCCATGGTCGGCGCCCTCCCTATCGTCGTCGAACACACCGCGCGGCCCCAGGGCCACGGCTACGTGTCCGCCCGCGTCGACGGAGAGAACCCGTTCCTCCCGGCCGGCATGCGCCTCACCGGGCACGAATTCCACTATTCCCGCCTTTCCGGTCCGCCAGGCGTCGACACCATCCTCGCCGTCGAGCGCGGCGTCGGTGTCGGCCAGGGCCGCGACGGCCTCAAGGTGGGCAACGTGGTCGCGACCTACACGCACTTACACGCACTCGGAGTCCCCGAATGGGCTTCGAGCCTGGTGCAGGCGGCGCGCGGCCTCGCCGTGTCCTCGCCGCAGCGTGCCATGGCATTCGCTGGGAGGTCTCGATGAATCCAGAACGCCCGTCGATCGCAGAACTTCGCGGTGCCGTAACGGATCAGCCGCCTTCGGCCATGGCGCATCTCCGCCTGGGCACGGCGCTCCTCAAGACGGGAGCGATGAAGGAGGCCGAGCGCGAGCTCCGCGCCGCCCTCGCCCTCGACCCCAAGTGCGCCGGCGCATGGGTGAACCTGGGGGGCATCCTGATCGCTCGCTGGGAGTTCGCCGCCAGCGTGGCGGCCAACCGCCGCGCCGCCGCCGCCGAACCGAACCTGGCCATCGCGCACTACAACGAGGCAATCGGCCACCTCCACCTCGGCGAGGCCGCGGCTGCCGTCGACTGCCTGACGAAGGTCGTCGAGCTCGAGCCCAAGAACGCGCCTGCCTATTACCACCTCGGCGTCGCCCTGCAAGCGAACGGACAGACCGCCGAGTCACGTCTCTGCGTCGCCTACGCGATCGAGCTCGGCTACCAGCCGAGCAAGGAGGCGCTCCAGGAGTTGGAGCGCGCGGCGGCAGAGGCCACTACAGGCTCCCAGGACGATGCAGCATGCAGTTCACAACCAAGTTGTACTCCGTCAACCAGCAGCAAGGAGAAACACAATGGCACAGCTCAAGGTCGGTGACCTTTCCCTCGACCTAGACGAAGACGGCTTCATCGAGCAGCCCGAGAAGTGGGACAAGAACGTCGCGCTGGCGCTCGCCGAGACCGAGGGCGTGAAGGAGCTCAGCGAGAAGCACTGGAAGCTCGTGAATTATTTGCGCGAGTACTACCAGAAGTTCGGCGTGGCACCGATGATCCGCAAGGTCTGCAAGGACAACGGCATGAAGCTCAACGAGATTTACGAGCTCTTCCCGTCCGGGCCGGCCAAGGGCGCCTGCAAGGTCGCGGGTTTGCCGAAGCCCACGGGCTGCGTTTAGCCGAGCGAGAGCCGGTGGCGAGTCGCTTGCAACCAATGACCGCCACCCAAGCTACGATCGGAGTGGAAGCGTGACGCTGAAAGAGCTAATGAGCCAGAGGCAGCCCGCACTCTGCGGGCGCTGGCTGGATGCCCTCCTCGCCGACTACGGCGAGGAGACGGCGGCGAATTGGCGGCGCGTACGGGATCCTTTTGCCAATCCCGTCGGCCATACGTTCACCGTCGGGGCTCCGAAGCTCATCGAGGCGGTCAGCAGCGACGGTGAACTCGACGCCGCCGCTGCTGCCCTCGAGCCCATCGTCAAGATCCGCTCCGTCCAGGACCTCTCGCCTTCACGCGCGGTCGGCTTCGTCTACATGCTCCGCGACGCCATCCGCCAGGAGTTCGCCGCCGAGCTCGCTCACGGTGCGCATGCAGCGGAGTTAGCGGTGATCGAGCAGCGTATCGAGCGGCTCGCGCTGGTCGCATTCGATGTCTACGTCCACTGTCGTGAGCGGGTCTTCCGCCTGCGCCAGGACGAGCTCAAGCGCAGTGTCGCCTCGCTTCTGCGGCGCTGGCACGGCGCTGATCTCCCGGAGCCGGCGGCGGAGGTAGTACAGGTGTCCCCGCCTCCGAAACAGCCCGTCCCGAGGTAACGAATGGGAATCCTCGTAGCCTTTCTAGCGATCGTCGCGCTCTTCCTCACCGCGCTGGTCGGCATCGACGGACTCGGCTTGCGCTGGCTGTTCGGCGCGGCCATCCCGTACGCCGCCGCGGCGCTGTTCCTGGGCGGGTTCGTGTACAAGGTCCTCGGCTGGGCGCGCTCGCCGGTGCCCTTCCGCATCCCCACGACCTGCGGCCAGCAGAAGTCGCTGCCGTGGATCAAGCAGGCGAAGATCGAGAATCCCTCGACGACGCTCGGCGTCGTCGTCCGCATGGCGCTCGAGGTGTTCGCGTTCCGTTCCCTCTTCCGGAACACGAAGACCGAGATACACGACGGCAAGCTCTCCTACCCGTCGACCAAGTGGCTGTGGGCGATCGGGCTGGCCTTCCACTACTCGTTCCTCGTCATCCTGCTCCGGCACATGCGATTGTTCCTCGAGCCCATCCCCGGGTTCGTGCTCGCCATCAGCAGGGTGGACGGTTTCCTGCAGTTCCCGGTCCCGGAGATCTATGCGACCACGCTCGTCTTCCTGGGCGCGGTGACCTACCTCTTCGCGCGGCGCGTCGTCTCGCCCCAGCTTCGCTACATCTCGCTCCTCAACGACTACTTCCCGCTCTTCCTCCTGCTCGGCATCGGGCTCTCCGGGTTCTGGTTACGCCACGTCGAGAAGGTTGACGTGGCGGGGGCGAAGGCGATGGTGATGAGCCTTCTCGTCCTGGCGCCGCGGCCGGCGGCATCGCTGGGCGCCGTCTTCTACGCCCACCTCTTCCTCGTCAGCACGCTCCTGGCCTACTTCCCGTTCAGCAAGCTGATGCACATGGCGGGCGTGTTCATGTCGCCCACCCGTAACCTCACCGCCAACAGCCGTGAAGTGCGCCACGTGAACCCCTGGAATCAACCGGTGCACGTCCACACGTACGCAGAGTACGAGGACGAGTTCCGCGAGCGCATGCGCGACGCCGGCCTGCCCCTCGAGAAGGAGTCGTGAGCATGTCCAGCGCTCCCAAGCCCGGCCACGAGAAGGCCTCGAAGTTCAAGCCGGATCAGATGGAGTACTACGACCCCGACGAGCTCGTGCAGCTCGATTACCGCCAGGTCCCGGAAAAGAACTGGATGGACGAGCCGGCCGACATCCGGCACGGCAACTTCATCTATCCTGCGAAGGCCCAGAAGCTGGAGTACCTCGGCTTCCCGAACGCGCGCGATTGGTCGCCGCTCGACAAGGACTGGAAGCTCCCCTCCAACTGGAAGGAGATCATCTTCCAGGGGATCCGCGAGCGGCTCGACAAGTACCGCTCCTTCAAGGTGTTCATGGACATCTGCGTGCGCTGCGGCGCGTGCGCGGACAAGTGCCACTTCTACATCGGCGGCGGCGACCCGAAGAACATGCCGGTCCTCCGCGCCGAGCTGCTCCGCTCGGTCTACCGGAACGACTTCACCGCCGCCGGCAAGATCTTCGGCAAGATGGTGGGGGCGCGGCCGCTCACCCTCGACGTCATCAAGGAATGGTTCCTCTACTTCTACCAGTGCACCGAGTGCCGCCGCTGCTCCGTGTTCTGTCCGTACGGCATCGACACGGCCGAGATCACGATGATGGCGCGCGAGCTCTTGAACCTGCTCGGCATCAACATCAACTGGATCATCCAGCCGGTAGCCGACTGCTACCGGACCGGGAACCACCTGGGGATCCAGCCGCACGGCCTCAAGGACACGCTCGAGTTCTTCACGGAGGACATCGAGGAGGCGACGGGCGTGAAGGTCGAGGTGCCCATGAACAAGAAGGGCGCCGACGTCCTCTTCGTCACGCCTTCGGGCGACTTCCTGGCCGAGCCCGGCATCTACACGTGCATGGGGTACATGGCCCTCTTCCACGAGATCGGGCTCAACTTCACCTGGAGCACGTACGCGTCGGAGGGCGGCAACTTCGGCATGTTCACCTCGGCCGACATGATGAAGGCGCTCAACTCCAAGATCTACGCGGAGGCGAAGCGCCTCGGCGTGAAGTGGATCATGGGCGGCGAGTGCGGCCACATGTGGCGCGTGCTGCACCAGTACATGGACACGATGAACGGGCCTGCCGACTTCCTCGAGGTCCCGGTCTCGCCCATCACCGGCACGCGCTTCGAGCACGCGCGCTCGACCAAGATGATCCACATCATGGAGTTCACGGCGGACCTCATCAAGCA
Organism: Anaeromyxobacteraceae bacterium; assembly: GCA_041500205.1. Classification (GTDB taxonomy): domain Bacteria; phylum Myxococcota; class Myxococcia; order Myxococcales; family Anaeromyxobacteraceae; genus Anaeromyxobacter_A. Next base: position 11,243 of record JBGQLS010000015.1, on the reverse strand, counting down.
CGGCAAGCTGAAGCTCGACCCGAGCCGCAACAACGGCCGGCGCGTCACGTTCCACGACTCCTGCAATCCGGCGCGCGGCATGGGCATGCTCGAGGAGCCACGCTACGTCCTGAAGAACGTCTGCAACGACTTCTTCGAGATGCCGGCCAACACCATCCGCGAGCAGACCTTCTGCTGCGGCGGCGGCGCGGGGCTCGGCACCGAGGAGAACATGGAGGTGCGCCTCCGCGGCGGCCTCCCGCGCGGCAACGCCGTCCGCCACGTGCAGGAGAAGCACGACGTCAACGTCCTCGCCGCCTGCTGCGCGATCGATCGCGCGACGCTCACCAACGTCTGCGACTACTGGGCGCCGGGCGTCAAGGTGAGCGGCATCACCGAGCTCGTCGCCAACGCCCTCGTGATGAAGGGCGAGAACGCGCGCGAGATCAACTTCCGCAAGGAGCCGATGCGTCCTGAGGAGCCGGAGCGCGAGCAGGCGCCGGCGCACGGCAAGGAGACTGCCCATGTTTAACGCCGGCAAGATCTTCCTCGGACTGGGCGTCTTCGCCGCCATCGTGACCGCGCCGGTCTGGTACGCGGTCGCGCACGGCAAGGGCAGCCCACCCGAGCTGCAGCGCCCCGTCGAAGGCAAGGAGTGCGTCGAGCCCACAGCGTTCATGCGGGCGAAGCACATGGAGCTGCTCGACAGCTGGCGCGACTCCGTGGTGCGGAAGGCCGAGCACGTCTACGTCGCGAGCGACGGCAAGCACTACGACATGAGCCTCACCGGGACGTGCCTGCGCTGCCACGCCGAGCCGGCCAAATTTTGCACTCGCTGCCACGAGTACTCGGGCGTCGAGGTCTATTGCTGGGATTGCCACCAGCAGAAGAAGAGGAGCTGACAGGCCATGAAACGACGCAGCTTCCTCAAGATCGCCGGCGCCGGGCTGGCCGGGGTGTGCACGGTCCCCGTCGCCAAGGCGCTCTCCGGTGCCGGGAGCACCCAACCCGCCCCCGGCGCCGCCAACGGCAAGCGCTGGGCGATGGTCATCGACGAGCGCAAGTGCCTCACCAAACCGGGTTGCCAGGCCTGCATGCAGGCTTGCCACAAGGGCCACAACGTGCCCGCGATGGAGAACCCGCGGCACGAGCTGAAGTGGATCTGGAAGGAGCCCTACGAGAACGTGTTCGCGGAACGCGTCACGCCTTACACGCCGGCCGCCCTCAAGGAGCGGCCGACGATGGTGCTCTGCAACCACTGCGACAACCCGCCGTGCGTCCGAGTCTGCCCTACCCAGGCCACCTGGAAGCGCGCCGACGGCATCGTGATGATGGACGAGCACCGCTGCATCGGGTGCCGGTATTGCGTCACCGGCTGTCCCTACGGTGCGCGCAGCTTCAACTGGGAAGATCCGCGCCCGCATATCGTCGAGCCCACCGATTACCCGACGCGCACCAAGGGCGTGGTCGAAAAATGCACCTTCTGCGCCGAGCGCCTGGGCGTCGGCAAGCGGCCGCTGTGCGTGGAGGCCTGCGAGGGCATCGGCTGCAGCGCCCTGGTGTTCGGCGACCTCGGCGACCCCAATTCGGCTGTCTCGAAGCTCGTCCGCGGCAGCGAGCTGGCGCGGCGCAAGCCGGGTCTCGGGACCTCACCGCACGTCTTCTACATCCTCTGAGGTAGAGCATGCTCGACAAGGCACTCACAGGCGGCCGCAGGTACTGGACGCTCCTCGCCGCCCTCTTCGCTGTGGTGGTGGTGGGTCTCGTCACGTACCTGCAGCAGTTCGCGCAGGGGCTGGGTCTCACGGGGCTGTCGCGCGACGTCCCCTGGGGCCTCTACATCAGCCAGTTCACGTTCCTCGTCGGCGTCGCCGCCTCGGCCGTGATGGTGGTGCTCCCGTACTACGTGCACCACTACAAGGCCTTCGGGAAGCTCGCCATCCTGGGCGAGTTCCTGGCCATCCCGGCCTGCTTCATGTGCGTCCTGTTCATCTTCGTGGACATGGGCCAGCCGCGGCGCGTGATCAACATCATCCTCCACCCCACGCCGCACTCGGTCATGTTCTGGGACATGATCGTCCTGAACGGCTATCTCGTCCTCAACGTCATCATCTCGCGGGCGACCTTCCGCGCGGAGCGCGCAGGACTGCCGCCTCCGGGCTGGGTGAAGCCGATCATCTACCTCTCCGTCCCCTGGGCGGTCAGCATCCACACCGTGACGGCGTTCCTCTATTGCGGTCTCGCCGCGCGACCCTTCTGGCTCACCGCCATCCTGGCGCCCCGGTTCCTCGCCTCCGCCTTCGCGTCCGGCCCGTCGCTCCTCATCCTGCTCGCGCTGCTCGTGCGGCGCGTCACGAAGTTCGACGCGGGCAAGGAGGCCATCGCCAAGCTGGGCGAGATCGTCGCCTACGGAATGGCCGTCAACATCTTCTTCGTGGGCCTCGAGATCTTCACTGCCTTCTACAGCGGCCTGCCCGAGGAGATGGAGCACTTCACGTACCTCTACGTCGGGCTGCACGGCCACCACATGCTCGCCCCCTGGATGCAGGCCTCCCTGGCGCTGTCCGCTCTCTCGCTCGTCCTCCTGCTCGTCCCCAGGTTCCGCCGCAACGAGACCCTCCTCGCCGTGGCAGCGCTCGCCGTGGTGAGCGCCCTCTGGATCGACAAGGGGCTCGGCATGGTCATCACCGGGTTCGTGCCCTCGCCGCTCGGGCACATGACCGAGTACTGGCCGACCGGCCGCGAGGCGCTCATCGCCCTCGGCATCTACGCGCTCGGCGCGATGGTGCTGACGGTGCTCTACAAGATCGCGACCTCCGTTCGCGAGGAGTTGCAGGCCTAGTGAAGGAACGGCGCGAGCGATGCGGGCGCGCCGGCAGGCGCCTCGCGGGACGGCGAATGCCGCCGCGAGGCACGAAGGGACACGGCGAGCCAGGGTGCGCCCCCGACGAGTTTTGCTCGGCGGGGCGGGGCAGCACGCTCCGTTCTAAGGAGGAGACCTCTTGTACCCGGTGATGCTGAGCTTGCGAGGTCGGCCCGCCCTCGTGGTGGGGGGTGGCGAGGTCGCGCTGCGCAAGATCGAGGGTCTCCTCGGCGAGGGCGCATGCCTCACCGTGGTGTCGCCCGAGGTCGTAAAGGGCATCGACGAGCTCGCCGGGCGAGGCGCCCTGTCGCTCCAGCGGCGCCCCTATCGGCCTGGCGATGTCGCCGGATCCACGCTCGTCTTCGCGGCCACGGACGACCGGACCGTCAATGCCCGTGTCTTCTCCGACGCGCGCGACGCCGGCATCTGGGTCAACGTCGCCGACGACCCGGAGTACTGCACCTTCCATCTTCCCGCCCGGGTCCAGCGCGGCTCGCTGCAGCTCACCGTCGCATCGGACGGTAGCGCGCCTTTCGTGGTGCGACGGCTCCGCCAGCTCCTCGAGCGTCGCCTGGGGGCGGAGTGGAGCGAGTGGACGGACGCGGCGGCGCGCCTGCGGCAGGCGGTGCGGGCACTCCGCTTGCCGGGAGCGACCTCGGAGCGCATCTACGATTCGTTCTTCGCGTCCACCGTCGACGGAGAGAAGCTGCGCGCGCGCGTTCCCCGGGCCGCCGAGATGAAGGCCTGGCTCGCGCCGCGTGCCGGCGAAGGAACGCAGAGCGAGGATTCGCGAACCACCGGCGCCGAGAGCGCCACCCTCTTGCAGTTTGGTGCCCGGGCCGGGCCGGTTCCCGGCCCGAGGCCAGGGCTGGTATCGCTCGTGGGCGCAGGCCCCGGCGATCCTGGCCTGCTTACCTTGCGCGCCCGCCAGCGCCTCCTCGCCGCTGACGCCATCGTCTACGACAGGTTGGCGGCTCCCGCGCTCCCTTGTGACCTCCCGGCCCACGTCTCGCTCCACTGCGTGGGCAAGGAGGCGGGCCATCACCCCGTGCCGCAGGAGGAGATCAACGCGCTCCTGGCGCGACTCGCCCTGGCCGGCAAGCGCACCGTGCGCCTCAAGGGCGGCGATCCCTTCGTCTTCGGACGCGGCAGCGAGGAGGCCGAGTCGCTGCGTCCACTCGGCATTCCTTACGAGATCGTCCCCGGAGTGACGGCTGGGATCGGGGCCACCGCCTACGCCGGGATACCGGTCACGCACCGCGGCGAGTCGGTGCGCCTCACGCTCGTCACGGCCCACGAGTGCTCCAAGGGATCCGGGCCTCAAGTTCGCTGGGATCTCCTGGCGCAGGACCCCAACGCGACGCTCGTGGGGTACATGGGCGTCGCCAACCTGCCCGACGTCGCGGCAAGGCTCATCGCGGCGGGCATGCCCGCCAGCACGCCGGCGGCGCTCATCGCCCATGGGACGAGGGCGACGCAGCGCACGGTGGTGAGCACCATCGGCGGCCTGGACGGCGCGGGCATCGCGGCCGGTGTGCGCCCGCCTGCCATCTTCGTGATCGGACCGACGGTGCGCCACGCAGCAACCCTGGATTGGTTCACGAGCCGCCCCCTCTCCGGCGAGCGCATCGGCATATTCGCGCCCGCGTCGGAGCTGGGACAGGCCCTTGACGTCGCCGGGGCCGAGCTCGTCGAGACGACGCGGCCCCTGACGCCCGCGGCGCGCGTGGTCATCGAGGTCGCGCCACTCACCGGCTGGCTCCTCCACAGCGCCGAGGAGGTCGGGTCGCTCGAGGAGGAGCGCGGCCTTCCTGGCTGGAGCGCCGAGATGCATGCTTTTTGCCTGGGGGCGGCCGCAGCCGCTCGCGCCCGGGCACTCGGTTGGCGGCACGTCACCGAGCTTGCTGAAGAGGCGGCACCCGCAGCCGTCGTTGCTGCGATTGCCTCCCGCAGTGAATTCGCCGCATTTGCGGCGAGAAAGGGGTGAAGTCGATGTCGCTACTACCGTACCTGCTCGCGTATGCAGGTATAGCCGTGTTTGTCGTCGCAGTCATCGCGCGCATTCGCATGTACGCCCGCATGCCAATGCACCTGCGCTGGGAGCTCTATCCTGTACCGCACGAGGCTACCCGGGCCGCGCATGGTGGGTCTTACCTTGAGGAGGCCGAGTGGTGGCTGAAGAAACGTGAGGTGTCCAAGACGGCCGAGCTGAAGGCGATGGGCACCGAGATCCTGTTCCTGGAGGCGCTCCACAAACACAACCGGCCCATGTGGCGCAGCTCCTTCCCCTTCCACTTCGGCCTGTACATGGTCAGCGCCGCGACGGTGCTGATGCTCGCGGGTGGCGTGGTCTCGCAGCTCGCGGGCGGCTTCGCTGCTTCCGGCCTCGGCGGGCTGTGGTACGGAGCAGTGGTGGTCGTGGGAGCCGTCGGGCTGGCGCTCTCCCTCTACGGCGCCATCGGCCTGCTGAAGCGGCGCCTCACCTCGCCCGACCTGGCCGACTTCACGACCTCCGCGGACCTCTTCAACCTCGCGTTCTTCGTGGTCGCGTTCGGCGTCGCCTTCGTCACGTTCGCGCTCTTCGACCGCGACTTCGCGCTCGTGAGCAGCTTCGTCCGGAACCTCGTCACCTTCAGGCTCGAGCCCGTCGCCGGTGGGACCGCAGGGCTGATGGTGGGGCTCTCGGTGGTCCTCCTCTCCGCCTTGGTCGCCTACATCCCGCTCACGCACATGTCGCATTTCGTCGGGAAGTACTTCGCCTACCACTCCGTTCGCTGGGACGACGCGCCCAACCTCAAGGGTGGCCCGAAGGAAGCCGCGATCATGGCGAACCTCATGCAGAAGGTGACCTGGGCAGCGCCGCACATCCAGAGCAACGGCGAGAAGAACTGGGTCGAGCTCGCGACCATGGACTACAAGAAGTACGGTGGAGGAGAGAAGAAATGAACAAGAACCCTTCCCTCCGCGACTTCGCGCGCGGCGAGGGCCCGGTCACGGAGCTGGACCTCGCTGACCAGGAACCGCTGCCTCCTCCCTTCGACCGCCTGGACAAGGAGCCCCCGTACAAGCCGCTCGCACAGGCCGCCAAGGACAAGTTCGTCAACCTCGACAACACCATCGCCGTCAGCATCCCCAAGCCGAAGACCAAGGCCGAGGAGGAGCGCCTCGTCAAGGGCTTCCTCTCCGGGATGCAGAAGCTCTTCAACGCGGGCGACAACTGGACGTTCCTGCAGCCGCTCGTCCTCTCGATGGAGCACTGCGCCCGTTGCCAGACCTGCTCCGAGTCCTGCCACATCTACGCAGAGAGCGGCCACAATCCGCTCTACCGGCCCAACTACCGGTCCGAGGTGTTCCGCCGGCTCTACTTCAAGCACATCAAGCAGGAGGGTACCTGGGCCCGCGGCGACATGGAGCTCAACTGGGAGGCGGTAGCCCGCCTCATCGAGCTCGCCTACCGCTGCAACCTCTGCCGGCGCTGCGCGCAGACCTGCCCCATCGGCGTCGACAACGGCATGATCGCGCGCGAGATCCGCAAGCTCGCGAGCCAGGAGCTCGGCATCCGGGCGAAGGAGCTCCACGAAGACGGTTCCATGTTGCAGCAGAAGGTCGGCTCCTCGACGGGCATGTCCTCGATTGTCGTCAAAGATAACATGGACTTCATCGACGAGGACATGAGCGAGAAGACCGGACTCACCCTCAAGACGCCCTGGGACGTCGAGGGCGCTGACGTCCTGCTCATGCACAACGCCGGCGAGATCCTGGCCTGGCCCGAGAACCCGGGCGCCTTCGGCGTGCTCCTCGAGGCAGCCGGCGTCAGCTGGACCCTGTCCTCCGACCTGGCCGCCTACGACAGCATCAACTACGGCGCCTTCTACGACGACGTGCAGCTCGCGCGCACCCTGCTCCTCCATATCCAGGCCGCGAAGAAGCTGAAGGTGAAGAAGATCCTCATCGGCGAGTGCGGCCATGCCCACAAGGTCCTGACCGTCATCTCCGATCGGATCCTGGCCGGGGACCTCAACATCCCGCGCGAGAGCTGGCTGCCGTTCATGGCCGACCTCGTGAAGCAGGGCCGCATCAAGTTCGACAAGAGCCGGAACGACTTCCCGGTGACATTGCACGACCCGTGCAACATCACGCGCCTCATGGGAATCTCACAGCCGCAGCGCGACATCATGCGGGCCGTCGTCCCCGAGGAGCGCTTCCTGGAGATGACGCCGCACGGGGTCAACAACTTCTGCTGCGGCGGCGGCTCCGGTATGGCCATCATCAATGGTCATAACTTCCCCGACTGGCGCTTCCGCACCACCGGCCGGCGCAAGATGCGGCAGATCCTGAACGCCTTCCAAGGCCTTCCGATGGACAAGGAGCACCCGAAGTACGTCTGCGCCCCGTGCTCGAACTGCAAGGGCCAGATCCGCGACATGCTCAAGTACTACGACGCGTGGGAAAAGGCAGGCATCAACTACGGCGGCCTGGTGGAGCTCATGGTCAATGCCATGGTCGACGCCAAGCCGGGCTTCATCGACTGGGAGTGGCACTAGTTTGGCAAGGCGGGGGGTTCGCCCTCCGCCTCGCCGCGACTTTCGAGCAGTTTCGCAGGGCGGGGGTCCTCCCCGCCCCTCGTCGTCGGCGGGGCACGAGCCCCGCCCCATCGCAACATGAAAGGGAGACGCCAGTGAACCTGATCCTCTTGGGACCTCCGGGCGTGGGCAAGGGCACCCAGGCGAAGCGCCTCACGGACGAGTACCGCGTTCCCCAGATCTCGACGGGCGACATGCTGCGCGCCGCCATCAAGGCCGGGTCGCGCCTCGGCATGGAGGCCAAGGGATTCATGGACCGCGGCGCGCTGGTGCCGGACTCCGTGGTCCTGGGCCTGGTCGACGAGCGCATCCGCGCCGCCGACGCGCAGAAGGGCTTCATGCTCGACGGCTTCCCGCGCACGGTCGGCCAGGCCGACGCGCTCGGGGTGATGCTGGAGAAGGCGGGCAAGATCATCGACCACGTGCTCTGCCTCCAGGCCAACAACGACGAGCTCGTGAAGCGGCTCTCCGGCCGGCGCACGTGCAGCAAGTGCAGCGCCCCGTTCCACGTCGAGTTCAAGCAGCCGAAGAAGCCAGGAGTCTGTGACGCCTGCGGCGGCGAGATCTACCAGCGGGACGACGACAAGGAGGAGGCCATCCGGACTCGCCTCGTCACCTACGACACGCAGACCAAGCCGCTCATCGAGTACTACAAGGGCAAGAAGCTGCTCCGGCCCGTCGACGGCCTGGGGAGCATGGACGCCGTCTACGCCCGCATCCAGGGGGCGCTCCGGCCTGCGTGACGCTTGACCCGCGCGCGCCGCGAGTGGCGCGCGGTTGACTCCAGCGGCCGGCTAGCCTGCCGCCGCCGATCACCGCGCTGGCCCAAAAAGCCAGGGCACTGTGGTCGTTTGCCTCATCGAAGCGATCGAGCCTCCACTCGTCTACCGACGGTGGGGGTTTTTTGTCGCAATCGCAGTCAGGGGCCAAATACAGATTGCCTCCTGTAGCGGGGGACGTAGACTCTCATCCCATCACAGCGCTCGCAGTTTACCCTGTTCCGCTTTTCATGGGAGTCCGCATGGCTAAGTCGGCACTGAAGGCGAAGCTGTTCGAGAAGATCGAGGCACACCGCCCCAGGATCCAGAAGCTCAACAAGGAGTTCGGCGAAGTCGTCATCGACACGTGCAACATCGGCCAGTGCATCGGCGGCGCCCGCGACGTGCGCACCCTGGTGACGGACATCTCCTACCTCGACCCACAGGAAGGCATCCGCTTCCGTGGCAAGACCATCCCCGAGACGTTCGCGGCGCTGCCCAAGCTGGCCGGGTGCGAGCAGCCGACCGTCGAGGCGTTCTTCTACTTCCTCCTCACCGGCGACATCCCCACGCCCCAGCAGGCGCAAGAGGTCTTCGAAGACTTCAACTCCCGCGCAGCCGTGCCTGACTACGTCATCGACGTGCTGCGCGCGATGCCCCGCGACACGCATCCCATGACGATGCTGTCGGCGGGCGTGCTCGCGATGCAGCGCGACTCGATCTTCGCCAAGCGCTACGCCGAGGGCATGAAGAAGACCGAGTACTGGGATCCGATGTACGAAGACTCGATGAACCTGCTGGCGAAGCTGCCGCGCATCGCCGCGTACATCTACCGGATGAAGTACAAGGGCGACACGCAGATTCCCGCTGACCCCAAGCTCGACTTCGGCGCCAACTTCGCCCACATGATGGGCATCGCGAAGCCGTACGACGAGGTCGCGCGCATGTACTTCATCCTCCACTCGGACCACGAGTCGGGGAACGTTTCGGCGCACACGACGCACCTCGTCGCCTCGGCGCTGTCCGACGCGTACTACTCCCTCTCCGCCGGCCTGAACGGCCTCGCGGGCCCGCTCCACGGCCTCGCGAACCAGGAAGTGCTCGGCTGGATCATGAACGTGATGAAGAAGCTGGGGGGCAAGGTCCCCACCGAGGAAGAGCTGAAGAACTTCCTCTGGGATACGCTCAAGAGCGGCCAGGTCGTCCCGGGCTACGGCCACGCCGTGCTCCGCAAGACGGATCCGCGCTACGTCGCGCAGAACGAGTACGCCAAGAAGCACCTGCCGGATGACCCGATCTTCCAGCTCGTCAACATGATCTACAAGGTCGCCCCGGGCGTCCTCACCGAGCATGGCAAGACGAAGAACCCCTGGCCGAACGTCGACGCGCACTCGGGCGTCATCCAGTGGTACTACGGCGTCCGCGAGTGGGACTTCTACACCGTCCTGTTCGGCGTCGGCCGGGCCCTCGGTGTCCTCGCGAACATCACCTGGGATCGCGGCCTCGGTTACGCCATCGAGCGGCCGAAGTCGGTCACCACCGACATGCTCGAGAAGTGGGCGGCTGCCGGCGGGCGCAACAAGTAGAGGTGAGAGTCGGGTAGCTTCGCGGGCCGGTTCCCCCCCGTGCGTTCGGGGGGGGGGAACTCGCCGCCAGACACCCAAGATTCAGGATCGAGAAGAGCCGCCTCACGGCGGCTCTTCTCATTTGGCCTCCGCCATCAAGGCCGAACGGCTGGTCCCAAGAAACTCACGCGCTCTTGTACATGCCTCTCTTGATGAGGGACAAATCCTCGAGCAACAGGTCGTGCTTCTTCTCGTCGTGAGCCAGGTACGAGAGGAGGAACTGCTGGACGACGTTCCGCGTCCCCGCGAGCGCCTTCTGCGCCGCGAGCACCAGCTCCTCCGTGCGGCGCTCAGCCTCGATGTGCGCCTCGATGGCCGTCCACACCTGGGCGATGTCATCGGGGGTGATCTGGATCGCCGTGTGCTCCAGGCTATCGATGATGAACTGCTGGACGCGATGATGCATGGAGGAGTCGCGCTGGATGATCTCCATGACCATCCGGATGACCGGGTTGCTCGTCTTGTCGATGATCTCCGCCGACTGCGCGATGCTCCTGTTCTCGATGTGCTGCCACGCCTTCAGGACCTCGGCGAGCTGCTCCTGCTTCTCCTTGGTGCTCATGTGTTTTCCTCCAAAGTTGAGGGGAGAGCCTGGCACGATGAGTGCCCGGACGGGGATGGAACGATGGGGATGCCTGCTTCAGCGCGGCCCCCGCGATCGCACGCTAGCCAGTCTCGTTTAGATGGTGCCGCCGGGCGCTTGGCGCAAGTAGGTCTTGGCGAGCGAAGCAGCTCTCCGGTCAGCCGCGTTATGCCTTCCAGCTCTCGAACCGGCGGAGGAGCTCATCCTCGACGTCCGGCGGCAGCTCGGTCTCCGGCAAGTAACCGAGGTCTTTTCCAACGCTGGGGCCGCCCGTGGCGTTTCATCTGCATGAACACACCAGAAGGTGCGCTCGAGATCGAGGCGCTCTTGACCCACGAGGCATGGCTCCGCCGGCTGGCGGCCGCCCTGGTGGGCGACGCAGCCGCGGCGGACGACGCGGTCCAGGACACCTGGATAGCTGCCTCTCATGCTCTGCGCGGCTGGCTGCGGCGGGTCCTGGTGAGCCGGCTGCGCAGCACCAGCAGAACGGCAAGTCCCTGTCTCATGCCTACTTGAACACCTGCGTTTCCCGGTGGTCATGCTCGTCAGCGATGCCCACCGCCCCCCCGACCGCCACCGCTGGAGTGACCGCCACCTCCGAAGTGACCGCCACCGCCTCGACCGCCACTTCCAAAGTGGCTACCGCCTGCGAAGCGAGCGCCTCCTGCGAAGCGACCCTGACCGACGAAGCCGTGGCCGCCTGCGACACTGGCGCCGCTTCCGAAGTGTCCGCCTCCTGGGGGGCCCCCGGCTAATGAACCGCCTGCGACTCGAGATCCCCCTGCGACTCGAGAGCCCCCTGCGAATCGAGAGCCCCCTGCGAATCGAGAGCCCCCTGCGAATCGAGAGCCC
>JBGQLS010000014.1:0-32818 GCA_041500205.1 Anaeromyxobacteraceae bacterium | reverse complement strand
GCGGAACGTCATCCTGGCGTCCATTTCGACAGGCGCGGCAGAGCGCCACCAGCGGGCACCGCTCGCAAGCCGGCGCACGCGCGCCACAGGTGGTCGCGCCGAGCTCCATCAACGCTTGGTTGAAGTCGCCCGGACGGTCGGGTGGGACGAGCTCTCCCGCGAGGGCCCACAACCGCTCGCGGTTCGCCTTCTCGATCGGCGAGCCCTCGACGAGGAACAGGCGCGAGAGGACGCGTGCCGCGTTGCCGTCCACGCATGGCGAAGGTAGCGCGAAGGCGATGCTCGCCACGGCCCCCGCGGTGTAGCGGCCGAACCCAGGCAGCGTCGCGAGTGCCTCGACCGACGGCGGGAGCCCGCCGTGATGCGCCACCGCCTCTCTCGCAGCCGCGCGCAGGCGCAGACCGCGCGCGTAGTACCCGAGCCCGCTCCACAGCGCGAGCACGTCCTCCTCGCGAGCCCGCGCCAGCGCGCCGAGAGTTGGGAAGCGCGCGACGAAACGCAGGTAATACGGGATGACCGCCGCGACCTGGGTCTGCTGCAGCATCACCTCGGCCACCCAGACGCGGTACGGGTCCGCGCCGTGCTGCGGGAAGCGCCACGGCAGGTCGCGATGTCCGGAGTCCCACCACGCGAGGAGACGCCGCCGTATGGCGGCGCGGGAAGAGGAAGGGACGAGCACCGTGGACAGCGTAGCTCAACGGCTCCGCGCGTTTCGCGCCAGCGTGCTCGTCCGACCTCACTTTTTCGCGCACGGATGTCCGTTGAGGGGAACGCCGGTGAGATCGAGAGCGGCCCGGCTCCATCGCCGGGCTTCCGGTCTCGCCCGGGGGGCCCGCGATCCTCCGCGCAGGGCAAGGGCCCTTCGCGAGAGGACGAGCCGCTTCTCTACTTCAAGCGCTTCTCGCACGCCTCCCAGTCGACGTTCTTGAAGAAGGCGTCGACATACTTGGCGCGCTCGGTGGCCTGGTAGTCGCGCATGAAAGCGTGCTCCCAGCCATCCATGACGAGCACGGGCGTGTAGCCGGCCGGGTTGCCGTCGTTGTGCAGCGTGATCCAGTGATTCGAGAGCCAGCCCGTGCTCGGGTCCTGGTACGTGATGGCCCAGCCGACGCCCGGCATGGTGGCAATGGCGCGGAAGTCGGCCAGCCAGTTATCGTACTTGCCGCCGAACGCGCCCTCGATCGCCTTCTTGAGCTTGCCGCCCGCGGGCGGCTCGGCCTGCGCCCCGCCCTTCATGTTCCCGAAGTAGTACTCGTGCAGGATCATCCCGTTGTATTCGAACCCCATGCGGCGGGTGAGCTCCGCGTAGACCGGATCCGCGCCCGACGCCTTCCCGTCGTTGCACTGGGCGAACAGCTTCTCCGTGAGCGCGTTGGTTCGCTTCACGTAGCCAGCGTAGAGCTTCAGGTGTTCGGTGATCTGGTTGTCCGAGATACCGGTCAGCCCGCGCACCTTCGAGAAATCACGCTCCGCGTATTTCTTCACGTCTGCCATGGGGTCCCTCCCGGCCTCGACGGCCTCGAAGAATTACTACAGGGTTCGCCCCGATTACCGGTGGCCCCTGGTCGGGTCAAGGAACCAAAAGGGCCCGTGCGCTGGATCGAGCGCTCGCTGGCCCGAGGCCGATGCCGCGCTGGCGGGCGCTACTACAACGTACTCCGGGTGAGCAGCGGCTCGCCGCGCGCGGAGCTGCGAACGGCGCAGCCACTGCGGTACTCGGAGTGATTACCGGGCGCGCGAAGAGCGTCAACGCGAGCCAGACGATGTAGAGTCTGGCTGTGCGCCGCCTCGCCTCCCTGTTGGCCGTCACCGCCGGCGTGCTCGCCTCGGCCGGGGCGGTCCTCTGGGTCTCGCTCCCCGATCCTGCCCAGGTTGCGACGAAGAACCCACGCACGACCGCCGTCATCGAGCAGCGCCGGGCCGAGGCGACGGCCGCGCGGCGCTCCTTCCGACCGCACCAGGTCTGGATTGCCCTCGAACGCGTCTCGCCGCGGCTCGTGGCGGCCGTCCTCCTCTCCGAGGACGCGAGCTTCTACGCGCACGGCGCCTTCGACTGGCACGAGGTAGGCGTGGCCGCGGACGAGAGCCTGCGCTCGGGCCGGGCGCTGCGGGGCGCCTCGACCATCACCCAGCAGCTGGCGAAGAACCTGTGGCTCGGGACGGAGCGCAGCGCCTGGCGCAAGGCGCGGGAGGCGGTCCTGGCGATGAAGCTGGACCACCGCCTTTCGAAGCGGCGCATCCTCACTCTCTATCTCAACGTCGCCGAGTGGGGAGACGGCGTCTTCGGCGCGGAGGCGGCCGCGCGCGCTCGCTTCGGGGTCACGGCCCTCGAGCTCTCGTCGGCCCAGGCCGCGCTGCTCGCGGCGATGCTCCCCGCCCCGCGCAAGGCAGACCTCGACCATCCCTCTCGCTGGCTCGCCCGCCGGGCACGCCGCGTGCTCGACCGCATGCTGGAGGCCCGCCGCATCGACGCGTCCGAGCACGCGCATGCCAGTACCGAGCTGGAGCAATACCTGGCAGGGGCTTCCGGCGGGGAGGAGCCGCCGGAGGACGACCCGGGTTGACGTCGCTGCTGGTACAGCCTGCTCGGCCGGGGTGCAGCATCAAGAGCGGCGAAAGGCGAGTCAAGGCCTGTCGAAGAATGTGATTGCTCTGCAGCGTGGCCGGGGTGGGGCCCCGATGGGCTTTGCCCGGCGGGGCGGGGGCGGCCTGCGCCCCCGGTGACTCAAGACCTGTCGAAAAATGCCTTTGGCTTCTTAGCAGGGGTGGGGCCCCGACGGCTCTGCCGACGGGGCGGGGCGGCGCGAGCCCCGGGTACTCAGAGCGCCGGGCAAGGTCCTGAGGGGCACGTGCCGTTCTTGCACAGCTTGCTGATCCCTTCAGGGAACAGAGGACCCACGTAGTCGTCCTTCACGTACGTGACGCAGGCAGCGGCGTCCCAGCACTCGGAGTAGCCGAGACTCAGGGTCGGGCTGAGCACCGCCGTCACGTCTGCGCGCCCCTCCCCCGCGGCGTCGAAGAAGGCGTCCACCACGTACTGCTGCTGCTGCGAATTCGTGAAGGCGTAGTGGAAGAAGCCCTTGCCGCTGGCGTATCCAGCGTACCCGTAGTCGAACTTGGCGAGGCTGCCGGTCTGCGACTGGACGTCGAGCCCGACCGTGCGCGGGTCGCCCGTCTTGTCGTACTGGACGGTGAGGTCGCCCGTGGGATCCGTGTCCGGGTGGTCGTCCATCCCCAGGATCCGGAGCGTGTCGAAGTGCAGCGCGAACTCCCCTCGTCCCGCGCTCGCCGACTCGCCGCGGAAGGCCCCGCCGAGCACCGACTGGAATTCCCCGCCCTTGGGCCGGGCGTCAAAGGAGTAGCTGTAGACAGGGACGCCATCCGCGTCGCGCGTCCGCGTCATCGTGACGCGCACTTCCTTGCCAGGGTGTTTCGCATCGTCGAACGGTCCCCAGGTGCGCGCGTCGGCCGCCCTCGTGGCAGGCGTGACGCTCTTCACCAGATCGACGAAGCCCAGCATGAGGTCCACGAGCGCGTTCAGGCCATCGCCGGCGGGCTTGGCCCAGCCCCAGACCTCGGACGGCCCCGGCGCCGCGCACGACGCCTGACCGGTGGAGTCCGGGAGCTTCACCTTGAGGGCATGCGAGGTCGGCAGCGCCTCCACGAAGGCAATGTCCTCGTTCGACCAGGTGCCACAGCCGGAGACGACAGCCACCAGCGCCACGCAGCTAATTGCCGAACGCATACTCGACCCCGAGGAGCAGCTCGGCGTAGCCGAGGCTCATGTTCCGGTCCACGTTGTAGAACAGGTAGTGACCACGCACCCGCGCCGTGGCCGCGAAGCGCTCCGAGAACGCCCAGGTGGCCGCCGCCGTGAGGCCTGGGGTCAGCGTGAAGAAGTACTGGGACGGGAGATCCGGGCGCTGAGGGAAGGTCCGGGAGAGGTAGATGAACGCGAGGCGCGCGCCGGCGGAGAGCGTGACCGGCCCTGCCCGGAAGTCCTTCCAGATCGAGCCGCCGCCGGAGAGCTCCCCGATGCTCATCGCGACCGGGTCGCCCGCGAACCCTAGCGCGGAGCTGCCGCCGCCCAGGGCCGCGTCGAGACCCCACGCCAGACCGTGGCCGAGGTCGTCGCGGATCATGAGCTCGAGCCCTCCCAGCCCCACCCCGGGAAAGAGCCCGCTCGCCGCGGACGGGCCGAAGAATCGCTGCCCGCCGAGCCCGGCCAGCAACGACCAGCGCGAGCCGCCGAAGCCCTTCTGCGGGTCCTTGGTGAGCGGGACGCGGCCCATGCGCGCCTCGTCCAGCTCCACCGGCGCCGATCCCAGCTCGAGGTCCTGGACGAGGAGCCCGTCGCCCGCGGCCAGACGCTTCTTCACGGTGTAGCGCCCGGCGGGGAGCGCAAGCCTGCGCGGCGCACCGTGGGGCTTGGCGACCTCGGCCACCGCGCGATGGGCACCGTCGAGCACGACGAACGAACCCTCGGCCGACGCGGGGAAGACGAGCGCGCCGCCGATGGGGAGCTCCGTCAGCACGACGTCTCCAGCGCCACCCAGGTCGTAGAGGTAGGCCGGGTGCTGCACCCCGCCCGCGCTGTCGGCGGTGGAGGCGACCGTCCGCGCGTAGGCGTACGCGTAGGCCTCGGCCAGCGTCACGTTGCCGTCCCCGGAAGCGTCCGCGTCGCCCAGGAGCCCCGAGGCCAGGTGGTGCGTGAAGAAGCTGCCGCCGATGGCGTCGGACTCCTGGGAGTCCTCGTCGGCGCCGGAGCTCGTCACGAGGACCAGCCCCCGCGGGCCCTCCGCGCGCGCCACCTCGAAGGCAGGCGAGTGCCGGACACCCTTGGACCGGGTGATGGCGCCCGAGCGGCAGGAGTCGATGAGGCCGATGCGCACGTCGGCGGGCGCCTGTTCCAGGATCCGCTTCAGGTCGGAGAGCTCGAGTCGCGTCTCCCGCAGCCGCAGCGCGCCGTCCCTGGCGTGGCCCGAGTAGTAGACGAGCAGCACGGTCCGGTCGCCTTGCGCTCGGGCATCGCGGCTGTGCTCGGCGAGATCGGCCAGCGCCCGGCGCACCTCCGCCTCCCCCGGCGAGAGGAGGAGCCGCGCGTCCGCCCCGCGCACGCCGCCGAGCCGGGTGAGGATGGCGTGGATGCGGCGCGCATCGCGCTCCGCGTACCGCAGCGCCACGGTCCCCGCGCCGCCGTCCGGCGCCCCGATCACCAGCGCCAGCCGGCGTTCCGCAGCCGCGGCAGGAGAGGACGCGAGCGACGCAGCGAGCGCGAGGGCGGTAGCTACGCGCGTCACGATCACGAGCCGCTCCTGCGGATGAGCTTCAGCGTGACCACCTCCGCGCCTCCCGATCTGGCTCCCTCCACCCCACCCTTTTCGACGCGCCTCACCAGCGCATCCGTCTCGATGGGCCGATCGCTGAGGACCGCCAGCACGGTGCCCTCGCCCGCGCCGGTCCACTCGAACGCGTCCGGCAGGGGACCCGCCACGGCGCGGCCCGCGTAGAGCACGGCCACCCCGTCGGCGTCGAGGAGGAGCACCGCCACGTGCTTCCGCTGGCCCGGGGCGAGCGCCAGGCGCAGCCGCGCGGCGCCCGGAATGGCGTCTCCCGGCGCCATGGCGCGCGCGCCGCCGACCTGCTGCAGGTAGAGGGTCAGCGACGGGCCACCGCCCTTGAGGCGGATGCCGTCGTCGCGGGAAGGCGTCGAGAACCGCGCCACCAGCGGGACCGCAGCCGCGGCCACGAGCGTGGCTGCCAGCGCGACCGGCACCCATCGCCGGAGCGCTCGCCGCGGGGCCGGCTGCTCGGCCCGCACCAGCCGTTCAGCGACGCCGGCCGCGAGGTCCTCGAAGGGGAGCGCCGCCGCGAGCACGCGACCCTCCTCCTCGATCTCGCGCTGCGTCTCCTGGCACCGCGCACAGCCAGCGAGGTGCTCCAGGAGCCGGGCGCGCTCTGCGCCATGGAGCTCGCCTGCCGCGAGCCGCCTCATCCGCGTCGCGGAGCAACCAGGGCCTGGGCCGCCGAGCGAGAGCGAGCTCACAACGCGTCCTCCTCCGGAATGGAGATGCCCGGGAAGGCCTCGGCGAGCGCGCGGCGCGCCGCGGCGAGGAACCCGCGCAGCCGCTTGCGGACCGTCGGCAGGCTGCGCCCGGTGGCCGCCGCTATCTCCACCTGCGTCAGTTCGTCCACGTAGTACATGACCGCCATCTCCTGCTCTTCCGGCTCCGCGCGTCCCAGCAACGCGCGGACCAGCTCGCGGCGCTCGGGCTCCAGGCCTTCGTCACGCCTCAGCTCGGCGAGGCGGACCGCCTCTTCCCGCCAGCGCGCCCGTCCTGCGCGCAGCTCGTTCAGGCAGTGGTGCGTCGCGATGCGGAGCAGCCAGGTCGTGGGCGAGGCCGCCTCGCGGAACTCCGGGAACGCGCGAAGCGCCCTCGCGAAGACCTCCTGCGTCGCGTCCTTCGCCGACTCCTCGTCCCGGAGGAGCCATCGGCAGCGCCCGAAAACCGCGGCGGCGTGACGCGTGTAGAG
Source organism: Anaeromyxobacteraceae bacterium (assembly GCA_041500205.1). GTDB lineage: Bacteria > Myxococcota > Myxococcia > Myxococcales > Anaeromyxobacteraceae > Anaeromyxobacter_A. The sequence continues at coordinate 26,284 of JBGQLS010000014.1, read as the reverse complement.
GTCGGCGAGGAGCCCCCGCTCCCGCATCGGGTCGGAGGGGCCGGGGCTCACCGCCTCGGCCCGTCCGCCCGGTATGACCGCGAAGCGCGCCACCTGTTCGCTGGCCGCTAAGGCATCACGATGGAGGGTGGCTGCGCCGAAGGGAAAGCGCAGAGCAGCGCTGGATCGCCACCGGTATCGCTGAGCTGTGCAGGCGACGACAGCTGGTACGTGAGGCTGAATGCCGGCGTCGTCGTCGCGCCATCCCAGCACTGGCTCTGGGTGTACGTCGCGAGCGGGGCGGTGTAGGAGGCGTCCCCGCGGCCCGCGCCGGTACCAGTCCACCGCGTGTGCAGCGTGAGTTCCACTGTCGTATCGAGGTTGTGGGTGGCGACCTGGAGCTCACCCCCGGCCGAAGTCGCAAGGTAGGCGTACGCGGCGTTCACGGTCTGCGTCGGTACGACGTCGTCCTTCATGCCGACGAACTGGACCGAGACCTGGCGGCCGCTGCGCGTATCGTATTGCGCCGCGATCTTTCCTTGCGGGAGCGCATCGTCGGACCAGTGCGAGAGCTTTGCGGACGCGTCGAAGTCGGCGAGCAGGTTGCCGTGGCCCACGAGAGGCTGCCCGGTCGGGAAGGCGTCTCCTGAGATCACCGTGACGAACCCGATTCCCTGATTGTTCTTCGGGAGGCCCGCGAGAGCCCACTCATAGTGACCGTCGCGCTTCGAGACGGTGAGCCGCCAATCGTTCAGGTCGGTGGCATCCGAGCCGGGTCCCCATGTGCACGTGTCGCCTTCGCACGACGTCGGCGGCAGCAGCGAGACGAGGCGGACGAGGAGCAGCGTTGCCCCCACGCCACCGTTCACGGCGTGCGCCAGAGCAAAGGACGTGTGCGCATAGCTGGCGCTGGTCGCCGCAGCGATGGCCTCGCCCGAGCGTGCCGCCGTGAACGCGCTTGCCGCTCCCGCCGGCAAGACAACCTGAGCCTGCTCGGCCTGAGGCAGGGCACCGCGTGCCTCCTCGGGGGTGATGGGCTTGCCGCCACAAGCGGCGGTGAGCGCGACGACGGTGAGGGCAATGGCTCGTTTCATCGGGTTTCCTCGGGTGTGGGCGACCGGGCCATCCGGCCCCTCCGTGCTCATGGACACGGCGGGCGCCGGGAAATGCAAAGCCGGCATGAAATGGGCCGCCCAGACAAGGATCGGCCTTCAGTAAAGCATTGAAGCGTCGAGGTTAACGAGGGGACGAGGTACGTCTCAGGGCGCCATCCACTCACCCGGAGCCCGCTCGAGCGGCTCCATGCAAAGGAGGCGCGCCATCAATGGCCGTGCTCGATTGGATCGAGCCGTAGCGCGGGGCCTTGTGCCCCGCTTCGATGCGTCCGGGCGGGGGACGAGCCCTCGCGCTACGAAATTGCCGGCTCAATGCGCGTGATCACGGCCATCACAGCTTCATCCTGCCGCGGAAGAACTGCAGCGTACGCAGGAGGCCGTCGTCGAGCGCCACCTCGGGCGCCCAGCCCAGCGCCGCGCGAGCGGCGGAGGGATCGACGCAGGAGCGCTTCTGCTCACCGGGCTTGCCCGGACCGTGCAGGGGCTGCACCTCGACGCCGGCGGCGCGAGCGAGGCCGGCGTAGAGCCCGTTCACGTCGGTCTCGATCCCGGTGCCGACGTTGAGGGCTCCCACGAAACCCTTCTCGGCGGCGAGCAGGTTGGCGCGCGCGACGTCACCCACGAACACGTAGTCGCGGGTCTGCTTGCCGTCGCCGTTGATGGTACAGGGCTGCCGCTCGAGCAGCCTCCCACAGAAGATCGCCACCACGCCCGCCTCGCCGTGCGGGTCCTGGCGGGGGCCGTAGACGTTCGCGTAGCGCAGCGCCGCATAGGGGACGCCGAAGTTGGCCTGGTACACCCCGAGGTAGAGCTCACCTGCCGCCTTCGCCACGCCGTAGCCGGAGAGGGGACGAGCCGGGTGGTCTTCGCGGGTGGGGACCTGCTCCGTGTCTCCGTACGTGGCCCCGCCCGAGGAGGCGAACAGGACCTGCTTCACCGATCCCGCCTTCACCACGGCCTGCATGAGATTGAGCAGGCCGCCCAGGTTCACGTCGCAGTCGTGCCGGGGGTCGGCCATCGACTTTCGAACGTCGATCTGGGCCGCGTGGTGGCAGACGACGGCGGGCTTCTCCTTCAGGACTACCTCGGTGGCGGCGGCGCTCCGCACGTCGCAAGGATAGAACCGCGCCCTCGCAGGCACGTTCTCGCGCTTGCCGGTGGAGAGATCGTCGAGCACCGCCACGTCCCATCCCGCGGACAGGAAGAGGTCGGCGATGGTGGACCCGATGAAACCAGCTCCACCGGTGATCAGGATCTTCCTCTCCATGAGGCGCTCCGTGCCGACCGTTCAGACGGCGGCGGCTAATTCACCGCGGGCGATGCGCTCCTTGAACCAGGCGATCGACCGGCGCATGCCCTCCTCGAACGGCGTGGTCGGCTCCCATCCCAGCAGGTCGCGCGCGAGGGAGATGTCGGGGCGCCGCACGCGCGGATCGTCCTGCGGGAGCGGCTTGAACACGATCTCGCTCCGCGCACCCACGCTCCTGCGCACCCACTCGGCGAACTCGAGGATGGTCATCTCGTGCGGCGTGCCCACGTTCACCGGTTCCTGGTAGCTCGAATGGAGCAGCCGCCACACGCACTCTACGTGATCGTCGACGTAACAGAAGCTCCGGGTCTGCGTCCCGTCGCCGTAGACGGTGATGGGCTCGCCCCTGAGGGCCTGCGCAACGAAAGTCGGTACGACGCGCCCATCGTCGAGGCGCATGCGCGGGCCGTAGGTGTTGAAGATGCGTGCGATACGGACGTCCACTTTCTCATACCGCCGGTAGGCCATGGTGATGGCCTCGGCGAATCTCTTGGCCTCGTCGTAGACAGCGCGCGGGCCGATCGGGTTCACGTTGCCGCAGTACGACTCTTTCTGCGGGTGCTCGAGCGGGTCTCCGTAGACCTCGGACGTGGAGGAGAGGAGAAAGCGAGCGCCGGTGCGCTTCGCGAGCTTGAGCGCGTTCTCGACCCCGAGCGAGCCGACGTGGAGCGTCTCGAACGGATGCGCGAGGTAATCGACGGGGGAGGCTGGCGAGGCGAAGTCGAGGATGGAGTCAACCGGGCCCGCCATCTCCAAGGGATCGCAGATGTCGGCCTTGACGAAGTCGAACCGGGTCTCGCCCCTCAGTTGCTCGAGGTTGCGCACCGTGCCGGTGATGAGGCTGTCGACTCCCGTGACGCGCCAGCCCTCGGCCAAGAACCTGTCGCAGAGATGGCTTCCGATGAATCCGGCGGCACCGAGGATGATGGCTCGCTGTTCACGCATGAGTGGCGGGACTGGCTGTGGACATCGGAGGGAGGACTACCTCTTCGGCCCCAGATCATCAAGCGAGAGCTGTCCGGGGAGGGTGCCCTTGTACTTGTCGAGCACCAGGTCGATACCCTGGCGGATGTACTCGGCGACTGGCACCTTCGTGCGATCGTTCAGCATCTTCAGCCGTTCGTTCTGTTCGGGCGTGATGTAGATGGTCGTCGAGATCTTCTTGCGCGGCATGGCGAGGAGGTAGGCGACCGCGAGCTGGTCCGGTCCCTGAGCATGAAAGTATGTGACGCTATGTTCACTGTCAAATAGCGCACCTCCACGGTCGGGGGAAACTGGCCTCCACAGAGTCAAGACCTGTCGAAGAATGTGATCGCTCTGCGGCGTGGCCGGGGCGGGGCCCCGATGGGCTTTGCCCGGCGGGGCGGGGGCGGCCTGCGCCCCCGGCGACTCAGAAGTACGCTGCCACCCCGAGAGCCACGGCGAGGCCAGGACCTCCGTCTCCCGAGACCAGCGCAAGCTCCGTCGCCCTGGCGGTGAGGCTCAGCGAGAGCTCGCGCGCGAAGAAGACCTCCAGCGCCGCGCCCGCGCCGAGGCGTACGCCGGAGTCGCTCGTCCAGGATTCCGCGGCAGGAGCGCCGAACACCTGGACGAATGCGAGGTCCACCACCAGCTGCGGCCGCAGCACTGACAAGGTCCCGACAGCGTATCGAAGCCCCGCGCCTGCCTCGAAGGAGCCGGCCGCGCGGCGGACCCCGGTGCGCGACGCGAACCCCCACGCCACGCGCGCGGTGGCGTCCAGGCCGCCCGCCAGCCACCACGCCGTGGACAGCGCCACGGGCGCCCGGTCGCCGAGCTCCTCCGCGGAATCACGAGTGAAACCGAGCTCGAGCGAGAGACATCGCGGTCCGCCCTGCGCCGTTGCGGCGGCGGGCGCAGACGCAAGGAGCAGGGAGAGTGCGAGCGGTCGCATGCGGCACGAGGGTTGCGAACCTTGGGCCAGCGATGAAGAGCTCGACTACTCAAGACCTGTCGAAAAATGCCCTTTGCTTCTTAGCCAGGGTGGGGCCCCGACGGCTCCGCCGGCGGGGCGGGGCGGCGCGAGCCCCGGGTACTCAGACCGCGAACGCGATCCTGCTCGCGCTGCTCGCTTGCGCCCCTTCGCCGCGGGTCCACCCTCGCGCGATGGAGGAAGTCACCAAGGGCTACCACTACCTCTCCGAGCACGACCTCGAGCGCGCCGAGATCGCCTTCGCCCACGCGCTCGAGTTCAACGAGGACATCCCCGAGGCGCTCAACGGCGCCGGCGTGGTCGAGCGCCGCCGCGGACGTATCGAAGAGGCGCGCCGCCGGTTCGAGCACGCGGTGAAAGCCGCGCCCGACTTCGCGGAGGGGCACGTCAACCTGGGCGAGGTGCGCCTGGCGGAAGAGAAGTACGAGGCGGCCGAGAGTGACTTCCGCGCCGCGCTGCGCATCGATCCCGACCTGATGGTGGCGCGCCTGAACCTGGCCCGCGCCCTCCTCCATCGCGGCAGGCGCGAGGCGACCCGCCGGCCCGAGCTATGGGCCGCGGCGCGCCGGGAATACCTGCACCTTCTCGAGGCGAAGCCCGACCTCGCCGAGGCACACCACGACCTCGGATACATGGACTACCTCTCGGAAAGCTACGGGCGGGCCGCCGCGGAGTACGGACGGGCCGTGGAGCTCTCGCCCGCCTACGTGGAGGCGCTCCACGGTTCGTGCATCGCGCTCGCGCGCCTCGGCCGCTGCGGTGAGGCTGCGCGCGCCTGCAGGCGGTGCCTCGAGGTGGACCCGGGCGTAGACCGGTGCGCCGCGAGCCTGCGCGCACTCGCCTGTCCCTGACGGAGCGCTCGGCACAAGAAAAGGACGCGCCGGCGAAACAGGCGCCGGCGCGTCGGGACAAGCGAAACGGATGTTACGCCTTGGCGAGCAGCTTCTTCCCGTGAGCGAATCCGCGCTCGAACGCCTTGAGGTTCAGGTCGATGGTGTTCGGCGGCACGGAGTCGGTCACCGCCTTGCGGGCGGCTTCCTCGCTCACCACGCCGGTGATGGCGGTGAAGAAGCCTACCATCACGATGTTGAGCACCATCTTCTTCCCCAGCTCCTCGGCGATGCGGGTCGCCGGAACGGCGAAGACCTTCACGCCCTTGGGAAGACCCGTTGGCTTCACGAGCTCCTCCTCGATGAGGAGCGTGCCGTCCTCGCGCAGCTCGGGCGAGAACTTGACGAACGCATCCTGCGACATCGACACCATGAGGTGCGGCCGCTGGACGTAGGGATAGAGGATGGGTTCGCTATCCACGACGACCTGCGCGCTGCAGGCCGATCCGCGAGCCTCGGGGCCGAACGCCTGCGTCAGGGCGGAGTGCTTCTTGTCGTAGAGCGCCGCCGCCTTCCCGATGATGATGCCGGCCAGGATCACGCCCTGGCCACCCAGTCCACCGATCTTGATCTCCGTGGGACCCATGTTCGTTCTCCGATCGGTTAGGCGCGCGGCTGCTTGCCGGGCGAGGTGTAGGGGACGTACTTGGAGCCGAGGATCTCGGAGAAGCGCTTCTCCATCGCCTCCTCGAGCGTGGCGCGCTCGCGATCGACGAACTTACCGACCGTGATCTTGTCGTGGTAGTCGAGCGCGACCTCGCGCGTGTCGGCGCCGTTCTTCACGACGCTCTTCTCCTTGTAGTACTTCATCTCGTCGAGGCCGTCGCCGAGCTTGTTGCGGCGCAGGTAGAGCGTCGGGCACGGGGCGATGATCTCGATGAAGCGGAAGCCCTTCTTGTTCAGGGCTTCGCCCATGGACTTGGCGATCTGCCGGACGTGGAAGGCGGTCCAGCGCGCCACGTAGACCGCGCCGCACGCGTCGACGAGGTTCGGGAGGTTGAACGTCTCCTCGTACGCGCCGTAGGGCGTGGTGGAGGCGACCGCCGAGATCGGCGTGGTCGGGGTCACCTGACCACCGGTCATGCCGTACGTGAAGTTGTTCACGCACACGACGAGGAGGTCTGCGTTGCGGCGGGCCGCGTGGACGAGGTGATTACCGCCGATGGCGGAGAGGTCGCCGTCGCCGGAGTAGACCACCACCTTGAGGTCGGGGTTCGCGAGCTTGAGGCCGGTCGCGAACGGGATGGCGCGGCCGTGCGTGGTGTGGAACGAGTCGAGGTTCATGTACCCGGCGACGCGCCCGGTGCAGCCGATGCCGCTCACGATGGCGACCTTGTCGAGGTCGAGCTTCGACTCGGTGAGCGCGCGCGTGAAGCAGTTCACGGTCGTTCCGATGCCGCAGCCCGGGCACCAGATGCTCGGCAGCCGGTCGAGGCGGAGGTACGCGTTGACTGGGTTCTCTCGCAGGACGCTCATCGGACGGCCTCCAGGATCGCTTCGGCGATGACCTCGGGGTTGTGGACGGTACCGCCGGCGTGGAGCACCGGGATGGTGCGGCAGCGGCCTGCGGCGAGCCGCTCCACCTCGAGCGACATCTGCCCCATGTTGAGCTCGGGCACGACGAAGGCCTTCACCTTCTTCGAGAGCTCGACGATCTGCTTCTCAGGGAACGGCCAGGCGGTGATGAGCCGGAACGAGCCCACCTTGGCCCCCTGCTCGCGCGCGAGCTGCATCCCCTTCTCGGCGATGCGGGAGGTGATGCCGAAGCTGACCACGACCGCCTCGGCGCCCGAGAGGTTCTTCTCCTCGAACGTGATGATCTTGTCGGCGTTCTCCAGGATCTTGGCGAACTGCCGCTTCACCATCTTGTCCTGCGCCGGGACGTTCATCGCGGGGTAGCCGCGCTCGTCGTGGGTGAGGCCGGTGACGTGGACGCGGTAGCCGTCGCCCGCCTTGACCATCTCCGGGACGAGCGAGCCCTCGGCGGGCTCGAACAGCTTGAACTCACTCGGCTTCTTGGAAGTGTACCGGCGCGGCGTCACCTGGATCTGGTCGGCCGGCGGGATGACCACCTTCTCGGTCATGTGCCCGACCACCTCGTCGAGCATGACGATGACGGGGACCCGGTACTCCTCCGCGAGGTTGAAGGCGCGGAGCGTCAGGTCGAAGCACTCCTGGGGCGAGTTCGGGCAGAGCGCGATGAGCCTGTAGTCACCGTGCGAGCCGAAGCGTGCCTGCATCATGTCGCCCTGCGCCGGCTGGGTGGGCAGGCCCGTCGAGGGGCCGCCGCGCTGGACGTTGATGTAGACCACCGGACACTCGGTGATCGCCGCGAGGCCGATGTGCTCCATCATCAACGAGAAGCCCGGGCCGGACGTGACGGTGACCGCCTTCGCGCCACCCCAGACAGCCCCGAGCACGGCGATCGAGGCCGCGAGCTCGTCTTCGAACTGTTGAAAGCGGCCGCCGACCTTCGGGAAGCGAGATGCGAGACGCTCCACCACCTCGGTCGAAGGGGTGATGGGGTAACCGGCCGAGAAACGGCACCCGGCGGCGATGGCGCCCTCGCTACACGAGTGGTCACCGTCGAGATAGTGGCTTCCTGTGAGGACTCCGATTGGATCTGCGTTCATTGGCGCTGGCTCCTAGGCTGCTTGCTCGAGCTTCTCGCGGTAGCCGAAGATGGCGAAATCGGGACAGAACAACCCGCACATGTCGCAGCCGTTACACAGCTCCGGCGTCGCGAGGTAGGGCGGGTGGTATCCCTTGGCGTTGAAGCCCTTTTCGAGAGCTAGCGCCTTGGTGGGGCAGAACTCGACGCAAAATGCGCAGCCTTTGCAACTGGCGTGGTTTATGACCACGATGCCTCGGAACTTCTTTTCCTTCTTCGTCGCCGTCGTCCCTGTCGTCATCATCGCTCCTGGGGAGCCGCTCGTGCGGGTGGCCGGGCCCATCAGTGTTTCTTGGGGGAGAGCCCATCAGGTATCAGACTTCGTCGCAAAATGCGTAGACGCCGATCAAGAACGGTGGGTGTATTTTGTCTCAGTCCGTCGGGCGGAATGCCTCACGCCGCGGACGCCGCGGGCTAACACAGCCCGTGTAGACCCCTTTAGCGGTAGCCTCAAGGCGCAATGGCCGCAGCCGCGAGTCGCGCGGCCACGGCCATCGTGAAACCTGCTTAGATCTTACGACCTAGTCCGAAGTTGCCCGTGCGGCCTAGGCGACCGTCCAGGTGTCCGCAGTCGACAGGAACTTGTAGACTCCGACGTCTCCGTGCTTCGCCTTCAAGGCGTTGATCTGCTTCCAGTTGAGATCGTCGCAGGTCGGCAAGTTCACGTCGCGGAAGACGCCGATGGGCGTGGGGAAGCCAGTGCGGTTCGACAGGTTAGCGAGCATGAACGCGATGGTGGGATCGTCGCGCCTGGGGTTATGGACGAGGATGTCCTTTTCGGTGACGCCGCTATCCCCCAGCGTCACGACCTCGAGCTCGGCCGTCTGAGCATTGAATCGGATGCCTTTCTTGTTGTCCTTCCCGAACAGGAGCGGCTTGCCCTCCTCCATCCGCACCTGCGCCTCCACCTTCACCGCCTTCTCGGTGAGGAAGGTGTAGGCGCCGTCATTGTACACCGGGCAGTTCTGGTAGATCTCGACGAAGGTCGACCCGCGGTGGTCCGCCGCGCCCTTCAGCACGGTCGCCATGTGCGCGCCCTCGATGTCGACGGCGCGGGCCACGAAGGTGGCCCCGGCGCCCAGGGCGAGCGCGGGCGGGTTGAACGGGTAGTCGGCGGATCCGAAGGGCGTGGTCTTGGTCTTCTTGCCGAGCTCGGAGGTCGGCGAGACCTGACCCTTGGTGAGCCCATAGATGCGGTTGTTGAAGAGCAGCATCTTGATGTCGATGTTGCGCCGCATGGTGTGGATGAAATGATTGCCGCCGATGGCAAGCCCGTCGCCATCTCCGGTCACCACCCACACTTGCAGCTCGGGCCGAGAGAGCTTGAGGCCCGAGGCGAAGCTCGGGGCCCGCCCGTGGAGCGTGTGCATCCCGTAGTTGTTCATGTAGTACGGGAAGCGCGAGGAGCAGCCGATGCCCGAGATGAAGACGATGTTCTCGCGGGCCACCCCGACTCCGGGGAGCAGCTTCTGCACCTGGTTGATGATCGAGAAGTCGCCGCAGCCGGGGCACCAGCGCGGGTCGATGCCCGACTCGAAGTCCTTCTTGGTGTAGGTCGGCAGCGCCGCCGCGGCCTTCGTGCCATTGGTCGTGCTCATGGGTCCTGGTCGTCCTTTCGAGTCGATGCGCTAGCCGAGAAGCTCGTTCACGGTCGCCACGATCTCCGAGATCTTGAGTGCCTTGCCGTTGATCCGGTTGAACTGCAGCGGGTCCACGCCGGGGAACATGGCCCGGACGTAGAACGCCAGCTGGCCATTGTTGACCTCGGGTATGAGGATCTTCTTGTAGCTCCGGAGCACCTCGCCCGTGTTCTTCGGCATCGGGTTCAGCCACCGGAGGTGCGCGTGGGCGACGCTCTTGCCCTGCGCCTGCAGCGCCTCCGCGGAGGCCCGCACCGAACCGAAGGTTCCACCCCACGAGAGGAGGAGCACGTCTCCCTTCGCCGGGCCGAACACCTCGAGGTCGTGGACGTCCTCGACCACGTTCGCGACCTTCTGGGCGCGGATCTTCACCATCTTCTCGTGGTTCATGCCGTCGTAGGAGACCATGCCCGACAGCGAGTCCTTCTCGAGCCCGCCCAGGCGGTGCTCGAGGCCCGCCGTGCCGGGGACCGCCCACGGCCGGATGAGCTTCGCGTCGCGCAGGTACGGCATGTACGTGCCGCCCTCGTAGTTGGGCGTGGTCTGGTACTTGATCGCGATGGGCGGGATCGAGCCGTCCTCCGGGATCCGGAACGGCTCCGAGCCGAAGCCGAGGTAGCCGTCGGTGAGGAGGAGCACAGGCGTCATCCACTTGGTCGCGATCCGCACCGCCTCGATCGTCGAGTAGAAGCAGTCGCCCGGGCTCTGCGCGGCGAGCACCGGCATCGGCGCCTCGCCGTGGCGCCCGAAGAGCGCCATGAGGAGGTCCGCCTGCTCGGTCTTGGTCGGCATGCCCGTCGAGGGGCCGCCGCGCTGGACGTTCACGACCACCAGCGGCAGCTCGAGGATGACGGCGAGGCCGATCATCTCGGACTTGAGCGCGAGGCCCGGGCCGGAGGTGCTCGTGCAGGCGATCGCTCCACCGAAGGCGGCGCCGATCGCGGAGCCGATGCCGGCGATCTCGTCCTCGGCCTGGTACGTCACCACGTTCATCTCCTTGAAGTGGGACATCTCCTGGAGGATCTCGGTGGCGGGCGTGATGGGGTAGCTACCGAGGAAGACCTGGCGGCCCGAGAGCTTCGCCGCCGTGGCGAAGCCGAGCGCCACGGCCTGGTTGCCGGTGACGTTCCGGTACGTCCCAGGCTTCAGCTTGGCAGCCGGGACCTTGTACGTGTTCAAGAACAGTTCGGACGTCTCGGCGAAGGCGTGGCCAGCCTGGAACACCTTGATGTTCGGCTCGGCGAACTGCGGCTTCTTCGTGAACTTGGCGCGGATCGACTCGATCTGCTGCTCGGTAGGCCGGCCGTACAGGAAGTACATCATGCCGAGCGCGAAGTAGTTGTTGCAGCGCGCGATGTCCTTGGACGAGAGCCCAGAACCCACCAGCGCGTGCTGGGCGAGCTTGTTCATGTCCACCGCGATGACCCGGTAGCTCTTCTGCAGGGCCTCGTCCTCGAGCGGGTTCTTCTTGTAGAGCGCTTTCTCGAGGTTGGCTGCGTTGAAAGCGCCCGAGTTCACGATGAGCATGCCGCCCAGGCGGAGGTCCTGGAGGTTCGTCTTGAGCGCCGCAGGGTTCATGGCGACGAGCACGTCGGGGGCGTCACCCGGCGTGTGCACGGTCTTTCCGCCGAAGTGGACCTGGTAGCCGGAAACGCCGGCGAGCGAGCCCGCAGGCGCGCGGATCTCGGCGGGGAAGTCCGGGAACGTGGAGAGGTCGTTGCCCGCGAGGGCAGAAGCCTTCGTGAACTCCGACCCGGTCAGCTGCATGCCGTCGCCGGAGTCGCCGACGAAGCGGATGGTGACCGTGTCGACGTGCTCGACCTGGCGCTTGGGCGCCAGGGCGTTTTCCTGGGTGGACATTCGACCTGTTTCTCCTTCCAGACGTTCGAGGATGCAGACCGACGAATTGACTCGGGTCGGCAGGATCCGAGTCGAGGATCCCGCGGGCCCTCTGCGCGAGGTTGAGCCGTTAATCGGAGCCAAGGGCAGCGAAGAGCCCCGCCACTTATCTAGCTTGGCAGGCTGGTATGTCAAGGTGGGAGCTTGGGGGTCGTGGCGGCTTAACCCTACGCAACCACAATCGTTCTGCCGCGGCGTCCGACGGCCGGACCAGTCGATCGGATGAACTTACAGACTGCGACGGTTTGCCACGTGCCCGTACCGCCAGGACATTTCCGGGTTGCGCAGCTGTCACCGGCCGCCGGCTCTCTATCCGATCCCGGGCCCACTCGTCGTCGCCGGGTAGGCAAAGCTCTCGAAGGCCCCGCACCGCTTGCACCGCCACTGCCGGGTGGGGGCCTCGGCGCCGCAGCGCGTGCAGCGCACGGGGCGCGCCTTCCGAAGCAGGGCCGCCACCATGAGATCGTGCCGCGCCGCCAGCTCCTCCGGCGCGGGCGCCTCCGCCTCGCGCAGCAGATCGCGCATGGCGAGCGTGACCTCGCCCGCGCTGTCGTGCTCGAGCGCCTGGCGTAGCGCCCCCATCGCATCCTGCAGGCGGCCGGCGAGGTACAGCACGCGGCCGCGCAGGTAGTGGAGCGCGGCGTCTTGCGGGGCGCTCGCCAGGCGCCCCTCGAGGAGGGCGAGCAGGGCGGCGGGATCACCGCTCGCCGCCAGCGCCGGCCAGGCCAGCAGCGCCACACCGGGGTCCTCGTCGAGCGCAGCCGCGATGGCCTCGCGCGCCTCGGCGCCGCGGGCCGCCGCGCCCTCCGCCTCGGCCAGCGCGAGGAGCGCATCTGCGCTACGGGGCGCCGCCGCGACGGCAGCCAGCGCCGCGGCGAGCCCCGCCTCGACGTCCCGCGCGAGCTCGGCGCGCGCTTGAGCGGCGAGGAGATGCGCGAGGAGTGGGTCCTCTCCCGGCCCGGAGAGCAGCCGCTGCACTGCCGCTGCTTCGCCGAGACGCCCCAGGTCCACGAGCACGTCGCGCAGCCCTTCCCGCGCAGCCCGGTCGCCGCCGTCCGCGAGCACACGATACGCTGCCACTGCCTCGTCGAGCATTCCGCCGCGCCGGTAGTCGTGCGCGAGCTCCCGCTCCACCTCGATCCGGCGCGCAGGATCGAGGCCCGGCTTCATGAGCATGTTGCGATGGAGGCGGATGGCGCGCGCCAGGTCCCCCGTGCGCCGGAAGAGGGCGCCCAGGGCGAGATAGGTCTCGACTGCCTCCGGGCTCCCCAGCTGCGCCGCGTCCGAGAGCGCCACGATGGCCGCGTCAGGATCGTCCGAGAGCACGTAGCGCACTCCCTGCAAATAGGCCCGCGCCTCCTTGCGGCGGCGGAGCAGCCGCTCGAGCAGGAGGGCGAGCGCGCTCGCCAGCAGCAGAATCGCGACGACCAGCCACCACTGCGGCGTCACTCGGACTCGCCTCCGACGTTTCTCGTGCTCGCGCACCGCTTCCCATGCGCGTCTGAGGACTTCCGGGCTCGCTGCGCAGCGCTCTCACGCGGGCGGAGCGAGGGCCGCTCCCCCCAGCTCGCGGTGCCCTGGAATGGGGACGAAACACGCGTCTCGCCATTCGCCCTCTTCCGCGCTCGCGCACGGCTTCCCAAGCGAGTCACCTCTCGCTCTCGAACCCAGCTCGGATCTTTTGCCAGGCGCCGTCGAGGTGCTCGACCATGACGCGCGTGTCCGCCAGGACGGGCATGAAGTTCGTGTCTCCGCCCCACCGCGGGACGACGTGATAGTGGAGGTGCTCGTCGATTCCGGCGCCCGCGATGCGGCCCAGGTTCATGCCCACGTTCATCCCCTCGGGCCGGTAGACCTTCCGCACGACGCGCGCCGCCAGCCGCAGCTCCTCGTGCAGGTCGGCGAACTCCTGGGGCGAGAGCGCCTCCAGTTCGTCCACGTGGTGGCGGGGGATCACCATCACGTGCCCCGAGTTGTACGGGTAACGGTTGAGGATGGTGAAGGACCGCGGGCCACGGTGGACGATCAGGTTCTTCCGGTCGTTCTCCTCGCCTGTCGCGGCCGGGAAGTCGCAGAAGATGCAGGTGTCGGGCTTCTCGGAGAGGATGTACTCGAGCCGCCAGGGCGCCCACAGGCGCGTCAGGGGCTCGCGCTTCGCCCGCTGGGGCGAGCTGCGTGCCATCGCTCGGGGCGAGGGCGAGGCGACCCGCGACCTGGAGGCTGCTCCTCTCCGCTTCACCTTCGCCATGGTTCGTCTCCGCCTCGCATGGAGTGGTTGTCCTCGAGGGATAAGCTCACCGGGGCGGCATCCTGACGGCCGTACCCGCTTCGATCGATCCCTAGCGCGGGCCCTTGTGGCCCGCTTTCAGCGCGTCCAGCGGGGGACAAGCCCCCGCGCTACGGAATGCACCAGCTCGACGCGCCTAGTCACCGCCATGGGCCCCCAAGCCTGAAGCTCTATCTCGCCAGGTAGTACACACCGGGCGCTCCGGCGGCCTTCGCCTCCCGCTGCAGCTCCGTCCGCACCGCGTCCGCCACCGAGTGCACGGCGCCGCCCAAGAGCTCCTCGAAGAACCTGGTGCGCTCCTCGGGTGGATAGACGAGCTTGGGCTCTCCCGTCAGGCCCGCCTTCTCCTTGGCCACGTCCACCGCGTCGTTGAAATTCCCGAGCTCGTCGATGAGGCCGAGTTCCTGCGCTTGCTGGCCCGTCAGGACCCGGCCGTCGGCGATCTTGCGCACCTGGTCCTCGGGCAGATCGCGGCCTTCCACCACCGCCGCGACGAACTGGCCGTAAACCTGATCGATGAGCGACTGCCAGTAGGCGCGGTCCTCCGGAGTCATGTCGCGAAACGGGCTGCCCGAGTCCTTGAGCTTGCCGCTCTTGATGGTCTCCATCTTCACGTTGAATCGATCGGCGAGCCCCTTGAGGTTGGGGAACATGCTGATGACCCCGATCGACCCGGTGAGCGTGCCCGGCTCCGCTATGATGTGCGGGCAGGCCATCGCGATGTAAAAGCCCCCGGAGGCTGCCAGGTTTCCCATCGAGCAGACGACGATCTTCTTGTCGGCGAGCTTCCTCAGCTCGTCGTAGATCTCCTGGCTCGGCGACACGGCTCCACCTGGCGAATCGATGCGGACGACCACCGCCTTCATCTCTCCGTCGTCCATGAAGCGCTTGATGACCTTGAGCGTGTCCTCGGCGTCGACGTTGCCGCGGCCTCCACCGCCGATCTCTCCCTTCACCTCCACCACCCCGATGCGCGGTCCGCTCGAGAGGCGGGGCGACTCGCCGCGCACGGCGCTGTAGGCGAGGAGCAGGAAGGCGAAGAAGACGACGAAGAGGCCGCCGAACACGAAGAGCACCACCGCCAAGGCGGCGCGATCGCGCCGGGGGGGCGCGGGGGGCGGGATGGCGGCGGGCGGCGCAGGTTGCGTCCAGTTCGAAGGTGGAGGTGGAGCAGGGGGTGGCCCTCCCCAGACAGGAGTGGACTGCGGCGGTGCCGCGCCCCCGCCCTGCGGCGGCGGACTGGTGGGAAGCGGCTCGCTCGGCTCGCTGGGGGGCTTCTGCTCTTCGCTCATGGCGGGCACAGGTAAGCACGCGGCGCGGAACGCCGCAACGGGATCGCAGCGATGGCGCTGGCGCATGGCCCTTCTGCGCAGCGGGCTTCGGTGGGGGAGCCACCGGTACTTGACACTGTCAAGTTCGAACTTGGCAGCGTCAGGTCCAGGGTGCTAGCTTCGTCCCCGTGAGCGTCCCCGGCTCCCCGATCGCTCCCAAGCCGCCACGGCGGCGCCACCACGGCGATCTGCGGCGCGCGCTCGTCCTGGCGGGCCTGGAGGCGATCGAGGAGCTCGGCGTCGCAGCGCTGACCATCCGCGGCCTCGCGCGCCGCCTCGGGGTCTCTCACGCGGCGCCGGCACACCACTTCCCGGACAAGCTGGCGCTCCTCTCCGCGGTCGCCTCCGAAGGCTTCCGGCGCTTCGAGACGGCGCTCCGCGAGGAGGCCCGGGCCGGCGCGACACCGCGCCAGCGCATGCAGCGCATCGGCCGCGCCTACGTCCGGTTCGCCCTCGACCACCCGGCCACCTTCCGCGTCATGTTCGGGCGCGAGCTCGCCGACTGCTCCCAGGCGACGTCCGAGCTGCAGCAGGCGAGCGCGTCGGCCTATGCCGTCCTGCAGGAGACAGCCGAAGCCGCGGCGGGCTCTCGCGAAGCCGGCGAGGTTCACGCCTTCGCCGGATGGGCGCTCGTGCACGGAGCCGCCCTGCTCTACCTCGACGGCGCGCTGCGGCCGCGGCTGCCCGCGGACTCCGCCGGGCGCGCCGCCTTCGAAGAACTCGTGGACGCCGTGCTCAGCAGAGGCCCGCCCGCCGCGAGGCGTGGCTCCGGCGGGCGCGCACAAAAGAGAGAGGCGGAGGCCAACGGGCCCCCGCCTCGAAGACTGCCGCGGAAGAGAGCTTCTAGCTAGGGCTTCCGCCGGTTGAACTTCTCCATCAGGTCGCCGAGCCGGGCGCGGCCGTCGCCCTGCCGGCGCAGGTACTCGTGGTAGTCGTCCTCGCCGCGGCTGAGGGCCTTCACGGATAGCGCAACCTTGCGCTCCTGCTGGTCCATGTCGATGACCTTAACCTCGATCTCCTCGGTCTCCTTCACCACGTCGCGCGGGTTCTCCACCCGCTCGTCGCGCAGCTCGGAGACGTGGACGAGGCCCTCGATCCCGGGCTCGATCTCGACGAAGGCGCCGAAGTCGGTGACCTTGGTGACCCTGCCCTTGAGCCTCGAGCCGATGGGGTGGCGCTCGGAGAGCGTCGTCCACGGATCGGGCTGAATCTGCTTGATGCCGAGGCTGAAGCGCTCGTTCTCGACGTCGATGTTCAGCACCACCGCCTCGACGACGTCGCCCTTCTTGAACTTCTCCCCGGGGTGCTTGATGCGCTCGTTCCAGGAGATGTCGGAGACGTGCACCAAGCCGTCGATGCCCTCCTCGACGCCGACGAAGATGCCGAAGTCGGTGACGTTGCGGACCTCGCCGCGGATGACCGAGCCGATGGGGTACTTGTCCTCGAGCAGCGTCCAGGGGTTCGCCTCGATCTGCTTCATGCCGAGGCTGATCCGCTTCGCCTTCGGGTCGATGTCGAGCACGACCGCCTCGACCTTGTCGGCCACGTTGACGAGCTTCGAGGGGTGCTTCACGCGCTTCGTCCAGCTCATCTCGCTGACGTGGACGAGGCCTTCGACACCCTGCTCGAGCTCGATGAAGGCGCCGTAGTCAGTGAGGCTGACCACCTTGCCCGAGACCCGGCTGCCGACAGGGTACTTCTCGTCGGCGCGGTGCCACGGGTCCTCCTGGATCTGCTTCATGCCCAGGCTGACGCGCTCGCTGGCCGGATCGAACTTCAGGACGACGATCCGGACCTCCTGGCCTACCTCGAACATCTCCGAGGGGTGGCCGATGCGACCCCAGCTCATGTCGGTGACGTGGAGCAGGCCGTCGATGCCGCCCAGGTCGATGAAGGCACCGTAGTCGGTGAGGTTCTTCACGACGCCCTTCAGGACGGCACCTTCCTTCAGGTTCTTCAGCGTCTCCTTCTTCAGCTCCTCGCGCTCCTTCTCGAGGAGGACGCGGCGCGAGAGGACGATGTTGCCGCGCTTCTTGTTGAACTTGATGACCTTGAACTTGAACTTCTCGCCGATGAGCTTGTCGAGGTTGCGGACCGGGCGAATGTCGACCTGCGAGCCCGGCAGGAAGGCCTTCACGCCGATGTCGACGGAGAGGCCCCCCTTGACGCGGCCGACGATGACGCCCTCGACGAGCTCGTCGCGCTCGCACGCAGCCGAGATCTCGTCCCAGATGCGCATCTTGTCGGCCTTCTCCTTGGAGAGGACGACCATCCCGGTGTCGTTTTCACGGGACTCGACGAGCACCTCGACATGGTCGCCCACCTTGACGGCCGGCTCCTGGCCAGGCGCGGGGGCGAACTCGTTGATCGGCACCTGGCCTTCGGACTTGTAGCCGATGTCGATGACGGCATAGTCCTTCGTCAGCTGGATGACGGTGCCGCCGACGACCTTGCCCTCTTCGATCTGACCTCCGCGCGCCTCGCTCTGGGCGAACATCGTCGCGAAGTCTTCAGCGTCGGTCTCGGGCGGAAGAGTGGTCTGATTCTCCATTTTCGATTGGGTTCCGGAATTGGCGGGCTGGCACCGGCGCAGGAGTGAAGCAAGGTGCGCCGGCGGAGTCTGCTATAACCCCTGGTGTGTGTGTCGCGCTCGACCGTCCGGGGAGCTAGACGGTAGCGTCTGCCGGGGAGACCCCGGTCGAACTGAAAAATATGGAGCGCGCACGCTACACGCCCGAATTTCGGGCGTCAAGCCGTGGCCTCGACCAATCACGGCAGGGAACGGAGCCGCTCGGCGACGCCTTCGACCACCCAGTCGGGTGTCGAGGCCCCGGCGCTGATTCCTACCAGCTGGCAACCCTTGAACCACTCGGGCTGTAGCTCTTCCTCCGTCTCGACGTGCCAGGTACGCGGCTGGATGTTCCGGCAGATCTCCGCTAGATGCCTCGTGTTGGCGCTGTTCTTGCCGCCTACGACCACCACCGCGTCCACCTCGCGGGCGAGAAGCTTGGCGTCGTCCTGCCGCTCGTCGGTGTCGTTGCAGATCGTGTTCACCGCCCGCACCTCGCTGTGCCTGAGCGCGAGGGCGCCTACCACGCGCTCGAACTCGGCGCCGATGCACGTGGTCTGGGCGATGACCGCGACCTTCTTGCCCGGGATGGCCGGGATCGGGGCACCCGGCTTCACGATCGTGTACGGGCCCTCGGCGTACGAGACGACCCCCTTCACCTCGGCATGGTTGGCGTCGCCGACGACGACGAGGTGGTAGCCGTCGCGCGTGAGCCGCTGCGCCATGACCTGCGGGTACTTGACGTACGGGCAGGTGCCGTCGACCACCTCTAGGCCGCGCGCCTTCGCCGACTCGAGCTCGCTCTTCACCGCGCCGTGCGTGCGTACCACCACCGTCGTGCCGTCGGCGATCTCGTCGATCGCGTCGACGGTCGCCACACCCTTCTTCCGCATGCGCTCGACGGCCTGCGGATTGTGGATGATCGGACCGAGCGTGACGACCGAACCGCCTGCCGTCTCGGCCACTTGCATCACCTTGTCCACAGTGCGCCGGACACCCCAGCAAAACCCTGCCGTTCGCGCGATCTTCACGTCCATGCGTAGTCCGTTCGCCTCGATCGTTCCACGTCCGCCCCGGCAGGGCGTCGGCTGGTTCCCGTGTTCCGCCGTTCCTGTAGCACGGTAGCTCGTCCCTCGCCCTACGAACCGGCCCCCTTCTCCCCGATGAAGCGGTCCTTGTCGTCCCGGAACAGGACGTTGAACGTCGTGAGGCTGCCGTAGCACTTCGTGACGTATGACTGGATGTCGACCTTCTCGGCGTCCGTCAGCTTGTCGTTAGCGTTGATCTTCTGCTCCAGCACGCGCAGCCGGTCGCGGATCATGACGATCTTGTGGAACAGCTGATCGAGCGGGACCTCCTTCGGCTGAAGCTGCGTGTCACGCGGCTTCAACAGCACCGTGCCCCCCTCCCACTTCGGCGCCATCGGGACGTGAAGCGTCTCTTCGCGCAGCACCTCGCGGATGGCATGAGCGAACTCTTCGCGAGTCATGGCAAGGATCTCCTCGGGGATCTCGACCTCGTGGGCGGCTGCCGCGGTCGCCGGCCGCGGCTCGGCCGTCCCACGGCGTACGAGCGGCGGAGCGGCCGCCGGGCGTCGCGGCTGACCTGATGGGGCGGGGGCCGGAACGGCCGTATCCCGGCCGAGGTAGCGCTCGCAGCTTGGCGCCGTGCCCGGGAAGTCACCCGTGCGGACGTTCAGTCGGCAAGGACCGATCGGTCCACGGGCGTCCTCGAGGATGGGCCGCCACAGCCGGCAGCTCCCGCACTCCTTCGGTCCGTAGACGCGTTCCTGCCCTTCCATCCGAGGGCTGGATATTAGCACGCCGCATCGCGGCGCTCACGCACATCGGCCCTGTTCTCCACGGCGCGTCGCGACCGCGGTCGCGAGGGCCTCGACGACGGCCTCCGCGCCGAGCTGGCTCGTGTCGAGCAACACCGCATCCGGCGCCGGCCGGAGCGGCGCCACCGCCCGCTCGCTGTCGTCACGATCCCGCTTCTGCTGATCGGCGAGGACCTGCGCCAGGCTTGCCGGCTGGCCCTTGACCGCTAGCTCGTCGTACCTGCGCCTGGCGCGGACCTCCGGGGAAGCGGTGAGGAAGACCTTCAGATCGGCATCCGGAAAGACCACGGTCCCGATGTCGCGCCCCTCCAGCACCGCACCCGGCTGGCTGGGCGCGGTCGCGAGCCGGCGCTGCAGCTCCAGCAAGCCGGCGCGCACCACCGGCCGCGCCGAGACCGCGCTCGCGCCCAGGGACATCGAGGGAGTGCGGATCTCCACCGAGACGTCATCCTCACCGAGGAGCACCTTCTGGCCGGCGTCGGCCTGCGGCGCCGGTGGCGGCTCGAAGCGAATGCTGAGCGAAGGGAGCAGCGTCGCCAGCCCCCGGTCGTCGTCGAGCGCGATCCCCGCGCGCGTGGCCGCGAGCGCCACCGCTCGGTAGATGGCGCCCGTGTCGACCATGGCAAAGCCGAGTCGCGCCGCCAGGCGCCGCGCCGCCGTGCTCTTCCCGGCTCCCGCGGGGCCGTCGATGGCGACGATGAAGGGGCGCGTGCTTCCGGGCCCTCCGCTCGCCGGGCGTCCCGTCATGCGCGCAGGACCTTCGCGAGCGCCGCGAGGAGCTTCTCGTCCTCGGCCCTCAGGCCGAAGGTGATGCGCTGCGCGGTGGGGAACCCGTAGCCGACCATGGGCCTCACCACCACGCCTTGCCGCAGCAGCGCTTCGAAGAGCTCTCGTCCCGGACGTCCAGGGAAATCGGCCAGGACGAAGTTCGTCTGCGACGCCCAGACGGTCGCCCCGAGCGCGCGCAGGCCCTCGGTGAGGAACGGCCGCTCGCTCTCCACCAAGGCGCGGCTGCGCGCCACGTGCTCGTCGTCGGCCAGCGCCGCGATCCCCGCTGCCTGCGCGACGAGGCTCGTGTTGAAGGGCGGGCGCACGCGGTCAACGTAGCCGACGACCTCCGGGCTCGCCACCAGGTAACCGAGGCGCAGCCCGGCGAGGCCGTAGATCTTGGAGAAGGTCCGGCTGACCACCACGTTGGGGAAGCGCTTGCGGACGAGGAGACCGTCCGGGAAGTCCCTCGCCACCACGAACTCGATGTAGGCCTCGTCGAGGACCACGAGGACGTCCTTGGGCACCGACTCGAGGAACGGGAGCAGCTCACGTTCAGTGAAATATGTCCCGTTCGGATTGTCCGGATTGGCGAGAAAGACGAGCTTGGTCCGCCGGGAGAGGCGCTCCTGGATCGCGCGCAGGTCGTACCGGTGATCGCAAAGAGGAGCCTCGACGCAGAGGCGCCCGTGCGCCTGGGAGGCCAGGTGATAGACCACGAAGCTGTTCGCCGACGTGAGCGTCTCTTCGCCGTCCCCGACGAAGGTGCGAACCAGCAGTTCCAGCAGCTCGTTCGATCCGTTCCCGACGGCGATCTCGGCGGCCGTGACCCCCAGCTTGGCGGCAAGCGCCTGGCGCAGGTAGAACGCGCTGCCGTCCGGGTAGAGATGCACCTTCCCGCAAGCTTCCCGCGCTGCGGCCATCGCCCTGGGCGAGGGGCCCAGGGCATTCTCGTTCGAGGCGAGCTTCGCGACGTTGGAGACGCCGTATTCGCGCTCGACCTCCTCGATGGGCTTGCCAGGGATGTAGGGGGTGAGCGAGCTGATATAGGGGGGTACGGTGGGCGACATGGGTCGTGGTTTATAGCCCAGCCGGCCACCCACCGTCAGCTGCCGGCTGGCACCCGGGCGGAAGGTGGGTCACGCGAGCACGGTGTCACGGGTGCCCGCCACGAGGTGACCGCGACATCGGTCCCGGGGCACTACTCTCCGGTGGTGAACACTCCGATCGCCCGGTACTTCTGGTACCGATCCTTCACCAGCTGCTCCGGCGTCAGCTGCTTGAGCTCGGCGAGGTGCTTCCGGAGGGCGGCCTGGACGTTGGCCGCGGTCTCGCCCGGGTCACGGTGCGCGCCGCCGGCAGACTCCCGGACGATCTCGTCGGTGATGCCGAACCCCTTGAGGTCGCGGGCGGTGAGCTTGAGCGCTTCGGCGCTCTTCTGCGCCTTGGTCGCGTCCCGGTACAGGATGGAGCTGCAGCTCTCCGGCGAGATGACGTTGTACCAGGAGTACTCGAGCATGAGGATGCGGCTCGTCACGCCGACCCCGAGCGCGCCGCCGGAGGCGCCCTCCCCGATGACCACCGAGATCGTCGGCACGGAGAGTGACGACATCACCTCGAGGTTCACGGCGATCGCCTCGGCCTGGCCGCGCTCCTCGGCTCCGATCCCCGGGTACGCGCCGGGCGTGTCGATGAAGATGAGGACCGGCCTGCGAAAGCGCTCGGCGAGATCGAAGAGCCGCCTTGCCTTCCGGTATCCCTCGGGCCGCATCATGCCGAAGTTCCGGAACATGTTCTCCTTCGTGTTCCGGCCCTTCTGCTGCCCCATCACCACCACCGGCTCGCCTTCGAAGTTCGCGAACCCGCCCACCATCGCGTGATCGGCCGCGAAGCGGCGGTCGCCCTCGACCTCGAAGAAATCGGTGAAGAGCATCCCGAGATAATCGAGGAAGTATGGGCGATTCGGGTGGCGCGCGAGCTGGACGATCTGCCAGCGCGAGAGGTCGCTGAAGATTTCGGCCTGGAGCTTCTTGGCCTTCTTTTCCAGCTTCAGGATCTCGTCGGTGAAGTCGACCGCGGCGCCGCCCGACAGCTGCTTCAGCTCCGCGATCTTCGACTCGAGGGCGATGAGGGGCCGCTCGAAGTCGATGACGTACGCAGGTCGTGCCATGCGGCGCGCTTATAACACGGCCGCTGTTGCGAGCGTATGCGAGACGCACAGGCCCCATCAGTGCCCGGACCAGGCCTGGAGGTCGGCCGCCAGGGCCTCCGTGTCGAGCGGCGGACGAAGCCATTCCGCTCCCGGCTCGCGGCGCATCCAGATGACCTGACGCCTCGCATAGCGACGGTGCGCGACCCGCACCCTGCGCACCGCCTCCTCACGTGACAGCCGGCCTGCCAGCACCTCGCCCGCCTCGGCATAGCCGATGGGCAGCCGCAACGGCAATTCCCCTCCGAATCGCTCGAGCAGGCATCTTGCCTCCAGGAGGAGTCCCTCGAAGAGCGGGACGACCCGGGCGTCGATGCGGACATGCAACTCGGCGCGAGGCAGGTCGAGCACGAGCAACCGGGCCCGGTAGCGTACCTCCGCGAACGCGTGCGCCTGGAAGACCTCCGTCTGGGTCCGCCCGCTGGCGGCGATCTCGAGGGCGCGGATGATGCGCACGAGGTCGTTCACCCCGATCTTCGATGCTGCCGCGGGATCGACGGCCGCGAGCCTCCCGTGCAGCGCGGCCCGCCCATCCCTCGCCGCCTCGGCCTCCAGCGCGGCGCGGAGCAGCGGATCGCGCCCGGGCGCACGGGCCACGCCGCTGAGGAGGGTGCGCACGTACAGCCCCGTGCCCCCGGCGACGATGGGGAGCCGGCCGCGCGATGCGATGTCCGCGATGGCGGCGTCCGCGAGCGCCTGATAGCGCGCGGCGTCCATGCCCTGGCCCGGCTCGGCTACGTCGAGGAGGTGGTGGCGCGCCGCCGCCTGCTCCGAAGACGTCGGCTTGGCGGTCCCGAGGTCGAGCCCGCGGTACACCTGCTGCGAGTCGGCATTCACGATCTCGCCCGACAGTCGGCGCGCCAGCTCGACCGCCAGGGCGGTCTTGCCCGAGGCGGTGGGACCGGTCACGACGACGAGCGAGATCACGCCATGCTCCACGGCGGTCGGGCGAGGCGCAGCCCGCGTCGAAGGGAAGAGCGCCGCGCCGGATAACGACGGTCCAGGGCCAAGTCCAGATGGGCGAGCACAGCCCGCTACTTCGAGGGTGGGGCGAAGCGCACCACCAGCTCGGCGAACGCGATGGGCGTCTCCTCGCGCGTGTCGAGATCCTTGAGCTTTGCCTGCCCGCTCGAGACCTCGTTTCCGCCCAGGACCATCGCGTAGCGCGCACGCACCCGCTCCGCCTGCTTGAACTGCCGCGCCAGCTTGCCCCCGCGCGGATCGAGCTCGCAGGCGACGCCCGCCTTCCGGAGCGCGGCCGCCAGGACGGACGCCTCGCGGGCTCCCACCCCGTCGGCGGCGACGAAGAAGACGACCGGTCGATCCTCCGGGACCTCGCGCCCCATCGCCTCGAGGATGAGCGCCAGTCGCTCCTGTCCCAGCGCGAAGCCGATGGCCGGAGTGGGCTGTCCGCCGAGCGTCTCCACGAGCCCGTCGTAACGGCCGCCGCCCGCGACGGCCGACTGCGCGCCGAGGGCGTCGCTCGTGAACTCGTAGGCGGTGCGGACGTAGTAGTCGAGGCCGCGCACGAGCCGTGGATCGATCGCGTAGGCCACCCCCAGCGACTCGAGGCCTCCCTTGACGGCGTCGAAATGCGCGCGGCAGGCATCGCAGAGCCGGTCGAGAAGCCGCGGCGCTTCCGCGAGCACCGGCTGGCAGGCCTCCACCTTGCAGTCGAGGACCCGGAGCGGGTTACGCTCGATGCGCTCGTTGCAATCGCCGCACAGCCTGTCCTTGCGCTCGACGAGCCACGCCTTGAGATCGGCGAGGTAGGCAGGGCGGCACTGGGCGTCGCCGACCGTGTTGAGCTTGAGCCTGGCGCGAACGCCGAGGCGCCCCAGGTAGTCGTCGAGCATGGCGATCTGCTCGACGTCGATGCCAGGCTCCGAGACGCCGAAGCACTCGCAGTCGATCTGGTGGAACTGGCGGTAGCGCCCCTTCTGCGGCCGCTCGCGCCGGAACATGGGGCCCATGCAGAACCACTTCTGCACGCCCTCGACGTGGCAGCCGTGCTCGATGTAGGCGCGCACCAGGCCCGCGGTGGCCTCCGGGCGCAGCGCCAGCCGCTCCTCCCCCTTGTCCTCGAAGACGTACATCTCCTTCTTGACGATGTCCGTCGCCTCGCCCACGCCCCGGGCGAAGAGCGCCTCCTGCTCCACGATGGGCGTCCGCACCTCGCGGTAGCCGAAGAGCGCGAAGACCTCGCGCGCGACGCGCTCCATCTCCTGCCAGCGGCCGGCACCGGAAGGGAGGAGGTCGTTCATGCCTTTCACGCCGGAGATCTTCATAAGGGTGACGGTATTTAGGCGAAGCGAAGGCGAGGGTCAAACATCGGAGCCCGAGGCGCCGGTCTCCCGGAGATCGCGCATGGCTGCAATCTCGGGGCTTCCGCCCGAGGGCGAAGCGCCAGGGCGAGCGGAGGCGCCTCCGCAGGGCCGCCGTCGGATACGATCGCCGCCTTGCCGCGCAAGGGGCGCAGAGGGCACGCGCCCGCTGTCCGAGCCTCCGCGCCGCGAAGCGTCGCGCGGAGCGAGTTCGGGCGCGTGCTGGTCGGAGCAGAGACGCGCGGCAAGGCAGTGCCAACAATGTGCGGACCGAGGACCAGCGCCGAGCACGCCTTGACGCGCAGGCCCCCGCGCTAAGGCGGCGGTCGCGGCTTCGGCTTCCACAAGCTCCACGGCCCCGCGCTCACCACCACCACGGCGTTCTTCCGCAGCTCGTCCCCACCCCTGCCGCGCGGGACGCCGCTCACCAGGAACGCGTCGTAGGACGCGCCCATGGCCGCCCAGTCGAACTGCTCCGGCCGCCACTCGTACGGGTGCGGGGCCTGCATGCCCGGCCGGTAACGGACCGGGATCGACGGCAGTCCGGCGAAGCTGAACCCCACGTCGCCTCCGGCGAGGACTTGCTCCCAGCATGCCCAGTGAAGAAGGGGCCAGGTGCGGACCGGGCCACCCGCGCCGTTGTCGAACGGCAGGCCGAGCACCCGGCCGCCGCGCGGCAGCGCGCGGGCGACGGCGTCGAATGGGCCCACCTGGCGCTGGAACGCGACCACCTTGGCGGCGGCGTTGGCGCACGCGACGAGCGAGACCACGGCCCCGGCGGCGACCAGCGCCGCGCGCCAGCCGCGCGCCGGCCGCCCGAGCAGGAGCGGGAGCGCCAGCGCCCCGAAGATCAGGTGCCGCGGGTTGACGTACCACTGCCCGGAGATCTCCATCGGAGCGAGGAGGTAGCTCCCGAGCAGAGCCAGGACGAGGAGGTCGCAGCGGCGGGCGAGCAGGAAACACCGCCAGCGCGCGGGCCGCGGATCTCCCTCGGCGCCTGGGGCCCCTCCGTACGCAGTCGCCACCGCGACAGCGAACACGGCCAGGAGCGCGAGCGCGATCCGCAGGTCGGACCGGTCGGTGAACGCGCCCGCCAGCCGCTCCGGCACCCTCTCCAGCACGACGCGGAGGGGCTCGTACACCGCGCCCAGCCCGGCCACCCCACCATAGGTCCGGTGGTGCGCCGTGTGCTCCTCGACGCCGACGCGCTCGGCGCCGACGAAGCTCGGCCAGAACCAGCAGGCGAAGAGCGCGAGCGAGGGCAGGTACGGCAGGCAGCGGGCCGCGATCCAGCGCGCGCCATGGCCGCCGCCTGCCCGGACGGCGAGGAGGAGGACCACGCAGATGCCGAGCAGCAGATAGGTCTGCGCATGGAAGAGGAAGACGAGCACCGCGACCGCAGCCAGGGGCAGCGCTTGCCGCAGCCTCGCTCGCTCACCGCCAAGGTGCCGCTCTGCGAGCCCGAGGGCGAAGAGGAACAGCGGGATGGAGAGGAGGAAGCT
>JBGQLS010000013.1:0-33195 GCA_041500205.1 Anaeromyxobacteraceae bacterium | reverse complement strand
GCGCCGCTACTCCTGGTGCTTCTTCTCCAGCTCCTTCTCGCACGCCGCGCCGAGGTAGCGGCCCGAGAAGGTGCCGCTGAAGGTCATGGCGTTGCCGCCGCCGGTCGCGTCCATCCTCATCGACCCCTTCACGTGCTCCGGTTCGGTGGCCTCGACGACGTAGGACCCGCTCTGCCGCGTCTCCTGGTGGGCGCAGTCGAGCTGCACCTCGAGCTTCCTGCTCGTCGAGGTGACGATCGTGCGCTTGCAGCTGTGCCTCGCCACTACTCGATCCACCGCTCAAGTAGCCGGAGACGAGCAGTGTGCGATGCGTGGGGGACTGGCCCGCCTCAGGCGTCGGACGTCTCGCGCGCATCCGGCCTGCACGGGCCGCCGACTGGCGAACCGCGACAACTGGCCCAGTCGTGCTGGTCTTCGAACGGCTTGTCCTACGCGGGTGTGGCCCACGCGTACCGGTGGTGGAGGCCACCTACTCGACGATGGGCGTATACGGCGGCGGCGCCTGCAGGGCGCAGGTCCACGGGACGAACCACCGGTGCGTCCTTGTCGACCCCGAGATGCGTCCGATCCCTCTGGTAGTACGCCAGGTACTCGCCGAGCAGCCGCCGAAGATGCTCGTCGTCGAGAACGATGACTTGGTCGAGCAGATCGCGCCGTACGGTCCCCACGAATCGTTCCGCCACCCCGTTCTGCCATGGGCTCTGGTAGCTCGTCCGCGTGGGCTCGAGCCCCATCGACTCGATCGCGGCGATCGCCGCTGCGGAGAAGATCGCGTCCCGATCGAGCACCAGGTATCGCGAGCGGCCGCCCGCGTCATCGAAGGGGAAATGCGCTCGGAGACCTTGAGCCCCAGCTTCAGTAGCTCGCCGTGGATCCGCGGAGCGCCCCACCCGTTCTCGCGCGCCATCATCCGAACAAGATCTCGGACCTCCCGTCCGACCGCTGCCCGGCCGGCGACCTTTTCCGTCTGGAGAGCCACCTCCAGTAGAGGGCGAAGCCCGCCCGGTGCCAGCCAATCACCGTCTCTGGCTTCACTATGACCCCCTCGGACCATCTTGCACACGCGCCGCAACAAGACCCAGAACGCCCGATCCACCGGCTCGATCCGCGGCCGCCGCTTCTGCAGGACAGTGGAGAGCTGCTGACGGAGGGCGAGGTTCTCGAGCATGAGGCCGCCCTGCGATCGGAACCCCGAGAAGAGCGCGCCGATGATCGCCCGGAGAAGTCGAATCAAGGAGGCGGCGAGGCTGCCGGCCCTGGCCGAAAACGTCAACAGTTTCCGATGGGACGCGACTTTGGCGAGGGACAGGCCAGCAACGCTGTCGGCGCTGTCGCAAAGGACACGCTCACCGCCACGAACGCCGTCATCGCGGCCGCCGAGGACACCCTCGATGCGGCTCAGAAGAAGCTGCGGAAGCTCCGCGAGGAGAAGTGACGTCAGGATGGGCGCTGTCGTCGGGCCGCCGCGCCGCCAACGCCCATGTGGCGCGGGTCGACGCTGCGGGGAAGGGCGTCCCCGAGCCATCGCCACCGGCCCGCAGGAATGGCGGCCGACCACGAGGCGCTTCTAGGAATCGAGGACCTCCCGCACCTTGTCGGAGAGCGACTCGAGCGACAGCGGTTTGTGGATGAAGTCCATGCTCTCTTCGCGTGCCGCGCCTTGAGGGCCCATCACGTCCGCCGCGTAGCCGGACATGTAGATGACCTTTATGCCGCTTCGCCGGGCCCGCACCTGCCGCGCCACATCGACGCCGTTCATCCCCGGAAGCACCACGTCCGTGAGCAGGAGGTCGATGGGGCCCGTGTGCGCCGCCACCAGCTGCAGGCAGCTCTCTCCTCCCGCTGCCGCCAGGAGGCGATAGCCCAGCCTTCCGAGCATGCCGCAGGCGAGGTCCCGTACCGCGCTGTCGTCCTCGACCACGAGGATGGTTTCACTGCCGCGGCGCATGGGCACGGGCTGCAGAAAGCGCTCGCGCGCGATCTCCGGCTCGGCCGGGCTGCCCATCACACGCGGCAGGTAGACGGTGAAGGCGCTACCCTTTCCCGGTTCGGAATCGACGACAACGGCCCCGCCGTGCTGGTTCACGATGCCGTACACCGTCGATAGCCCGAGGCCGGTACCCCTACCCTTGGGCTTGGTAGTGAAGAAGGGCTCGAACAGGTGACGCTGGACCTCCGGGTCCATACCGATGCCGGTGTCGCTCACCCGCAGCATGACACACGGTCCCGGCTTCAGGTCGGGGTGCTGGCGCGCGGACCGCTCGTCCAGATCGATGTTCCGCACCTCGATGCGCAGGACGCCCCCCGCGGGCATCGCGTCCCGCGCGTTGAGCGCGAGGTTCATGAGGACGTGTTCGATCTGCCCGGGGTCTGCGCGTACCGTGCTCGGACCCGGCGCAACGACCACCGACATCCGGACGTCCTCGGGGATCGTGCGCCGCAGCATTCCCTCGAAGCGTTGCACCACCTCGCCCAGGTGCACCGTCCTCAGCTCGAGCGTCTGCTTGCGACTGAACGCCAGGAGCTGCCGCGTGAGCTCGCTGGCGCGCTTGGCGGCCGCGCGCACCTCACGTACCGGCTCGTGCCAGCTTCCCTGCGGAGCGTCCATGAGAAAGAGCTCGGTGTACCCGAGGATGGGCGTCAGCAGGTTATTGAAGTCGTGGGCGATCCCGCCGGCGAGGAGGCCGATGCTCTCCATCTTCTGTGATTGCAGCAGCTGCTGCTCGAGCTTCTTCTGGCTGGTGAGGTCGCGGCCGATGCCGATGAATCCGGTGAGCGCGCCGTCCTCGGCGTGCATGCCGGTCACGGTCAGCGAGGCGGGGAGCCGGGAACCGTCCTTCCGGACGTAGCTCCACTCGCGCGTCTCAGCCTCGCCTCGGCGGGCGCCGGCGACGAACACGTCGAACCCCGGCTCGACGCCCAGTTCCGCAGCGCGTGCGGCGATCTCCGCAGGATCGTGGAAGGTGATCGGAGTGCACTTCTCGACCAGTTCTTCGGCCCGGTAACCGAGCATCCGCTCGGCTCCCTCGTTGAAGACCTTGATGACGCCCCGTGGATCGGTGACCACGATCGAATACGCGGTGGCGGCGCGCAGGATGGATCGGAACCGCTCGTTCGCGTCGCGGGTCGCCTCCTCCGCCCGCTTGCGCTCGCTGATGTCGCGGACGGACTGGATGGCCCCGATGACGTTCCCTTCGCCGTCGAACAGGTTCGAGGCGGTCACGGCGATGTGACCTCCCCGGCCCCCGTAGAGCGCGGGCGCAAAGGCCTCTCCGTACAGGTAGCTGTCGACGCGCCGCATGTGGCTGTACCTGGAGGCGGTCTCCTCGTCGTTCACCGAGAGGAGGTCCACCAGGAACGGCCGCGGCCCACCGTAGAAGGGCGCCGCCGCCTCTCGGTGCTCCCGGCCCAGGATGTCCTCCTTCCGGACGCCCGTCATCCGTTCCATGGCCAGGTTCCAGGCCATGACCTTCCCCTCCCGGCCAACGATGAGGGTGGCATCGGGCAGGAACTCGATGATGTCCGCGAGCTGCTTGTTCGACCCCTTGAGGCGGGCCTGCGCCAGCTTGCGGCTGCGCACGTTGAAGGCGAGCGTCACCACGCCCAGCGCCAGGGCGACCACCGCCAGGATGCCGCCCCAGAAGACGTGCGGGGCGAGGTAGTAGACGCGCTCCGGGGCGTTGATGACCACGGCTCCGCGCGGCAGCCGCTGGGGAGAGAGGCCGTAGCGCGTCATCTGGCGATGGTCAAAGAGGTCGACGTGGCCCGCGTTGCGAAGTACCGGGATGGTGCGCGGCGACTCGCCTCGCAGGATACGGATCCCGATCTCCCCCGCCAGACGGCCCTGCTCCACCCCCGAGAGGACACTGCCGCCCACCGCGCCGTGGCCGACCGCGAACTCCCACGCGCTGTAGAGTGGGACCGTGACGGCGGAGGACGAGATCTCGACCGCGCGCTGGTTATTGATCCCGGCGCCCGCCGCGGTCCGGTAGTTCCCGGACATGACCGCGGCGCTGTCCGCAGGAAGGCTCCTCAGGTACTCGATGCAAGCCTCGAGAGTGGCGCAGTCGTGGAAGTCGACCGTGACCTTTCCCGGCAGTTGCGAGAGCGCCGCGCGCATGAGCGCAACGTTCCCGCGGTAGGTGGGGTCGGCGGCGTCCCCCGGCACCGCAATCCGCTTGGTGCCGGGCTGCAAGCGGATCGCGGCCTGAAAGGAGCCCAGGAAATCGGGATCCTCGGCGACGCCGGTGAATTCGTCCAGCCCTCGAAGCTGGTCGGCCTCGAAGCCGTTTACCCCCATGAACACGACCGGCACGCCCGGGAATAGCTCGTGGTGATACGCCCGCAGGAAATCGTAGGCCGCGTTGTCGGAGCCGAGGATGAGGCGGAACCTCGACCCGGAGAACCTCTCCGTATAGAGCGCGCGCAGCAGCGGACTGCTGACCAGGGCCGGACTCCTCGTGGAGTCCATGAACTCGACCCGGAGCTCGTAGGCGTCGCCGAGGAGTTCGAGAGCCTTCTCCACGCCCTGCTGCTCCGCCCTCGTCCAGGCGTAGTCCGCGCCGTACGAGTGCAGCACCAGGATCTCGGGGCGCTTCGCGAGGTCCGGAGCCGCCTGAGCGGCGTGGCCGAACGCTCCAGCGAGAATGGCGCAGAGCGCCAGTGAGGCGGCGCGGTTCCTGTTCACTCCGTGGACCCCAGCGGGAGCTGTTGGGTCGACGACGCCTCCCCGATGGCAGCGTCTGTTACCGCTCGCATGGCGTGTCCTCCTGCTGCCCCTGCTGGCCGCAGACTATCACCCGCGGCCGGCCTGCTGGATCGGGTGAGGCCGAGACGCAACCGAGAACCCTCACCGGCGCCCACAACTCCCTACCCAGCGGCCACCTCGCAGACGGTGACCGTCCCAGCTCGTCCTCGCCGAGCGAGCGCCGCTTGAGGAGCGTCAGGGCCCGGGTCACCTGCGAGCTGGTTCGGCTCGCACCTGCTGGACCCCGAGCCGAGAGGCCTCCAGGAAGGACCGGAACGAGGCGATATGGCTGGTGCCGATGAGTCCACGCCCGCCCCAAGGGCCGCGGTCCACGCTTCCCTCCGCTCGGGGACGTCGTACAACCGCAAGCGCCACCCGAGCTGGTGGACCTTGTCGACGATGGCGCGCAGGCGGCTGTAGGCCACGCCCAGTCGTCCGCCCCGTTCGTCCCCTCCCACCGCGGCATGCCCAGGCAGCGCATACCAGGTCCAGCGCCGGTCCGCGGCGGGGTCGCGCTGACCGAACTGGTTGCTGCCGCGGCAGGCCAGGCCACGGCCAGGAGGGCGCCGTCGCCGCGCTGCCCGAGGTCGTGGAAGCCCCCGTGCGTGAGGGCGAACAGCACCAGGGGAGCGGTCAGCATGTCAGCGTTCCTATCGTGAATTGCACGGCACGGGCGCCGGGACGGAACGTGTGCTTGCTGAAAAGCACGTCCGCGCACGGTTCGGCGCGGCGGCAGAGTGGAGAAGGCGTAGTCGATGAGGTGGCGGAGACGTCTTCACGTCCTCGCAGCCGGCATCCAGGCGGTGCGAATCCGCGAGCAGATACCGTCGCCCCTGCACTTCTTCTGCACCACGGCATCAAGCTGCGACCCGCTCGAACCGATGGTGCAGCCCGCCGACCTCAGGCAGTTCCACCACCCTGCCGAGTTCGGGTCCCTGCTCCGGCCTCGGCTCCGGCGCGTCGCCTCCCAGTGACAAATGGCAGCGCGACCGGTTGTAATACGCGAAGTACTCAGCCATGATCCGGAGTAGATGGAGTTCGCCGAGGATGACAACGTGATCCAGGCACTCTCGGCGAAGCGAACCGATCAAGCGCTCCACGTACGGATTCTGCCATGGCGATCTTGCCGCAGTGACCGCTTCCTCGATGCCCAGAACTTCGACTGTGCGTCGGTAGCGCTCTCCGTAGATCTTGTCTCGGTCCCGTACCAGGAACCGTGGCGCCGTCTCCTCGGGGAAGGCTTGGATCACTTGCCGAGCGGTCCATTCAAGTCTCGCGCAGTCCACATCGCTGGGGTGCACATCGATCCGGACGGCGCCTGGATGATGCAAGTGGCTCGCAACCTCCTCGACCCGATCGACGGCTTCCTCCGCAACGCGACCCACCTCATCCATGATCGCGACCCACTCTTCACACAGGCTTGGACAACGATCCTTGCCACCGGGGGCGTCGACTGCGTGCCGATTCCCGCCAAGAGCCCCAACTGCAACCCGTACGCGGAACGAGTCGTGAGGACCGTTCGCTCGGAGTGCCTGGACCACTTCGTGATTTTCGGAGAGCGACATCTTCGTCATCTGCTCCGCGAATGCTTCGCCCACTACCACTCCGAACGCTACCACCAGGGCATCGGCAGCAGGCTCATCCTTCCGCCGCCGGCCCCGGCTGCCGACAACGCCACCCTCGGCGCGGTCCGATGCCGTTCCCGCCTCGGCGGACAGCTCAACTTCTACCTCCGTGAGGCTGCGTAATCCACGCGCTTCGATTCCGGACACTGCGGGTCAAGGGCGGGGAGTTGAGCGAGTCGAGCGAAGATAGTTAGCCATCTGCGTGTCAGCCCCGCGAATGTGTTCGTGCAGCCAGGCGTTGAGCCAGGCGTTGAGCCAGTCGGATAGCCCAAGGAGGAGAGAGACCAACGACCTGTTGGCTTCGAATTCCGTCTTGCGCCGCACGTATTCGCGAACGAAGGCCTCGTGAAGTGCTCGGTGCTCGTCTAGCCCTGCGTAGCCGGCAGAAAGCATCAGCCCTTCCTCAGCCGTGAAGTGGTTGGACACGTACCCTGGGAGGAACTCCATCGTGTCCAACGCTCGGCGAAGGTTGCCGTCATGTCCAGCCTGTTCGAGGGCCGCGATCTTGGCCAGCAGTGTTCGATGCTGGGCATCGATCTCGTTGATCCCAGTAGCCAGCTCTTCGCTCCAGCCGGGTATCGATGCTCCCATGTACCCTCCCACGCAGCTCCAATCCCAGTACCACAGAGCACCACAGAGCGAGACGGGAACCCCCTATTCGTTTCCCTTCTATTCAGGGTGTGTCGAGGACAGCACGCACCCGTGTCAGAAGCGACGACGCCGTGAAAGGCTTCGGCAGGAACTCGACACCAGGTTCGAGCACTCCACGCTTCGCGATGACTTCCTCCGCGTGGCCCGAGACGTACAGCACGCGCAGATAGGGGCGCTGACGGCGTAGCTTGTCAGCTACCGTGCGCCCGTCCAGGCCCGGCATGATGACATCGGTGACAAGAAGATGCAGCGGCCCCTGTTGGCGAGCTCCAACGTCAAGAGCCTCCCGTCCGTCATTGGCGACAAGCACCTGATAGCCTCCGGCCCGGAGTGAACGGACCGTGATTCCGCGCACCTGCGGATCGTCCTCCACGACGAGCACGGTCTCCGTGCCGTGCCTGGTGGCGATGGGGGCATGTGGCGCCTCTACGACTGCCGCTTCCAGGATACGAGGGAAGAGCAGCTCGAACGTGGTGCCGTGCCCCGGCTCGCTCTCGACCCGGATGAACCCGCCGCTCTGGTTGACGATCCCGTAGGCGGTCGCGAGTCCGAGGCCCGTCCCCTGCCCGACGGGCTTCGTCGTGAAGAAGGGCTCGAACGCACGCGCTTGGACCTCGGGCGACATACCGATCCCGGAGTCGTGAACCGCGAGCCGCACATAGGGCCCCGGTTGTATCCCGGTGAACAGCGCGCCGTGCGTTTCGTCGACGTCGAGGTTCGATGTCTCGATGGTGAGCTTGCCGCCGCTCGGCATCGCATCGCGCGCGTTCACGGCGAGGTTCAGGACGACCTGCTCGATCTGTCCAGGGTCGCAGCGCGCGGGCCAGAGCGCGGGCTGCAAGGTCGTGCCGAGCTCGACATCCTCGCCCAGAACGCGCCGCAGCAGGTTCTCGCTGCTGCGCACGAGGGCGTTCAGGTCGAGCGGCACCGGGGCGATGACCTGCCGGCGCGCGAACGCGAGCAATTGCTGGGTCAGGTCCCGCGCGCGCGCTCCCGCAGCGCCGATCTCTCCGACGATCTCGGGGTCGGGCGGCACGCCCTCCCCGAGATCGTGCTTCAAGGCCTCGGCGCCGGACAGGATGACCGTGAGCAGGTTGTTGAAGTCGTGCGCGATGCCGCCCGCCAGCCGACCGACGCTCTCCAGCTTCTGGGCTTGCCGGAACTGCTCCTCCGCCGATTTCTTGCCGGCCTCCGCGAGCCCACGTTGGATCGCCACCGCGACTGCATCCGCGATGGTGGCCAGCCCCTTGAGCGCCACGTCGCTGAGCGGATGGCGCGCGAACATGGCTGCGGTCCCGACCAGCTTGCCGCCGACGAGCAGCGGAAAGCCAGCGAAGGAGACCATCCCCTCACGCCGGGCCCACTCGCGGTCCACCAGCGGGTCGCCGAGCACGTCGTTGGTCAGGTGCGGCTTCTGCTCCTCCGCGATGGTCCCGATCTTCAGCTTGCCAACAGGGACCCGTCCGTGCGGCCCGTCGATATGCGTGTACAGGCCGGCGCTGGCCTGTAATACCAGCAAACCCTGCTCGGGGCCGTGTATCCAGATGCGTGCGAAGGCAGCGCCGAGGTGGTGGACGATGGCTTCGGCGCAGCGCTGGAGTATGGCCCGCAGCGTCTCCCCCTGCGTCACCGCCATGCCCACGTCCGCGCTTAGCGCAGCCATGTCCGCCCGCTCCACCAGCTCCTTCTCGATCCTCTTACGCTCGGAGACGTCGCGCACGATGGCCCAGCTCCCCACCACCTTCCCGGCGAGGTCCTTCTTGACGAAGGCTCGTAGGCTGACCGGTATCGCCGTGCCGTCCTTCCGGACGTACTCCTTCTCGTACTCGTCGGAGGAACCACGCACGGGGACCTCCTCGCGCAGGATGGCGTCGTTCATGGCGAGCCATCGCGCCGGGGTGATCCGCTGGTAGCTGAGCTCCAGCAGCTCCTCGCGCGTGTATCCGAGCATCTTCAGAGCGGCGGGGTTCGCGTCGGTGAAGCGCCCCGTCACGTCAACTGCGACGATGGCGTCTGCGCTCAATTCAAACAGGCTGCGGTAGCGTTCCTCGCTCTCCTGGAGCGCCGCTCCGCTCGCTTCGGCCAGGCGAGTCGCGCTCCGCTCGCGACGAAGCGCCCAACGCACTCCCATGTGGAGTGCGATGCTCGTCACCGCTACGAAGCCGATCCCCTTCAGGATGGACCATGTCGTCTTGTCCCCAACGGAGTGCGCCCTGAGGAGCAGATCGGATAGGGTTATCCAGGCAACGGAGACCACCGCGTACACAGCCGGGATCCACATCTCCAGCCTCAACGCTCCGGGCTTGCGGGGGGCTGAGACGCGCACTTGAGCCCGAATCGTCATGCCCAGCCCCGTTTCAGGCATCGGCTGGCCACGCTAGGGCCCGCACGCCTGTCATTGAACGGGGGCAACATTGGGACGCTCGGCGGCTGGGCAGGAGAAAGCCTCTCCAAATGAGCAGACCAAATCATCGACGGATCTCGGCATAAGGCCATAGCAGTCGATCCTGCCGCCTACCACCACGTTCGTTCACGGCATCACCGCGTCCTGCGGCGTCTGCCGATCCCCAGGTCTGTCCGTCCCGAAAACCCTGTCGCGACGTCCGACCAGCCCATGAGCGAGAGTTGACGCGAGGTTGACGGTGCAGCCGGAGAGCCGGAGCCGAGCGGAACGAAAGACGCGCTCTTGGACACGGCGGTGCCGGCGCCCAACGCCGGGGCTGACCACATCGGACGAGTCAGGCGCTCAGGCCGCGCGTCGCTCGTAATGACGGTAGAGGTCGCCAGCTTCGGCGACCTCTCGGACGTCTCCGTGTTCGGGCCCTTGCACAGGCCGAGGTTCTGGGGTCCATCTCGATGCCCATGGACTCCGCGCGCGTTCGGAAGGCAGAGCCGTAGGCCCGGTCGCGATCCCGTATCAGGTAGCGCGGCGCCGTCTCCCAAGGAAACGCCTCGGAGAGTTGCTGGGCCGTCCACTGGGCGGTCGGGTGCTCGGTCACGTTGAAGTGCACGATCCGGCGCCGAGCATGAACGAGCACGACGAAGACGAACAGGACCCTGAAGGTCACGGTGGGGACGACGAAGAAGTCGACGGACACGAGGTCCTTCACGTGGTTGTCGAGGAAAGCCCGCCAGGACGGCGATGGCGGCTTTCTTGGCCGGATCATGTACTTCTCGACCGTGACCTTGGCCACGTGGATGCCCAGCTTGGCAAGCTCGCCGACAATGCGAGGGGAGCCCCAGCCCGGGTTCGCGGTCGACATCTTGCGGATGAGGTCCTTGACCGCCTTGGGCACCGTGGGTCTGCCGGGCTCTCCGTGGTGGGTGAGGCGAGCCCAATGGTCGCGGAACCTGCGACGCTGCCAGGCGATCACGGTGCTCGGCTGGACAAAGACGAGAACGTTCCGCCATCCAGTCCAGGTTCGGGACAGCCACGCCCAGAGAAGGCGGTCGGGGACCTCGATACGCGCTCGTGCGTGGCGCCGCTGATACACGCCGAGTTGGTGGCGTAGTGCGAGGACCTCGAACTGCAGGGCGGCTCGCGATCGGAAGCCGGCGCGGAGAGAGGCAACGAGGGCAAGAAGGACTGCCTTCATGAGGGCAGACTGCCTTCATGAGGGCAGACTGCCTTCATGAGGGCAGACTGCCTTCATGAGGGCAGCAAGCTACTCCAGTTCTTGTGCTCAGGGTTCGACTCGCTGGCCTGAACCCAGGTCCCGAAACGCTCGTAATAGCGGCCGCTTCGGCATTCTCGGGACGGACAGTGCCCGCCCCCGAGAAAATCGTCAACGATCCTCGGAACAACGACATTCTGTCGAGCCACAGGGCCCTCACCTTCAACGCGCCCCAGGCGACACCCGTGCCCAAGCCAGGCGAGGGCAGTGGTATCCACGCACACACCGTGACTCTCACCGCACCGAGCGCTCTACGAAATGGGGCGCCGGTGGGGCGCAGCGGGCAGGAGGAAGGAAAAGCCCCTGTTACCTGCGGCTCGAAAGCCAGAAGTAACAGGGGCTTATATGGTCGGGGAGACAGGATTCGAACCTGCGACCCCTTGGTCCCGAACCTCGAGGCGGCCGGTTGTTACGCGATGCCACCGGGCGCATGCGCTGCTATCCGTGCGGGATCACAGGAGTCGAGCCCGAGCCCCGCACGCGCACAGGACGCACTACGCGTACGCACAGCCCTGCAGAATGGGGCGCCGGTGGGGCGCAGCCCAGAGCTGCTGCCGCTCACCCCGGACATCCTCGCAGCGGATGACATCGTGGCCGAGCGGACGGCCAGCGAGGGCGCCCTCCAGGAGAGCCAAGCCGGCCGGGGCAGAGGTCCGGTCATGAGCTCGAGGCTCACGCACCTCCTCCTCGCCCTCAGCGCTGCCGAGCGGGAGCTCCGGGAGTTCACACAGGACCACCCGAGCAACTGCGACTGCCGGGTGTGCGACGCTTGGCGCGCCGCCTTTCACGCGAAGCGCGACGTCTCCTGCCCGGGTTCCGACATCCGCGACGTCGTGGGCGCGGACTTCGCTACGCTCGAAGGAGCCGCGCCGTGACGCTCCAGTGTCTGGCGGCGGAGGACGCGTGATGACTATCGCCTCCGATCTTGAAGCCGAACAAACCGTCCTCGGTGACGAGCCCCCCACAACGGAGCGGGGAAAGGGATTTTAACAGTGACGAATAGTAATCTCCAACCTAGCGACAGCCCACGCCTTTCTGTCGTTTCGACCTATCCCGCAAGCGTTTCAGCACGATGGCGGCATGCCCGCTCTTCCCCAGGGACCCCGCCCCTGCCCCTGATTCTGGGAGACATACAGGAGACGCTCCGGGAGGACGCGGGCGCATCAGCGAGGCGGTGCGCCGTGACCGTTTGCTGAAGGACGGCTGGCTTCGGGTGCCGCGCAGCACCACGGCAGTCGCCGCAAGCCTCGCCCCCGAAAGACCGAACGATGAGGGGAGCTCCGGTAGGGGGAGTTTGTGACCTCTCGTGATCGCGAGCAGCCGGACGGCTTCGGACCCACTCCAGCGACACGCACAATGGGTGACGACGTAGATCTGCAGCAACGTTCCACAGCTGCGCGGTGATAACGGGGCACCGCACCGAGCTCTGCAATCTTCCTCGGCGCAAGTGTCCCTGCGCCCATCACCGGTCGACTTCGTCGTGGCCGACGCGTTAGCCAGCGGCCCTCTGGTGCCGCTGCTCGAGGATCACGCCCCGACCTCGCTCGTTTCGCACAACGCCAGCGCTCGCGGATCGTTCCTTCGCGCGCGGCGCCCTTTTCGAGCTGGAACCATCTGCCCGATGGGCGCGTCTGTGCACGGCGAGCAGAACACATCGGCACCGTGACGGAAGGAGGCAGGGGCCTCTTTCCGCGCAGCCGGATCTTCGCAGGGCGCGATGCGCCCGCATCACCTCAAGGGAGCAGTGAGAATGAATCTGATCAAGCTCGAGGACTCGAAGAACGCCATGACCGGCGCGTCGCCGGCGTGGATCGCCATGCTGCTGGGCGCAGCAGTCGCCTGCAGCGGCTCGGGAGCCAGCATCCCGGGCGGCGGAGCGCAGAGCGCCACCATCGGCTCCCAGGGCGGGGAGATCGTCGGAGCGAAGGACAGCGCCTTGGAGGGCGTGAAGCTGACCATCCCTGCTGGAGCGCTCGCCCGCGACACGCGCATCGAGATCGGGCCTTCCGCCGAGGAGACTTCGCTGCCGGGCTCGGTGGTGCGCTCCGGGCCGCAGTTCGCCATTGGACCAGCTGGCACCCAGCTCGCCGTACCGGCGAGGGTTACTCTGCCCTTCGACGAGGAAGTCGTCACGACCAACAGTCGCTTCGACGACGAGGTCGGGGTCTGGGTGCGCAAAGGCGATCACTTTGGACAGCGGGAGCAGGTGGACAGCGAGCCGGGTAGTGTCACCGCCGCCGAAGGGAATCGACCGCCGGGCGACGTGGTCCGCTTCGAACTGCACCCGAACCCGCAGTTCCTGAGATGCCTCGCGCAGTTCCCGGGTGACGCGCAGCGCGCGCCCTCGGTGGAGGTGACCGTCCTGCGCGGCTCGCAGAACGACAGCCTGTCCCTGCGCGGGCGCAACATCAAGCCCGGGCTCAAGTTCGACCTCTTCACCGTCGAGCACACCAGTCTGGCGGCCGATGCGACCGTCGATCCGGCCTTCCGGGGCAACTTCGGCCTCGCCACGTACCAGTCGGATCTCGAGGCGAGCGAGGAGGGCAGGGTGCGCGCCGCCATCCGCACGATCCTGCTCGACGAGAACTTCAGCTTCGATCCGACGGTCACGCTCGCGCCGACCGGCACCTTCAACGTCGGCTTCTGGTTCGATGATCCCAGCGCCGCCGTGGACTGCGGCTTCAACCCGCTGAACCCGACGCCCTTCAACGGCGAGCACAAGGCGGGACCGCTTGCCATGATCAGCACGCCGGACGCGAGCACCGGGCTCGGCCCGCTCAGCACGCACCCCGACACGTCAACCACTTCCCGCGATCACTTCGGACAGCAGCAGAAGGTGGAGAGCGCGCCAGGCAGCGTCACTGTCGACATCTCCTCGCTCGACATCGTCGCCGCCGGGGTAGATCCAGCTGCGACGGGCAACGTGGCCCGCTTCGATCTGCACCCGAACCCGCAGTTCCAGCGCTGCCTGGCTCAGTTCCCGGGTGATGCGGCGCGCGCGCCCTCCGTGGAGGTGACCGTCGTGCGCGGCTCGCAGAATGACGGCCTGTTCCTGCGTGGGCGCAACATCAAGCCCGGGCTCGCGTTCGACCTCTTCACCGTGGAGCACACCAACCTGGCAGCAGACGCGACCGTCGATCCGGCTTTCAGGGGCAACTTCGGCCTCGCGACGTACCAGTCGGATCTCGACGCGAGCGACGAGGGCCAGGTGCGCGCCGCCATCCGCACCATCCTGCTCGAGGAGAACTTCAGCTTCGATCCGGGGGCCGGGCTCGCGCCGACTAGCACCTTCAACGTCGGTTTCTGGTTCGACGATCCCAATGCCGCCGTGGACTGCGGCTTCAACCCGCTGAACCCGACGCCCTTCAACGGCGATCACAAGGCCGGGCCGCTCGCGATGATCAGCACGCCGGATGCGAGCACCGGGCTCGGCCCGCTCTGCACGCACCCCGACACGTCCACCACTCCCGCGCGCTGCTCACCGTAACGGATGCCGAACGCGAAGAGGGCGGGCACGCGCGACGTCGCGGGCCCGCCCTCGCGCTTGCCGGCGGTGCATGGCGACCCGCCCCTCGCCGGCGCCGGCCCTAAGTCTCGCGAGAACAAGGGCCTGACATCGTTCAGCGACACGGCGCTCCGACAGGGCTCCCTCGTTGGAACGCAGGACAAGGACGGGGCGAACACGGTCGATTCGGGTTAAGGGTGAGGCGCATGCCGTTCGCGCTGTGGCCGAGGGCGCGCGCGCCTGGGCGCGCCAAGGAAACGCTGGTCCACGCCGACGCGCTGTACAACCTCGCCCGCTACCTCACGCGCGACCCGAGCGACGCGGAGGACCTGGTCCAGGAGACGTACGAGCGCGCTCTGGGCGCCTGGGATCAGCGAGAGCCGGACACGAACGTGAAGGCGTGGCTCTTCCGGATCCTCCGCAACGCGTTCATCTCCCGTTACCGGCAGGGGCTGCGTCGTCCAGCACTCGAGCTCTACGACACCACCGAACAGGGGCCGGAAGCGGTGATCGACGAGGGCTCGGGCTCCACGCCTGGCGGCGGGGAGCCCGAGCAGATGCGCCGCCTGGTCGCCAGCGAGATCGAGGCGGCGCTCCGGACGTTGTCCGAGGACGCCCGGACCGTCATCCTGCTCGACCTGGAGGGCTTCACGGAAAGCGAGGTCGCCCTGGTCGTCGGCTGTGCGGTAGGGACGGTCAAGTCCCGGCTCAACCGAGCGCGTGCAGCGCTCCGGCTGAAGCTCGCGGACTACGCAAGATAGCACCCGCCATGAGCCACCAGCGCCGGCGGCGTTGAGCGGGCGGATGGTCCGCTCACGCGACCGTGGAACGATCGCTGGCATCGCAGCGTCTGGCAGGGCGAACCCGAAGTGAACGGACACCGCCATGCGAGGCTTGATCACCGGTAGAGATGTCGTCCTGCACGCGTTCACCATCATCCGGCTCTGGGGACTGCCGACGTATCTGCGGTGCCTGCGCGCCACGCTGAGCCGGAGGCCCACCACCTTCCTCGCCGTCGTCAGCGCGTGTCGTGGCTGAGGTGCTGCCGCCCCCCGGTCAGCGCATGGGCCGTCGCGGACCGGAGGGCGGTTGTGTCCGAGAGCACGTGATCAGCTGCACGTCGGCCACGCCCCGCCCTCCCGATTGCGGTCGATCCGCGCAGGGGCCGGGCGGGTCGTACAGCGCACCGCGTTGCAGGGATGGGGTGCCAACCAAGCACGGGCAGGAAGCCCTTGAGCGCATTTCGTCGGTCTTCGGCGCCCCATCCGGGCTAGGCGTCGCTACGTGGTGATGGGGAGGGAACGGTCCTGGGTCTGCGGCGTTAAGGGGAATGGGGGCGTGGAATCAGGCTCCCACGGAGGCTGGTCAGGCTGGGGACGGAACATGAACTGTGAAGACGTCCAGATCCATCTGCACGAGTTTCGCAAACGGAAACTCGACGGCTCGCTTCAGCGCGAGATCGGTGTCCACCTCGAAGCGTGCGTAGCCTGCGCCAGCGCCGACGGAGCCGAACAGGCCTTGGACGAGTTGCTCGAGCAGCGGCTCCCGCGCTACGCGGCCCCGACCACGCTGAAGCGACGACTAGGACTGCTCACGGTGCGGCCCGCGCCCGCCCTCAGTGCGCCGACGCGATGGACGCGCTTCGTCGCCCCCGCGATGGCTGCGGGATTCGCGCTCATGGCCGGCGGGCTGTTCGTGCAGCGGAACACGAGCCAGGGCAGCGCCCTCGCCAGCCTCACGGCGGAGGCCGTGAACGATCACCTGCGCGTGCTCGCGAGCCAGCACCCCGTGGAGATCGAGAGCGGGGGCAAGCACCAGGTGAAGCCGTGGTTCGAGGGCAAGCTCGACTTTGCACCGGAGGTCCCGGCGCTGGAAGATACCGAGCTCCGGCTGCGAGGTGGCTCCGTGGGCTACGTCTTCGACCGAAAGGCG
This sequence comes from Anaeromyxobacteraceae bacterium, assembly GCA_041500205.1. GTDB lineage: Bacteria > Myxococcota > Myxococcia > Myxococcales > Anaeromyxobacteraceae > Anaeromyxobacter_A. The sequence goes on along the minus strand of JBGQLS010000013.1, from coordinate 17,061 downwards.
GCGGTGCTCGTCTACGCGCTACGCCAACACCTGGTGACGCTGCTCGTCTTCCGCCCCGAGGGGCTCACCTTGCCCGACGAGAGCGCCGGGCAGGTCGGGCCAGCGCGCGGCCGCGAGACGTCGGCGCGCGGCTTCAACGTCGTGCTCTGGCGCAGCGGTGAGCTGGGGTATGCACTCGTCTCCGACGCGAACGCGAAGGAGTTGGGTGAGATCGGCGCGCGGCTCGCTGCCGCGGGTCACGAACCACATCCCTGACACCGGAGCCACTTGCGGTTGGGGCGAGTCGCAGGTCGCCGGCGACCGCGTCGAGCAACTGCTGGACTGGGCTCGCGAGAGAAGCGTATCCCGTGATGCCCGACGCCATCAGCGTCGTGCCAGCTGGCTCGCGAAGCGGACGCCGAACCCGTCAGGATCAGAGATGATGAAGTCGCGGAGCCCATAGTACCGATCGGCAATGGGAAGGATGATCGGAAGACCGAGCTCGTTCGCCAGGCTCCAGCACTGGTCCACGTTCGGGACCATCACTCGAACGTTGGCGACGGGGAACCGCGCACGTGCGGTCGGCTCCACCTCTGCGATCTCGTGGAACGCCGAAAGTTCGGCGAGGAAGAGCAGATGATCGTCCCACGTCAGCTCCACGAAATCGCCGCCGTCGCGGTGCAGTCTGAACCCGAGACGAAGATAGAACTCGGTCGATCTCCGGACGTCGCGCACGACGATCTCGGTCACGAGTTGCTCGGTCGGTGGGACGTACTCACTCATGGCTGTCGCCGGTCCCGGGCCGACGGCGTAGAAGCAATGGGGCCTGAGCCGCGCAGCCGCCTGGATTTCACGGCGCGCGGCCCAGGTCCCAGGGACGAGGAAGGCGGTTGAAGACCTACGGGGTGCTCCAGGCGTTGCGCAGGAACTCCTGCCGGTTCCAGTCGGCCTCCATCTCCTTCTCGGTGGGGCTCGTTGCGGCGCGATCCATTGTCAGCTCGCCGCTCCCGCCCCCCGCGCCAGCGTGCTGGTCGGAGAGGATCATCGCGTGCTGTCGCCCGCCGGCCGCCTGGCCAGCTGAAGCTTCCGCGCTCCGGTACGCGGCGTCGCCCTCTGCAGGGAGGCTACTCGAGACCGCTCCCCCGGCGTGAGCTGCGGTGGCCACCAGCATGGCCATGGAAGCGACGCACGTCTTCAGGTTCATTCCCACGATGTTCTCCTTTGTGGCGGGTTCATTGTTCCGCTCGCCATGCACAACGCGCAATCGGGCAGATGGTTCCCGAGCAAATGAGCCTCGCGCGATAGAACGACCCGCTCGTGCCGGCGTTGTGCGAGATGGGCGGTGCCGGTGAGTCTGCCGGCGTTCCCCCACCATTCTCGTCACGCGGGTGCTCGTCACCCGATGAGTGCGCAGCTCACGGAACCATTGGTCTCTCTCGGCCGTTCTGCAGCGTGAACTCACTGCGCCGCCCACGTCGTGCGAGCCGGAGAAGACGACATGCGTACCATGACAAGCCTCACCCTGGCCCTCGCCTTCGTCCTCGCGGGATGCAAGGCGACGCCACCGGGTCGCTTCGAGCGAGCCGTCGCCACGGAGGTGAAGCGGCGCGTGACGGTCGGAGGCAAGTCCGATCGGAACCCGCTCGCGGCGACGAGCGAGGACGTACGCCGTGGGCAGCAGGCCTTCTCCTCGTACTGCTTCGCCTGCCACGGCCTCGACGGCCAGAACACCGGCGTGCCGTTCGCGGATGCCATGTCGCCCCCGGTCCCGCGGCTGACCGCGCCAGAGGTGCAGCGGTACACCGATGGTCAACTCCACTCGATCATCGAGAACGGCATCTTCCCCTCCGGCATGCCCGCGGCGCGCGGCATCCTGAGCGACGAGGAAATGTGGCGGATCGTGCTCTACATCCGGCACCTCCCGCCCGCAGGCAGCCTCGGCGAGCCCCCAATGTACAGCGCCCAATAGGCATCTCATTGACGGACAGGAGGAACATCTGAACGGTCTCTCCGCCGCCAGGGTGCCCGGGCCCTGTCGAGCGTTCATCCGGTCCCTCCGCCACGTGATGGAACGAGTCGGCGCAGGAAGGCGTTACGAGGGGTGAACGCGCAGCGCCATTCTTCGGCCCCGTACGAAACGGAGATGACGATGCGTGATTCACCGTGGACGTGCCACAGCTTCCCTTTCCCACCGCTGGCGGCGCACGCGCCGGCGACGGAGTCAAACAATGAAGAGTCCCTTCGACCGTAGAAAGTTCCTCAAGATTGCAGGCGCGTCGCTAGGCTTTGGTGCGCTGTACCGCGTGGCGCCAGCCTTGGCGTCGGGCAAAATGGCGGACGACGTCAAGAGGTTGCTCTCGCGCAAGAACGGCGAGAGCGTGACCCCGTTCTCCTTCGTCCAGCTGAGCGACACCCATGTCGGCTTCAGCGGGCCACCCAACCCGACGGGCAACCGTGCCTTCGAGCGGGCCGTCGAGATCGTGAACCGGCTGCCACAGACGCCGGACCTGATCCTGTTCACGGGCGACCTCACGCACGACACCGAGGACCCGGCCCAACACGCGGAGCGCATGCGCCAGTTCCAGAAGATCGCGAGCCGGCTCAAGGTGCCGGTGCAGAAGATGGTCCCTGGAGAGCACGATGCCGGCCTCGACGGCGGCGCGCTCTACCGCCAGTTCTTCGGCGACACGTCGTACTCGTTCGACCACCGAGGCGTGCACTTCGTGGCGCTCGACAACGTCTCCCGTCCGAAGCCAGAGGTAGGCGCCGAGCGGATCGACTGGCTCAGGAAGGACCTCGTGCGCTACTCCGCCACGACACCCATCATCGTGTTCACCCACCGGCCGCTCTTCGATCTCAAGCCGGAATGGGAGTGGTTCACCCGGGATGGCGACGAGGTGATGAAGGTCCTGTCGCCGTACGAGAACGTCACAGTGCTCTACGGCCACATCCACCGCGAGCACGTCCACGACGGTCCGCACTGCCGCCACGTCGCTTCGCGCTCGCTCATCTTCGGCTTCCCCGACCCGGAGAAGACGGCCGAGAAGAAGCCGCTCCCGTTCGACGCGGAGCACCCCTTCCGCAACCTCGGCGCGCGCGTCATCCACGCTAGCGCCGGCGCGCCCCCCTCCACGCTCTCCCTCGGCATGGAGGAGGTCGAGTTGACCATGCGCGAGCACTCCGGGACCGAGGGATTTCAGCAGTTGCTCAGGCCCACTTCACTGGAAGACTAAAGAGGGAGATTCACCCATGAACGTTGGATTCGGCAGGTTGTCGCAGATCGGGCTCGTCGCGCTGGCGCTCCTCGGGAGTGCCCCGGCGGCGCGGGCCCAGGAACCGCGAGTCATCACCATCGCGGCGAAGCGCTTCGAGTTCAGCCCGGGCGAGGTGCGGTTGAAGAAGGGCGAGCCGGTCACGATCCGGATCGCCAGCGCGGACGTGACACACGGAATGTACATGAAGGCGCTCGGTATCGACGCCCAGATCGAGCCCGGGAAGACGACGGAAGTGACCTTCACGCCGCAGGTCGCCGGTCGGTTCACCGCCATATGCGATCACTTCTGCGGCGCCGGGCACGGCAACATGCACATGCAGTTCGTCGTCGAGTGATGGAGACCTGGTGAGGCCGGTGCGGACGGCGTCGAGCCATCCGCATCGGCCCACGTTCCCTCCTGTAGATTTCTGAAGAGGACGTTGCCTCTCGAGATTCGATCGCGCCCGGCGAATTCGGCTGAGGGCCTTGCTCCTACATGTGACAGGCGCGAGAAGTGGCCTCTAGCGCCTCGCCGAGGTAAGCATCGGTAAGGTGTTCTTGAAGCCCTGTCCGTTCTTGATGATCACGACGAGATTCCGCTGCGGAGCATGCGGTAGGCGATGCCGAGGAGGGGGGGCCGGTGCTGCTCGAAGTCTCTGGCCGCACCGGATGAGCTGCCGACTTCCATTCCTGCATCCTCCAGCCGCCTCGCCTTCACCGAGATAGCGTGGGTGGAGCTGTGACACCCGCCGGGCCAAGGCGTCGACGTGCAACGGCTGTCACTCTCTCATCAAGGTGGAGCAGTCACCACCTAAGTCCGAGGCCGAGGCGAGGGAGCTCGTGGCGAGGATGGTGGAGAACGGGCTCAACGCCGAGCCACGGAAGCTCGAGCAGATAGTCTTCTACCTCGCCAGATCCTAAAAGGATTGACCGACATGGCGACGGCGCACCCACGCGAGAAGCGTGAGCGCGCGCCGCTCGCCGGGTGCTCAATCGCTCAGTGGACCGGGTTGCCTTCCGAGCTGTCTCCTCTCTTCGTCTTCCTCGACGCGATCGTCGCGTCGTTGTTCCTGCACTTGCGATGGCTGGTGAGGCCGCCGTTGGTGTGCACGTAATCGGTGACGACGAGCGCGATACGGATCATCGTAAGGGGCTCGAGGCGTCAGGATAGGACCGCGTTACGTGTGGACCTTCTTATAGGCGACAGCGAGCGGCGTGCCGCGGCGGAAGCGTGCGGTAGCTGACCCTGCTGCGGCTCCGGTGTGACGTCGATGGAGTCGCCCTTCTCGAACGTCACTGGGAATTCTGGATACCGCGGCCGAGGGCCTCCCCCGAGCTGAGGAATCCTATTCGCGCCTAACACGAGCACCCGCACGACGAGAGAAGAGTGAGGAACCCCGGCAGTCTCAGCGGCATCGCTCGTCTCGCACAACGCCGGCACAGGCAGGTCGTTCCATCGCGTGAGGCTCATTCGCTCCGGAACTATCTGGCCGATTGCGCGTTGTGCACGGCGAGCGGAACGATAGACCCGCCACAAAGGAGAACATCATGGGAATGAAACTGAAGACGTGCCTCGCTTCCATGGCCATGCTGGCGGCCACCGCAGCTCACGCCGAGGGAGCGGCCTCGAGCAGTCCCCCTGCAGAGGGCGGCACCACGTACCGGAGCGCGGAACCTTCAGCGGGCCAAGGTCCGGAGTACGTGACTGATTGGTACCCAGGCTCGGCGCACCGGCAGGCGGCCGGCGGGCAAGAGCACCCGCTGAACCCCTCCGACGAGCACGCTGGCGCAGGCGGCGGGAGTGGCGAGCTGAAAGTGGATCGCTCCGCAACAAGCCCCACCGAGAAGGAGGTGGGGGGCAACTGGAACCGGCAGGAGTTCTTGCGCAACACTTGGAGTACCCCGTAGGCTTTCAACCCGGGAACTGGGCCGCGCGGCCGTGAGATCCAGACGGCTGCGCGGCTCGCTTCGCTTGCGCCGCACCGAACCAACTCCGAGCCCCTGTGGCTCGCCACTACTCGATCCGCCACTCAGGTAGCCGGAGACGAGCGGTGTGCGATGCGTAGCGGACTGGGTGATCGTCCGCGTGCATCCGGCCTGCCTCGTCCGCCGACTGGCGAACCGGTGCAACTGCCCAGAGGTCCTGGCCCTTCGAACCGCTTGCCTACGCGGCCGTGGCCCACTCGTACCAGTGGGGGAGGCCACCTACCCGACGATGGGCATGTACGGCGGCGGCGCCTGCGGGGCGCTGGTCCACGGGACGAGCCAATGGCGCGTCCTTGTCAACCCCGAGATGCGTCCGATCCCTATGGTAATAAGCCAGGTACTCGCCGAGCAGCCGCCGAAGATGCTCGTCGCCGAGAACGATGACGTGGTCGAGCAAGGGCCCTGGCCCGTCACCGGTAACCTGCGAGTCACCTGGACCCGAGCGGCCACCAAAAAGCCCCTGTCACCAGGCGGAAATCGCCTTTAGTAACAGGGGCTTAGATGGTCGGGGAGACAGGATTCGAACCTGCGACCCCTTGGTCCCGAACCTGACCTCGAGTCGGTCCGTCCCGAGGCAGGGCTTGGCACCTCTTCGCAAGCCCTCGACACGACTGGAGTCGTCGAGTCGGACTCCGTCGAAGATCTGCCACGGGATACACCCAATGGAGCAGATGGATACCCGTTCCAGAGACGAGTTGCGGCGGATTTGCGGCGAACGGAGTTCGAGTTTCTCCGGCCGGAGGCCCTCCTGCCGGTGACCGCCGTAGCCCAGCGCCTCGGCGTCAGCGTCGCCACGGTCCACAACGCGATCAACGCGGGCAAGCTGCGATGCCGCCTCTTCGGCACGGTCCGCCGAGTGCGGCAGGAGGACCTCGAGGCCTACGCCTTGGCGCGCGCGGCCGGCCGTCCACCGGCCGGTGAGGACTGGCGCTCCGTCCGGGATCTCGTCCGCGCCGGGGGGATCAGCCGCGCGCTCGCGTATCGCCTCATCAAGCGCGGTGCCCTGCCGGCCCGCATGTTCGGGGGCGTCCACTACATCCGAGGTGAGGACATCGCCGCCCTCGTTCGGCGCTGACGCGAGGACCTCGGCGGCGCCGACGGCTGGAACAGGGATTTGATCCATGGTTCCTCCAGCGGCGTTCGACAGCCCCCTACCCCCTGCGGCCGCCGGGGGCCCGCTGCCCCTCCTCGACCGTTCGAACGATGATCGCGGCGAGCGTCAGGTGGGTGTTGCCGCGCCAGTGCTCGACGGCGCGGACGAAGCGGAACCCCAACGCAGTCGCCAGGTGTCTGAAGTCGGGCGTCTCTTCCTCCGGGGCCAAGGGAAAGTCCTCGACCATGGGGATATCCTCCTTGTTCGCGAGTCTTCGCTCCACGCTCGCCGCGGCGGCGCGCTCTGCGTCTTGCCTCGTGCGCACGCCCTTGAACTCCCGCGAGAAGGCCGCCTCGGCCAGGCTCGGGTCGATCACGGTGACGCCTTGGTCGAGGGTCTTCATGAGCTTGTCCGGATGACCCTCATCGGCGGCGAAGCACCGGTTGACCAAGCGGCACCTCCTGGCGACGACCTGGGGCCCGAAGTATGGCGCGAAGAACCGGGCCGCTCCGATCGCCCGCTCGATCGAATTGGTCTGAATGGTCATTCCCCCATTCTTCGGGAAGCGGATCCGGCCGAGCACGATCGGTCGCTTCTCCACCGGCACCGCATCGTACCCAGCGGCGAGTTGAAGCGACGCCGCCTCGACGTGAAACAGCCATTGCCAGCACCGTTCCGCGGGCACCTCGACCATGCACCGCAGAAGCCGAAGCCTCTCGGCCACGAACGAGCGGTCAGGGATCGAGTAGGAGAGCCGGACCGGCTGAAAGGGCTCCTGGGTCATCGTGGCCAGCAGACTCCGATTGGTGGGCATGCGTCCCCCGCGTCACTCGTCCTGGTCGAAGTGGCGTAGCGCCTCCTCGTCGTACTCGATGGTCGGTTCCTCTGGCGGTGGCGCGAACCCGAGCGGAGCCTCGTCGCGGGCGTATCCGATCGCCCGGTAGCCGCGCAGCCGGTTCTCGAACATCTTGAGCAGCATCGGCACGCTGTGGTCGACGTAGTCGAAGATCCGCACCTCGGTCTTACGCGCGTGCAGTCGGTGGATGCGGCCGGTGTACTGCACCAGGGTACCCTTGAACGAGATCGGCAGCGCTAGGAACAGCGTGTCCAGCCGCGCGTCGTCGAAGCCCTCGCCGATGTACCGCCCTGTCGCGAGGAGCAGGCGCTCCTCGTCGTCGGGGATGCTGCTCAGCTTCTCGCCGCGCGCCTTCTGCTCCTTGCGTGAGGTGCCGCCCTGCAGAACCACTACGTGCCGAACGAAGCTCTTGAGCCGCTCGGCGAAGTACTGGAGGTGGTCCTTGCGCTCCGTGAGCAAGATCGGCGAGCGCCCATCCTGGATGGCCTTGATGACGTCGTCGACGATGAGCCGGTTGCGAGCATCGTCCGTGGCGAGCTCGCGGTAGCAGTCCTGGATGGTGCCAGGGGCGTTCCCCGCGCGAGAAACAAAGCCGGTGTCGCGCACGATCAACCGGTGATTGAACGGGCGCTTCGCGGCCTGACTCTTTGCGTCCACCGTGAATCGCACCGGGCCGAGCTGCATCTCGGTGATCGGGTGGTGGCCGTCGCGGCGCTGCGGCGTCGCCGTCAGCCCGACGACGTATCTCGCGGTGACCTGGTTCAGCACCCGCTCGAAGGAGAACGCGGGGATGTGGTGGCATTCGTCCACGATGACCTGGCCGTAGCGTGCAACGCATTCGTCGACGCTGCCCTTGCGCGTGAGGCTCTGCAACATCGCGACGTCGAGCCGCCCGTTGGGCTTCTTCTTGCCGCCTCCGATTTGCCCGATCTCCTTCTCGTCGATGCCCAAGAACATCGCGAGCTGGGCGAGCCACTGGTCGAGGAGCTGCTGCCGATGCACCAGGACGAGTGTGCTCCGCCGGCGCTGCGCCACCAGGTACGTCCCGAGGACTGTCTTGCCAATGCCGGGGGGTGCCACGAATACGCCGGTATCGTGCTTGAGGAGGGCTCCCGCGGCGGCCTGCTGGATCTGCGTGAGCTCACCATGAAAGGTCACGTCCAGCTCGGCGCCCTCGTGCCGCTCGTCCTTGAGCGCGAGCTTCACCTGATGCTCGCGCAGAAGCACCTCGAGGTCGAGCCGACAGCCGCGCGGGATGGCGAGGTGCTCCGGGAAGTCCTCCGCGCAGGAGATGACCCGCGGCGTGCCCCGCGTGGACAGCCGCATTCTCTGCTTCTTGTAGAACTCGGGGTTCTGAAAAGCGGCGAGCCGCTGCACTTGGTTGAGCAGCGTCGACGGTATCCCGGCCTTCCGTACGAAGAGCCGCTGCGCGAGGACCACCTGCAACTCGGCGGGGAGTGGACCAGCAATACGCGGCGAGCGCGCACTTCCAGAAGGAAGCCGCGTCCACGGCGCCGCGTCCTCCTCTTCCGAGAGCTCCGATGCGCGTACGCCGACAACGAGCCCGTTGCGAGACGCCTCGCGCGCAAGGCGCTCGACCAAGTCAGGTGGGATCCGCGGAATGCTCGCGAGATACGCCCCCTGGTCCGGCCAGGGCTTGAAGGTGTCGTCGAGGAATACCGTGTTGCCTTGCTTGCGTGCCCTGGCCTGGAACGGCAGGGCGATGAGGTTGCCGAAGCCCCCGCGTGGCATGGTGTCCTGGTTCGGGAACAGCCGATCGTACGACTCCATGCTCAGCTGGTGGCGCCGCGCCATCGTCTCGGTGATGAGGTAGCAGCCCATCCGACGCGCCAGGTTGGCCGCCACCGGGGTCGAGAAGAAGAACCAAACATGGGCACCGTTGCCGGAGCGCGAGCGCTCCACCGCAGGTGGCACGCCGGCGGAGCGGCAGGTCTCGACGAACGCAGCGACGTCTTTCTTCCAGGAGGTCCCGTCGAAGTCGGCCGCCAGAAACCAGCAGGTCTCGTCCTCGAGCATCGGGTAGGCACCGATGATGTGGCGGCCCTTGAAGTGGTCGAGGATCACCTGGTCGCTGACGGGGATGAATGCCTGGTTCGGGCACGCCCCGCACTTGACGCGCTTCTTGTCGCACACCCCCTGCTTCCACTCGTTCGCACAGGCAGGCGAGTAGCCCTTCTTCTCCTTCGCGAGGTTCTCCCAGTACCTCGGGTAAACGTCCTCGCGGCCGCGAAAGAGGTCGCGGAAGAGCCGGAGCTTGTCGATGCCGGTTGACGGAGGCGGCGATTCGCCTATGGGAAGGATTGGCGCGGCTGGCGCGGGCCCAGGCTGCGACCGGGCGCGCTCCGCGGCCGCAGCCTGCCCGTGGAGGGTGTCGAGGCGGGCACGTGCCTCATCGCGCTGGCGGTCGAGATCCCGGAGGAGCGCCTCCTGCTGCGCGACTTCGGCCAGCAGCGCTTCCTTGGCGCGCGTTGGAAGCTGCCTGTTCACGACTGGGCTCGGCCCGACTGGCACCGGAGCGCGCGCCGAGTCGCGACTGGAAGTACGCGCTCTGAACGGTTTGGACTTATCTCCCATTCAGGAGCCTCGTCAGGGAGACCATTTCCAGAGGCTCGGGCTCCATCTACCGCGGAGCGGTCCCCCGAGGACCGGATCCAGAAACGCTCTGGCGGTCGACTCCACTTCGCCGAGCGTCCGCCACGGCAGTCCGTCCTGCTCCGCCATGCGGGCGTACGGCACGGCCCACGCCTCCGGCGGCGATGGAAAAATGGCTGGCAGCGGCTGGACGCCACGAAACGTGAACGTCCGCTGAAGCGCGGCACGGACCATCTCGGCATCGAGCTCCCGGATGGTCCCGAGGAGCGCGAGGTCTGGCAGGTCCTTCACCCGTGTGTTCGGTCGCAAGCGCGGCAGGGTGTAGGCGTGGAGCTTCTCGGCAAGATGCGTCTCCACGGGGTAGAGGCGCAGCGTCGGCGGCGCGATGCCCGCGAAGGCGAGCACGTCCTCCGCGGTGAACTGCTCGACTTCGCCGAGCAGAGGGTCACCGAACGCGACGTCGACGCCAAAGGGCTGTCCGTAGACCTTCTCGGCGAGTCTACACTCGGCGCGGTAGCGGAAGCCGTCGTACTGGACGCCGTCGCCCGTGATCTCCGGGTTGTCAGGATTCGCCCCGACCTCAAAGGTCATGAAGTCGTTGAGGTCAAGCTGCCCGGCGGCCCGGAGCTTCGGCAGCACGTCGTCACTGCTACCCTGGAGCCGAAGGTCGATGTCCTTCGTGGTGCGCGCCCGCTCGAGCCGGAATTCGAGTACCAGGCCGCCCTTCAGAATGACCCCATCGCCGAAGGTGCCGGCCACCCGCGCGAGGAAGCGGTCGAAGACGAGGAGCTGCCGACGGCGCGCGAAGTCTACGCCGGTCTTCGACCCGGCCTTGAGCCGGTCCTCGAGCGCTCGCTTGAAGGCGGCCGGGGTCTCGTAGGTCTTCGCCTTCATGGCGCCCTCCCCTCCGCACCACGGGCGAGCCGCGCGATCCGGTCGAGCTCAGCACGCGGAACGAGCCCGCGCGTCGCCGCCTCGCTCAGGGCCTGCTGCACCAGGTCGGGCGCGACGGCCGCCGCGGCGCAGTCCTCGAGGGTGCGACGAACGGAAGTGACCTGGACGGGCCCCACCCAGGCCCGGTCCGGCTTCGGGACGTCGGCGAAGGCAAGCTCGACGCCACGCGGAACGCGGAGCCGCCGTCGGCTCCAGTTTGACGGTACCGTCAGGTGGACGCGCGCCGGCAGCGCGTCGGAGAGACCATGAATAGCGAGGGCCGTCTCGTGCGAGAAGACCCCTGACCGATTCGACCAGAGCCAGACGGCCGCCAGATCCTCGTGCTCGCCCGGCGGGAAGTGGACCAGCCGGTAGACGCCGCGGCGCAGGCGCCGCACGCGGCCAGCGTGCATGTGTGCGTACAGCAGCTGCGACGAGTAGCCGGCCTCGGCGGCCTGGCCAGTCGTGAACAGCCCCTCTTGGCTCGCGGCCACGTCGAAGAGCGCGTCCCAGCTCGGCGTCTTGTGGCGCTTCGGGCTCACGCACACATCTAAAGCGAAATTTAAGTTTTGAGCAAGGTGCCGACCAGATCAACTGTGAGCGTTGCCACGCGCGCTTCAAGCGCGCCGGGCTCGGGCTCGGCAGTCGAAGCGGCAGCATTGGGCCGCAGCGGCCTGTACTGGCTACTGCGTTCATCCGGCCGCTTCCGCCGGGAGTGTAGACTCTCGGGCACCTCAGCGTGGTCTGTCCTCCTCGCAGGAACAAGCTTGTTTCGGCGGAGCTCTTGGGGCACTGCTCGGGCATGGCGACGGGTTTCTGCGCGGGCGCGGCCCGTCTATGGGAACGCGCTGGCGCCGCCGTCCGCCGAACTGCCCTGGGGCGTCTGGCGCCCGCATCTGGCAGACCCACCGGCGTCGCCAGAGGGTTCCTTGCCGACCTCTTGCGCACCCCCAAGGAACTTCGCGCCGAGAACGCATTCCTGCGGCACCAACTGACCGTCGCTGCTCGCGGATCGAAGAAGCCGCAGTTCCATGCCTGGGACCGCTTCCTTCTCGTCGCTCTCTCCCGCATGTTTTCCAGCTGGCGCGATGCTCTTGTGCTCGTCAAGCCGGACACCCTTCTGCGCTGGCACCGAGACGGCTTCCGTCTACTCTGGAAGTGGCGCTCCCAGAAGAAGTCGCCCGCCCCTCCCCGCGTTCCGCCCGGCGTCGTCGACCTCATCCGCCGCATGGCTACCGAGAACCGCCTGTGGGGCGCCGAGCGCATCCGCGGCGAGCTCCTCAAGCTTGGCATCGCCATCGCCAAGAGAACCATCCAGCGGTACATGAGTAAGGCCCGCAGCACGCCGCCCGACGGTCAGCGTTGGTCCTCCTTTCTCCGTCAGGAGGCATCTGGCATCTGGGCCTGTGACTTCGTCGAAGTTCGCGACCTCTGGTTCCGCTGCCACTACGTCTTCCTCGTCATTCATCTCGAGACCCGGCAGCTTCTACATGCTGCCTCCACCTTGACGCCCACCGCCGCCTGGACGGTCCAGCAGCTTCGCGACCTCACGCCCTTCGGCATCGGCCCGAAATTCCTGCTCCGCGACAATGATGGCAAGTTCACCCCCGCCTTCGACGCCGTCGCCCTGGGCGCAGGCATCCGAGTCATCCGTACCCCCCTCCTTGCACCCAAAGCGAACTCGTTCGTCGAGCGATGCGTCGGCTCCCTACGACGAGAATGTCTCGATCACGTCCTCCTGCTGAGCGAGGGCCATCTCCACCGCGTTCTCGATGAGTACCGCTCCTACTTCAACACCTCGCGGCCTCACCAAGGGATCGGCCAGCGACGGCCAGCCGCGTTCGCCTCCCCGGCCACGTTGACGAACTTCCATCCCGGCACCACGGTGAACGCCTCTCCCGTGCTCGGAGGACTCCATCACGACTACCGTCTCGCCGCTTGAACTCCTGCACCCATCAGGCTGGCAGTGGTAGCCAGTCCCACCACGGCGCCGATCTACAAGCTCGCAAGCTTCATCGGTGCGAACGGCTCCTTCCGCGCGCTCCCGAGCGACCTCGTCTTCCGCGAGCAGCCCTCTCGACTCGTCGGCAAGGATGGCAAGCCCGTTACCAAGCGCTACTCGCGCCGATCGGCGTCTCCGCGAACGTCCGAAAGACGTCATCGGGAGGCGACTTGCGGACGACGATCGTCACGCGCGAAACAGCAAACGTGAGAGGCCTCCAGTGCTCAAGTTCCAGGCGGAACGTGCGGAGTCGCTCCGCGTCTCGGGCCTGTCCAACGCTGATGTGCGGCGTGAACCCGCCATCGAAGTGGCCCGTCGCTTTGCACTCGGGGAAGCGCTGGACGAGCACACTGTGAACCGCGACGAGGGCATCCTTCGGCTCGGGAGCGAGCCACACCGTGAATGTGCCGCCGCGGTGGCCGAAGACGTCGAAGCGCCGCAGGGCGATCTCGAAAGGCTTCACCTGTGCGAGCGCTTCCTCCGTGGACGGGATCGCTCCGGTGAGCTCGGCGCGTGGAAGGAACGGATAGAGCAGCGTGACGTGCGGCATCCAGCGCCGAAACTGTCGGTCATGAGCGCGCCGAATCGCCTGGATCGGATCCCAGATCTCAGGCGGCGGGATGAGGACGAGGGCGCTCTGATGCGTCGGCATCGCGTGTCCAGATACGCGGCACCTCGACCTGCGCTTCAGCTCCCCGCGACAACGCTCAAGGGGCACCTTCTGCGAGCCGTCAGCCAAGTCCGACGGTCCTTCGACAGCTAACCGCCGTACGTGCTGTCGATCACAGGGCACGTCGCTTGATGCGAGCTGGCGCTGGTCACGGGCGCGTGCTGGTCGTTGTTCACCTCGACAAAATCGACTCGCGTCTCGGCGCCGCTCACGGTCACGCGGTGGTACCCGTACATGGGAGTGCTTGTCCAACCCTGCGGGGCGCCAGCCGCTCCCGAGATCACAAGCCGTGGCCCACCCGTAACGTCAACGGTCTGAGCTCCATGGACGTGACCCGCAAAGATCGCATCAACGGAGTACGCGCGAAGGAGCTCCAGCAAAGCCCTACTCCCCGTATCGAACCGCGCCGCCTTGTCACCCTCGACGTGGGTGGCGACCCCGTAACCCTCGGGTGGGATGTGCATCGCGACGAAGACCCGCTCGATACCGTTGAGGCCCTTCTTGTGCGTCTCGAGGTCAGCTCGTAGCCAGTTCAGCACGCCGTCCGAGAACTCCTGCGACGCGTCGTCGATCACCGCGATGTGGACGTTCCTGTAGGTGAACGAATAGGACGTGCTCTTCAGGCCGAGGGCGGCCTTGAAGTCGCGACGGTCCTTGTCGCGTCGGACCTCGTGGTTCCCGATCGCCGGAAAGAAGCACCCGCGAATCGGCGCCGAGATCTTCAAGAACAACCTCAACTGCGACTCGCCGCCGTTACGCACCATGTCGCCAAGGTGGAGCACGAAGACCAGGTCGGCATCAGCATGGATCCGCTGAACGATCGCCGGGAACACCGAGTCCGGGTCGTCACGGTTGTCGCCAAGGATCCCGAACGACCACGAAGAGCCGCGAGGAGGTGAGGCACGCGCCGGGGCCTGCACAGCCGATGCGGTTGCGCTTGGAGCCGCCCACCCCGAAACCGGAGACGCAGCGAGGATGAGTGCCGCGAGAAGAGTTGTCCGCATGGGTTGATCCTAATCGGTCCCGTCGCAGTCCTCGATCAGGGCTTTCAACTCGAGACCACCGACCGAGGGCCTGTTTACCGGAACGACGCACATTTCGGCCGCGCTTCATCCCCTGAACCATGAGGAGGTCGCGTGGTGACACCACGCACCGCCAACACATCCAGGCGGCGCAGTGCTCGCACGCCGCTACACGTTCCTCGCCAGGTTCTGAAGCTGTGCCAGCAACGCCCGCGCCTCCGCCTCATGGCAGGTCGGGCACCCGCCGGCACCGTAAGTCTTCACGCCCTCGAGGCGCTTCGCGAGTAGGCGCGCCAGCTCGCGGAGCGTGGCTGGCTCGAGCGGGACGGACGGCGGAGGATCGCCCCGAAAGCACCGAGCGGCGCCAACAGAACCTGCGCGCGTAGAGACTGTGCGCGAGGCGCTTCACGGGGCACCTCCAAGCATCGACGCTAGACTACCGATGCATGTATCGGTTCGCCCTTCGGTCCGTTCACTGGCGTCGTCGGGGCGTCTCCGTCAGGGCGAGCGAAACCGCAGCAAGCTGGCGAGTGAGCGACCGGCCGGACGGCCGCCATCGGGCGGCGCCCCGGACCTGGAGGCGCAGCGTGCTAGATGCCGTGAGGCAACTCTCCTTCAAGGCGAAGTCGGTCGTCCTCTCCGAAGAGGAAAGGATCGCCCGATGAGAGCCCTGGTGTACGAAGCCTTTCAGGGACGGCCCGGAATGCAGGCCGTGCCCGATCCGAGCCCGGGCCGAGACGCGGTGGTCATCAAGATCGGAGCTTCGGGAGTTTGCCGGAGCGACTGGCACGGTTGGATGGGCCACGACCCCGACATCCGACTCCCGCACGTCCCGGGACACGAGCTGGCGGGAGAGGTCGTCAGCATCGGGGAGGACGTCCGACGCTGGCGCGCCGGAGATCGCGTGACCCTGCCGTTCGTGTGCGGCTGCGGAACCTGTCCGGAGTGCGCGAGTGGAAACCAGCACGTCTGCGACCACCAGTTCCAGCCCGGGTTCACGCACTGGGGGTCGTTCGCCGAGTACGTCGCGATCCGCTACGCCGACGGGAACCTCGTCCGACTTCCGGACGACATGAGCTACGTCACGGCCGCGAGCCTCGGATGCCGCTTCGCCACCTCATTCCGCGCGGTCGTCCACCAGGGGGAGCTGAAGGGGGGCGAATGGATCGCCGTCCACGGCTGCGGAGGCGTCGGGCTCTCGGCCATCATGATCGCGCGCGCCCTGGGCGCGAACGTCGTTGCGATCGATATCGACGACGAGAAGCTGAGGATGGCCGAAGCGATCGGCGCGAACGTGACCGTGAACGCTGAGCGCGTCGCGGACGTCGCCCGAGCCGTCCACGATCACACCGAGGGCGGCGCCCACGTGTCCATCGACGCGCTGGGGCATCCCACGACGTGCTTCAACTCCATCCAGAGCCTCAGGAAGCGCGGCAGGCATATCCAGGTCGGCCTCATGCTCGCTGGCCAACGGCACCCGCCCATCCCAATGGACGCCGTCATCGCCAAGGAACTTCGAATCCTCGGCGCTCACGGGATGCAGTCGCACGCGTACCCCGAGATGCTTCGCATGATCCAGAGCGGCAAGCTCGAGCCGCAGCGCCTGGTCGGCCGACGCATCACCCTCGACGAGTCGGCGGATGCGCTCGTGGGCATGAACGGGTTCACCGGGGTCGGCGTGACGGTCGTGGACCGGTTCTGACTGCGGCCGCGGCCACCGACCCGGGCTGGACACCCGCCCGGCGACCCTCAACACCTCGACGGTCGCGGGCTCCTGCTCCATGCTTGCCGTTCGGCGCCAGATCGTCCGGACACCTCGACGTGCTCCCCGCGGGAACTGAGCAGCGTTTCACCCGCGAGGAACACGTGAAGGGCCCGGTCACCACCCGGGCATCGACAAACCTCGTTCCTACAGCGACTTCAGGTTGTGGTTGCCGAAAACGCCGTCTGCGGCGATCAACGCATTCGCGCCGGAGATGGGGAAGATGGGAATACCCTATGGAATACCCTCCGGCCGCCCCGGGCATGCGAGTACATGAGCAAGGGGCCGTCGGCCCCTGCCTTCCTGCTACACCACGGCATCACGCCGCGGCCCGCTCGTATCGATGATGCAGCCCGCCGACCTCGGGCAGTTCAACCACCCTGCCGAGTTCGGGTCCTTGCACCGACCTGGGTTCTGGCGCATCGCCCACCAGTGAGAGGTGGCAGCGCGCCCGGTTGTAGTACTCGAAGTACGTGGCCAGGATCCGGAGGAGATGCATCTCCCCGAGGATGACGACGTGGTCCAGACACTCTCGCCGAAGCGAACCGATCAGGCGCTCCGCGTATGGGTTCTGCCATGGCGATCTCGCCGCAGTGACCACTTCCTCGATGCCCAGCACTTCGACTGTGCGTCGGTAGCGCTCCCCGTAGATCTTGTCTCGGTCCCGTACCAGGAACCGCGGTGCCGTCTCCTCGGGGAAGGCTTGGATCACTTGCCGAGCGGTCCATTCCGCGGTCGGGTTCGCCGTCACGTTGAAGTGCAGCACACGCCGACGGTCGTGGGCCAGCACCAGGAACCCGAACAGCACTCCGAATGTGGCTGTCGGCACAGCGAAGAAGTCGATCGCCACCAGGTCCTTGACGTGGTTGTCCAAGAACGCGCGCCAGGATGG
>JBGQLS010000012.1:0-34248 GCA_041500205.1 Anaeromyxobacteraceae bacterium | reverse complement strand
CCGGAAGGGCTGCGGGTTCCGAGAGCGTCACGCGACGGCCGATGCCGGGAAGTGCCCGCGCTGCGGTTACCAGCTCTGGGCGAAGGCGCTGCCGCGCCCTGTCCGGTTCCACGACACCCGGCACAGCTTCGGGACGGCCCTGATCCGATCCGGAGGCGTGGCCGCCGCGCAGAAGGCGCTTCGACACTCGGACGTTCGCCTCACGGTCGACACCTACGGTCACCTCGACATCGCGGACCAGCGCGCTGCGATCGAGCGCGCGTTCCCGGCGCCCGCGAGCGAGGTCGAGCCACTGCGAGCCACTGCGCCCGTGAACGGGACGAGCCCGACCACTGCGCCATCACTGCGGACTTCTGAACCGGGAAAAAGTGAAGGCCGCGGACCGCTGAAAAGGGTAGCGAATCCGCGGCCTTCAGATGTCGGGGAGACAGGATTCGAACCTGCGACCCCTTGGTCCCGAACCAAGTGCTCTACCAGGCTGAGCCACTCCCCGATATGTCTTGAGGGCACTGCGCGCCACGCCTTGCCTTCGGGAAGCTCGGCGCGCGTAAGGCCGCGTTTCTACTGCCCGGGGTCGGGGGTGTCAAGCGTTCGCTGGCCCGCCGGGGCATGCTGGTCCAGGGTCACCGCACGCAGCAGGCCTCGACCTCCGCCGACTGCTTCGGGATCGCCTCGGTCAGGTTCACGTTCCCTTCCGCGGTGACGAGGATGTCGTCCTCGATCCGGATCCCGACCCCGCGCAGCGCCTCGGGGGCGCTCGCGTCGTCGGCCGCCACGTACAGGCCGGGCTCGACCGTGAGCACCATCCCAGGCTCGAGTGCTCGTGACTTCCCGTCCACGTAGTAGGCGCCGGCGTCGTGCACGTCCATGCCGAGCCAGTGGCTGGTCCGGTGCATGTAGTACTTTCGGTACGACCGATCGGCCACGCGCTCGCCCGGGTCGCCCGTCAGCAGCCCCAGCTTCACCATGCCCTCGACAAGCCGCCGCACGACGAGCTCGTGCACGCCGTCCACCGTGGCGCCCGGCCTCACCGCCGCAATGCCCTCGGCCTGCGCCGCGAGCACCACCTCGTAGGCGTCCCTCTGCGCCTTCGTGAAGGTCCCCGACACGGGGAAGGTGCGCGTCACGTCGGCGGTGTAGAAGCCGTACTCCCCGCCCGCGTCCACCAGGCAGACCTCGCCCTCCTTCAAGAGGGCGTCGCCGGCGCGGTAGTGCAGGATGGTGCTGTTCGCGCCGGACGCGACGATGGTCCCGTAGCCAGGACCGTTGCCGCCGCGCCGCCGGAACGCATACTCGATCTCCGCCTGCACCTGGAACTCGCGGCGGCCAGGCTGTCCGTCGCGCATGGCTCCCAGGTGCGCTTCGGCCGTGATCTCGGCGGCCTTGCGCAGGGCCGCGATCTCCTCGGAAGACTTGAAGAGCCGCATCTCGTGCAGGATGAGCCCGGGATCGACGAGCCGCGGCGGCGCCATGGCGCCCGTGCGCGCCCGGGCCCTGAGATCGCACAGCGCGCGCGAGACGCGCCCGTCCCAGGCCGGATCTTGGCCGAGGCGGAACCACAATGTCCCGGTGCCGTCGAGGAGCGCCGGCAGCCGCGCGTCCACCTCGCCCGCCGGGTACGCCTCGCTCGCCCCGTAGATCTCCTTCGCGCCCTCGACCCCGGCCCGCCGGCCGGTCCAGATCTCGCGCTCGGGATCCTTCGGGCGCACGAACAGCGCGTACCGCCCGTCGGCGAAGAGCAGCGCGCACCCGGTGGGCTCGTCGAAGCCGGTCGCGTAGGCGAAGTCCGAGTCCTGGCGGAAGAGGTACTCGGAGTCGTTGTTCCGGATCTTCTCCTCGGCGGCCGGCAGGAGCATCACACCACCACCGTCCCGCTTCATCCGGGCGGCGATCGCCTGCCGCCTCGCGGCCTGCAGCTTCGATTCGAAGGTCATGGCGACGCATACATACACCGCCTTGCCGGGAGCGGCGACTTCCGGCTGGGCAGTCGCACTCGCCGTCAGCGCGCCTCCCCCCGGGGAGGAAGGCTCGCGCCGCACCACGCCTCGAATGCTGCCCGCTGCTCGGGCGTGGGCGACTCGACGGGCTCGAGCCAGGCGGCGTCCTCGGGCGGGTCGGCGAGCTGCACGTTCACCTCGACGAGCTCGTCCCGCCGGAAGAGGGCGAGCCGGAGGGATCCCTCGGGCCCGCGCTCGCGCATGCGCTCCCAGAGCGCCGCGCGATCGACCCGGAACCCGCTCTCCGCGACGATCTCGTCCTCCGCGTACAGCCCCGCCCGCCAGGCCGGGCTCCCCTCGCGCACCCATGACACGGTCAGCTTCGGCCCACTCCCCAGCGTCGCGCCGAGCCACCCTGGCTGGCCCCCCTGCTCCGGCTTGGCGGGCGTTCCACCCTTGTCGTCGAGCGCCTGCGCGCGCCGGCGCTTCACGGCGACACCGAGGGGGGCGAGGTCGAGCTCAAGAGGCCCCGTGCCGCGCACGTACTGATCGAAGAAGGCGCGCGCCCTGTCGCCACCCACCACGTCGGCCAGGCCCCTCTCCACTCCGTCCTCGGGGAGCCCGTGCCCAGCATGAAGCCGGTGCAGCGCGCGCAGGAGGTCGTCGAGCGAGCTCCCCGCGCGCCGGAGCAGGAGGTCGAGCGCCAGCGCCACCAGCTCGCCTTTCTGATAGTACGACACGGCGCTGTTCGGGCTGTTCTCGTCCGGCCTGTAGAACTTCACCCAGGCGGTGAGGCTCGCCTCTTCGAGGCTCATCTTCTCCGCGCCCGGCATGCGGCCGAGCGCGGTGAGCTCCTCTCCCAGGTGCTTCAGGTAGCGTTGCGGCTCGGCGAACCCGGCGCGGACCAGCGCCAGCTCCTCGTAGTAGCTCGTCACACCCTCGAACCACCACAGGAGCCTGGTGTACTGCTCACGCGCGTAGTCGTACGGGACGAGCGCCGCGGGCCGGAGCCCCTTCACGTTCCAGACGTGGAAGAACTCGTGCGCGAGGAGCCCGAGGGTCTCCAGGTACGCGTCGCGCGGGAAGAAGCCCGACCGCTTCACGAGCAGGGTGCTGCTCGAGGCGTGCTCCAGCCCGCCACGCCCCGCCGCGTTCAGGTGCACGATGAACAGATAGCGCGCGTAAGGGAGGCCACCCATGAGGCGGGCGAAGTGCTCCACGACGCCGCGCGCGTCGCGCGAGAGCCGCTCCAGGTCTCCGCCCCGCCCCCAGACCGCGATCCCGTGCGGCTTCCCTTGAACGGTGAACGTGGCGAGCTGGTGCGTGCCCACCTCCAGCGGGGAATCCACCAGCTCGTCATAGTCCCTGGCTGCGAAGAGCCACCGCCCTCCGGGTCCGGACGCGGGCGAAGCCGCTTCAGTACGAGCGACCTCGAGCGGATCGCGGCCGCCGGGAGCCGGCGCGAGCGCCGTCGCGACCTTCCAGCCCGGCGGCGGCACCACCTCGAGCAGGTGCGGCTCGCGCTGCCGGCCCTCACCGTAGGCGAGGAGCCCTGCCCCGTTGAAGAAGCCGTGCGTGCCGTCCAGGTGGCAGGTGCGGACGGTCAGCTCGTGCGCGAAGACCCGGTACCGGACTCTCGCCAGCGCGGCGCCGCCGGTTGCGACGCGGAAGCGATGCTTGTCCAGGCGCTCGAACGCGAGCGGCCGGGCCGAACCGTCCTCGGCGGCGAAGCCTTCGAGGTGCCTTGCAAACTCCCGCACGAGGTAGCTGCCGGGCGTCCACACCGGCAAGGCGAGGACGAGCACGTCGCCAGGCTGCTCGACCTCGACCTCCACGTGGAAGAGGTGGCCGTGCGGCACGGGCATCGAGACGCGGTAGCGCATGGTGGAGATCTCTAGCGCGCCCCGCTCCTCTCGGCTCCCTGCCCGACCGGGGCAATGCGGGCGGAGAGCGGCCACCATGCCACCGCGCTTCGCGTGCCGCCCGCTGGCGAAACCAGCCCTGCTCAATCAGTTTCTGCTATACGATCCATTCGGGGGAGTCTGCGCGAATGGATGCGGGTGACACGGGGCGAGTCCCGCTGCCGGAGGCCACGGCGGCGCCGCTCAAGGTCTTCCTGCTCGGTTGCTTCGAGGTGGTGCGCGATGACACCCCCATCCCGCAGGCGTCCTGGCGCCGCCGCCGCCCAGCCGACCTCCTCAAGCTGGCCGCCCTCACGCCAGGCCGGGAGCTGACGCGGGAGGCGGTCATCGAGGCGCTCTGGCCCGACAAGGACCCCGCGAGCGGCGCCAACAACCTGCACCGCGCGCTCTACGACCTGCGCCAGGTCCTCGGCGGGCGCTGGGTCGATCTGGAGCGAGGCCGGGTCCGCATGCGCGCCGAGGTCTGGGTGGACGTCGACGTCTTCGAGGCCGCCGCGACCTCCGGCGACCCGGGCGCGCAGGAGGTCGCGGTCGCCCTCTACCGAGGCGACCTCTCCCCCGAAGACCCTGACTCACCCTGGCTCGCATCGCGCAGGGCCGCGCTCCGCGCGAGGCTCGCCGGCGCGGCGCTTCCGCTCGCTCGGGCCGCGGTGGCGCGCGGCGACGTCCCGGTCGCCATCTCGCTGCTGCGCCGCGTGCTCGAGATCGAACCGGCCCGCGAGGAGCCGCACCGGCTGCTGGCGCGCCTCCTCGCCGAGAGCGGCCACCCCGCCGATGCCCTCCGCCAGCTCGAGGCGTGCGAGGCCGCGCTGCGGGCGCGAGGAGCGGGCGCGCCCAGCGCGGAGCTCCTGGACCTGCGGGACGCGCTCCTCCGCGGTGACCTCGGCCCACCTCAGGCGCGCCTCGCCTACGACGGCTATCGCCGAGCGGCGCGCCGCCTCCTGGGTACGGCCGAGCCAGCGCCTCTGCGCGGGCGCGCCGGCTCGCTCCTGCTCTTCGAGTCCCTCGTGGAGCAGGGCGCGGGGTCGCTCGTCCTCCTCGGGGAGCGCGGCGTCGGCAAGACGCGCCTGGCCGTGGAAGGCGCGCGCATCGCCCAGGAAGCAGGCGCGGTGGTGGTGTCGGGCACCTTCGAGCCGGCCGGGCCGACCCCCTATCGCTGCTTTGCCGATCTCTTCGCCGACTACCGGCGGGCAGGAGGCACGGCGGGGCACGACCCCTTCGCGGAGCGGGCGGTGGGGAACGCCGCGCCCGAGACGGAGAAGACGCGCCTCTTCGAGGCGGTCACGGCGCAGCTCACGGCCATCGCCGGCGGCCGGCCCCTCTATCTCGTCATCGACGACGTCCACAAGGCCGACGAGTCGTCCGCCAACCTGTTTCATTTCCTGGCCCGCTCGGCGCGCGCTCTCACGCTCATGCTGGTCGCGACCTGCCGCGAGGACGCGGTGCACTCGGGCGCTCCGGTGCAGATGCTCCTCGCCCACCTGGATTGCGAGCGGCTCGCCCGTGGCGTGCGCGTGCAGCGCCTAGACCTGCGCGCCTCGAGCGAGCAGCTCGCCGACATTCTCGGGACGGCGCCGAGCGAGGCGCTCGCGGCCCAGTTCTACCGGGTGACCGACGGCACGCCCTTCTACACCGATGAGCTGGCGCGCGCTTTCCAGGAATCGGGTCACGTGAAGGTGCCCGGAGACCCGGCCGCGGCGGTGCGGGAGCGCGTGGCGCGGCTCGGTCCACGCGTGATGGCGCTGCTGGAGGCGGCCGCCGTGGCGGGGGGGCGCTTCCATTTCGAGGTGGTCCGGCCAGCCACCGGCCTGAGAGCGGAGGACGCGCTCGCGGCGCTCGACCAGGTGCTCGAGGCGCGCATCTTCGACGAGGATGGCGGTGGATACCACTTCCACCACTCGCTCGTGCGCGACGCCATCTATCGCGCGCTCCCTCCGGCGCGCTGCCTCTTCCTCCACCGCGCCGTCGCCGACGGCATCGAGGCGCACGCGGCCGACTCACCCGGCGGCATCGAGGACGCGGCCGAGGAGCTGGCGTATCACCGGCGCGCCGGCGACCAGCCTGACCGCGCCTTCGGTCACCTCGTCACGGCCGGACACCGTGCCGCGGCGCGCGCCGGGCTCCGCGAGGCCAACGCCTTCTTCGAGGCGGCGCTCGAGCTCGCCGACGCCGGCGGCGCCTCGGGCCCGCAGCGTCTCGAGCTCCTGGAGGCGCTCGGCGACGTCTCGCTGGCGCAGGCCGAGCTCCCCGGAGCGGTGCGTGCCTTCGACACCGCGTGCGGCATCTCCGACATTTCCGGGTGGTGTCCAGCGCCCGCCCAGCGAGCCCGCGCCCGTCGCGGCGCGGCGCTGGCGCTCCTGGTGGGTGGACGCCGCGCCGATGCCCGGGCTCAGCTCGAGGCGGGCCTGGCCGACGCGCGCACGGGCCCCGGCGACGAGCTCGCCCAGGCCCACCTTCTCCTGTCGCAGATCGACTGGCACACCGGCCGCGCCAGCGAGGCGCTCGACTCCGCGCGACGCTGCGCCGAGGAAGCGCAGCGCATGGGCGATGGGGCCCTCGCCTCGCGCGCGCAGGACATGGTCGTGATGGCGGCGGCGGCGCTGGGCCAGCCCACCGCGCTCGAGGTGCCCGAGCCAGGCCCCCCTGGCCCCGAGCAGCCGTTCGAGGTGCATCTCGCGCTCTGGGAGAACGATCTGCTGGGCGACCGGCCGGCGTCCCAGATCGCGGCGGGCGTGGCGGCCTTCGCGACGCGCGCGGCACGGCGGCAGGCGCCCTCCGCCCTGGCGCTGGCGCGTGCCATGGAGGGCACGCTGGCGGCGCGCGCCGCCTGCTTCGACGTCGCGGAGCCCGCGCTGCGTGAGGCGCGGCGGCTGTTCCTCGCGGCCGGGTCGGCGCTGGGCGAGACGTTCGCCCTCGACGGGCTCGCCACGCTCCTCACGGCGCGTGGCCGGATCGAGGAGGCGATGGCGCTCTTGGGAGAGGGTGTCCTGGTGGCCGAGCGCTCCACCCTGCGGCGGCACGCCCTCACCAGGCTTCACGCGACCCTGGCACGCAACAGGCTCGCCGCCGGGGCGGTCTACGCGGCCGAGGACGCGGTGCACGAAGCGAGCGAGCTCATCGCCCGGCACGGGGAGTGCGTGGTGTGCCACGCCCTCTTCCGGCCGGAGCTGGTGCGCGTGTCGCTGGCGCGCGGGCGCCTGGCCGAGGCGGAGTCGGACGCGGCGGAGCTGGAGGCCCTGGCCGCGCGGCGCGGCGGACGCGGACTGGGAGCCGTGGCGCGCCAGGTGCGGGGCAGGGTCCTCACCGCCCAGGGCGGCCACCGCGAAGCCGCGGCGGCCTTCCTCGACGCCGCGGAGGCCTTCGAGGCGCTCGGGGCGCGGTTGGAGACCGCGCGCTGTCGCGGGCTCGCAGCGCGGGGCCTGCGCGCCCTGGGCGGACACGAAGAGCTCGCCCAGGCCGAGGTCCTGGCGGGGCAGGCGGACGGCGTGCTCGCTCCGGCGAGAGCGTCGCTCGAAGGCTGATCCGCGCACGCGCGGCCGGTCTTGCGAGTATCCTCTCGCGCATGGACCCCTATGGCCTGCGCCGCGTGGTCGCCCCCGTGGGCGTCCTGCCGCAGCGAGCCGAGGTGCTCGACCCTGCTCTCCCGCTGGGTGAAGACGAGGTCGCCATCGAGGTCGAGGCGCTCAACGTGGATGCCGCGAGCTTCCGGCAGCTCGAAGGCGCCGTGGGGAGGGATCCGGCGCGCATCGCGGCCGAGGTGGAGCGGATCGTGCGCGCCCGGGGAAAGCTCCACAACCCGGTCACCGGGTCCGGCGGCATGCTCATCGGGCGTGTCGCGGAGGTCGGTCCGCGCCACCCGGCGGCGGCGGTCCTGCACCCGGGTGACCGCGTCGCGACGCTCGTCTCCCTCACGCTCACGCCGCTGGCGCTGCGCCACATCAGCGCGGTGCGGCCCGAGATCGACCGCGTCGAGTGCGCCGGGCGCGCCATCCTCTTCGCCACTGGCCCCTGGGCGCGGCTCCCGGAGGACGTCCCGGAGCGCGTCGCGCTGGCCGCGCTCGACGTGTGCGGCGCGCCCGCGCTCGTCGCGCGCCAGGCCGAGCCGGGCCAGCGCGTGCTCGTCATCGGCGCCGGCAAGTCCGGCGTCCTCGTGTGCGCGATGGCGAAGGAGCGGCTCGCCGGGCGCGGCGAGGTGGTGGTCGCCGACTGCTCCGCGGCGGCGCTGGCCCGGGTCGCGGAGCTGGGCGTGTGCGACCGGACCCTGGCGCTGGACGCGACGGACGCCGTGGGCGCCCTCGCCGGCGCCCAGCAGGGCGGGGGCGCCCTCTTCGACCTGGTCGTGAACTGCGCCAGCGTTCCCGGGACCGAGATGGCCGCCATCCTGTGCGCGAGGGACGGAGGAACGGTCGTCTTCTTCTCCATGGCGACGAGCTTCACGGCCGCCGCGCTCGGCGCGGAAGGCGTCGGGAAGGACGTGCGCCTCGTCATCGGCAGCGGCTACGTGCCGGGGCACGCCGATCTCACGCTCGACCTCCTGCGCCGACACCCGAAGGTGCGCGCCTCTTTCGAGGAACGCTACGCGCGCTAGACCAGGGTCGGGGTGAGGGGCTGGCGCCCGAGGATCGGCCCCCTCACCCTAACCCTCTCCCCCGGTGGGGGAGAGGGGATAGGTACGGAAAATTTCTTACTGATCGCTGCTCCAGGTGACCATGCCCGTCGAGTCGGTCGCACACACCATCCAGCTCTCGGTGGCGCCGGTGTTCCTGCTCACGGCGCTCGGGACGTTCATGGCCGTGCTGAGCAGCCGGCTCGTGCGCATCGTCGACCGCGCGCGCATCCTCGGCGATCGCCTCCCCACCGCCACGGGCACGTCGCTGGTCCGCTTTCGCGAGGAACTCCAGACGCTCGGGCGGCGTCGCCGCCTGGTCAACTTCGCCATCACGGCGGCCGTGACGAGCGCGCTCCTCGTCTGCACGATCATCGGATCCTTGTTCGTGGGCTCGATCCTGGACGTGAGGGTGTCGGGCCTGGCGGCCGTCCTCTTCGTGGCGGCCATGCTGGCGTTCATCACCGCGCTGCTCCTCTTCTTGCGGGAGATCATGATGGCGGTGGCCAGCGTCAAGATCGGCGGCCTGCCCTGATTCGCCGGGGGCGCAGGCCGCCCCCGCCCCGCCGGGCAAAGCCCATCGGGGCCCCACCCCGGCCACGCCGCAGAGCGATTCACATTTCTCGACAGGTCTTGACCGCGCGCCGACCCGCCCGGGCGCCGGGTCCGGAGAGCGTGACGATGCAGATCCCACGGACTCGGGATCGCGTTAAGAGTGTGGGCCATGGTACGGCGATCGAAGAGCGGCGTCGGTGCCCCGAAGAAAGAGGGCGAGATCACCCACGAGTACGAAGGTCCGGACGTGCTCTCGAGCCTGCTCGGGCGAGCCGGCTCGCCGTACAACGCGGACGAGGTGGCGGAACGCTTCCAGCTTGCGCAGGGTGGCGGCGAGGATCGAAGTGACCTCATCCCGGCGCTCTTTCCGGACGAGCCGCGGTTCGACTCCGCGGACGACGCGCGCAGGCTCTACGGCAATCTCTTCGCCCTATGGGACCGGCTCGCCAGCGGTCTCTCCGTCGCCGAAGACGCCCCCGCCGCGACGCCCGAGCCTGTGGCGGCCGAGCCTGTGGCGCCCGCGAAGCCGTCTCTGCCGCCGCGGGGCGCTGCCAGGGGAAACCAGCTCCCCCCCGCCGTCATCGAGTCGGTGTGGAAGTACGTCGACGCCCTCTCCGATCGCGAGCGTCGCCGGCTGCGCGACCGCTTCGAGGGATCACAACCCGATCTCGTGGCGTGGCTCGATGCAGTGCCGCTGCCGGACGAGGGAACGCTCGCGGCGCACGATCTCGTCTTCGAGACCTGGGCGATGTTCGACGTCGCCTTCGGCGCCCGCGTCACGGCCGTGGAGTTCCGCGATCTGCGCGCGCTGGAGTCCGAGCCGCCTCCCCTGGAAGCGTCGCAGCCGGCGCTCGCCATCTACGTCGGGGAGGCCCTCGACCTGGTAGCCGAGGAAGACCCCGGCTTCGGCGCCGCGCAACGCGCCCAGGTGGAGCGGTTGGTGGCGACGGTGGCGGACGCCCTGGCCGACGCGCTCGCCCCGGAAGAGGACGCCTAGGCGAGAGCGCGTTCGTCATGGCTGTCTGGAGGGGAAAGCCCCAGCCCGACGGGCGGTCGGGGGGCGATGGCGCGGGCGGGCTATTCGAGTTCCGGTGGCTCCGTCGGGCGGTCGGCGGGCAGCGCTGCGAAGAAGCCCGACAGGGCCGCGTTGAACGCCGGCGGGTTCTCGAGGTTCGGCAGGTGGCCCGCGCCCGGGATGCGCACGAGCCGAGCGCCCTTGACGGTCTGCGCCATGCGCTGTCCCTCGCCGAGCGGCACGAGCATGTCCTGGTCACCGAAGATCACGATGGTCGGACAGGTGATTCGCGCGAGCGTCGGGACCGAGTCGGGCCGGCGCTCCATCCCGCGCTGGGCCGCAGCGACGCCCTCTGCCGTCCCGGTGCCGACGAGCCCTCTCACCGTCGCCATCACGGCTGGGTCAGGGTTAGGCCGGAGGAGCTTCGGCGCGAAGTCGTCCGCCACCCAGGAGAGTCCCTTCGAGACCGCGTTCTCTGCGAAGATCTCTCTCGCTGCCTTCTGCTCGACGGTGTCGGGCGTCGCCTTGGTGTCGCAGAGCGCGAGGCCGCGGAAGAGGTCGGGAGCCCGCCGGTAGAGCTCGAGCGCGGCGTAGCCGCCCATGGAGAGCCCCGCCACCGCGGCGCGGCGGATGCCGAGCTTGCGGAGCAGCGCGACGGCGTCGTCGGCGATGATCCCCATCGTGGTGGCCAGGGGAGCAGGACGACTCTGGCCGAGCCCGCGATAGTCGGGCGCGATAACGCGGAAACGCGGTGCCAGGCCTGCGAGCTGGGGCGCCCACATGCCGGAATGAAGGGGGAACGCGTGCAGGAGGAGCACGACGTCGTTGCCCGAGCCGGCCTCCCGGTAGTGGATGGAAGCATCGCCGACGTGGACGGTTGGCATGGGACGACTTCATCACGCCAGCGCCGGGAAGAAGTCTGCGCCCCTGGTGGGTTCATGGAATAGAGACGTGCGCCTGGCTGTGGGAGAGTTTCGCGGCCGATATGTGAGGCGGGGCACGCTGCTCTGCCCTAGTGATGTACGGAAGATCGGCGCCACGACGAGGAGCTCGAATGGCTTCGAACGGAATGGGGCGCCGGAGGTTCGTGAGGATGTCAGCGGGAACACTCATTGCCGGTGCTGCTAGCGATCTCCTGCTCGGCTGCGCAGGTACCCAGCCGAGGCCGGAAGGCGCGTCGGGGGGCGTCGGCTACTTCGCACGCTTCGGCGTGACGGAGCTCATGATCGCCGAGGCGCTGGGCGCGGCGCTGTCGCGCGGGGGCGACTACGCCGACGTCTTCTTCCAGCACCGGGTCTCGAACGACCTGGCCCTCGAGGACGGGGCGGTAAACCGCGCCTTCACCACCGTGGAGCTTGGCGTCGGCGTGCGTGTCGTGAAGGGCGACCAGACCGGCTACGGCTACAGCGAGGACCTCTCGCCCGCGGCCCTCAAGACGTGCGCCCAGACGGCGGCCGCCATCGCGGACGGCCCCTCGCGGGTCGCGCCGCAGCGATTCCACGTCCCCGCTCGCCTCCCGCAGCGCTACCCGCTCAAGACGCGGTGGGAGGACATCCGGCCCGAGCAGAAGCTGCCCGTCCTCGACGGCCTCAATGCCCGGGTGTTCGCCGCCGATCCGCGCGTGAAGAAGGTGACCGTCTACTTCCGCGACGAGTCGGGCGCGGTGCTCCTCGCCGACAGCCAGGGGCGGCTCGTCGAGGACCTGCAGCCGATGACGCTCCTCTACGTCTCCTGCGTGGCGGAGGAGAAGGGCCGCCGCGAGCAGGGCGGGTACAACGTGGCCGGCCGGGCCGGCTTCGAGTTCTACGAGGCGGAACGCCTGGACCGCATCGTGCGCGAGGCGGTGGGGCGTACCACGATCCTCTTCGAGGCCGCGCCGCCGCCGGCGGGCGAGATGCCGGTGGTCCTGGCGGCCGGCTCCTCGGGCATCCTCCTCCACGAGGCCATCGGCCACGGCATGGAGGCGGACTTCAACCGGAAGAACGTCTCCATCTACGCGGACAAGATCGGCAAGCCCATCGCCAAGCCCTTCGTGAACATCGTGGACGACGCCACCAACGAGAACGCCCGGGGCGCCATCAACGTGGACGACGAGGGCAACGACGCGGGCCGCACGCAGCTCGTCGAGAACGGCGTGCTCGCGACCTACCTGCACGACTCGATCAGCGCCCGGCACTACGGGGTGAAGCCCACCGGCAACGGGCGCCGGCAGGGCTACCAGTTCGCGCCCATGCCGCGCATGCGCTCCACCTACATGCTGCCGGGTCCGCACAAGAAGGACGAGATCATCGCCAGCGTGAAGAAGGGCATCTATTGCCAGAACTTCACCAACGGTCAGGTGAACATCGGCGCCGGCGACTTCACCTTCTACGTGAAGAACGGTTACCTCATCGAGGACGGCAAGCTCACGCGGCCGATCAAGGACGTGAACATCATCGGCAACGGCCCGAAGGTGCTGGAGATGGTGGACATGGTCTCGGACGACCTGCAGATCGACGAGGGCGGCTGGACCTGCGGGAAGGACGGGCAGAGCGTGCCCGTCTCGCAGGGCCTCCCCACGGTCCGGGTCTCCTCGATGACCGTGGGCGGGCGCGGGAAGGGTTGAACGACCTCTGGCCCCCGTCCCAGCGCCCGCAGGGTCGAAGGCGCTCCGGGCGAAGGCGCGAGAAGGCCTTAACGACCTCTGGCCCCGGAAGGGCTGAACGAGGTCTGGCCCCCTGCCGAACGCTCGCAGGGTTGTAAGGCGTTTCAGGGCGAAGGAGCGGGAAGAGCTGAACGAGATCTGGCCCCCTCTCCCCTGGCAGGGGAGACGGTCGGGGTGAGGGGTCCGGAGAGGAAAAGAGAAGACGATGGCTCAGCAGAACGACAGCATGCTCGACGTGGCCAAGAACGCCGCCGCGCTGGCGCAGAAGAAGGGCGCCCGCGAGGCCGCCGCCGGCGCATACCGGGTGCGCAACGTCGAGGTGCAGTGGCGCGACGGGAAGCTCGAGAAGGTGAGCGAAGCGACGACGCGCGGGCTCGGGCTCGAGCTCTACGTCGAAGGCCGCTACTCGTCCGTGTCGACCTCCGACCTTCGCCCGGACGCGTTGGAGCGCTTCGTCGAGGACGCGGTCGCGCTCACCCGCAAGCTCGCGGTGGACCCCCACCGGGCGCTTCCGGATCCCGCGCTCTACGAGGGGCAAGCGAAGGTGGACCTCGACCTCGAGGACCCCCACTACGAGGAGCTGGACGCCGTGCGGCGGCGCCGGATCGCCGAGGAGCTGGAGACGGCCGCGCGCGGGGTGAAGGGCGCCGAGGCGATCCTGTCCGTCACGACCGGTTTCGGCGACACGCGGGCGGAGAGCTTCCGCGTGACCAGCAACGGCTTCGTCGGAGCTCGGCGCGTCACCGACTTCGGGATGAGCGCCCAGGTCTCCGTGAAGGATCCGGATGGCCGGCGGCCCGAGGACTGGGATGCGGCGAGCGCACGCCACTTAGCTGCGCTGCCCGCGCCGGAGACGGTGGGTCGGGGCGCCGCGGAGCGCGCCCTCTCCCGCCTCGGTTCCAGGAAGGGCGAGTCGGCGCACCTCACCATGGCGGTCGAGAACCGCTCCGCAGGGCGCATCCTGGGCTTCCTCATGGGTCCGCTGGCCGCGTCGGCGCTCCAGCAGAAGCGCAGCTTCCTCGACGGCAAGCTGGGCCAGCGGATCGCGAGCGCGAGGCTCGATCTCGCCGACGACCCACTCGTGCCGCGCGGGCTCGCCTCGCGGCTCTTCGACGCGGAGGGGATCGCGGCCAAGCGCTTCCCGGTCTTCGAGCAGGGCGTGCTGAAGAGCTACTACGTGGACAACTATTACGGTCGGAAGCTCGGGATGCGGCCCACCACGCGCGGCATGTCGAACCTGGCGTGGAGGCTGGGCGACAAGGACCGTGACGCGCTCCTCGCCGAGATGAAGGAAGGCATCCTCGTCACGGGCTTCCTGGGCGGGAACTCGAACTCGACCACGGGTGACTTCTCGCTCGGCGCGCAGGGCTTCCGGGTGCGTGGAGGCAAGGTCGCCGAGGTCGTCGGCGAGATGAACGTGTCCGGAAACCACGTCGAGCTGTGGCAGCACCTCGCGGCGGTGGGGAACGATCCCTACCCGTACTCCGGGTCGCGGACGCCCACGCTCGTGTTCGAGGGCGTGCAGTTCGCGGGGGTGTAGAGTCACGCGGATCGCCCCGCGCTACGGAACCATCAGCACACCAGTCGTTACGCTGCGCTCTCACCCTTCTCGTCGCGCCTGTGCCGTGGCTCGAGAGGCGAGAAGACGAGTGCGGTCACGATCCCCGCCGGTCCCTTGCCCCGGCCGCCGACGAGCGCGCTCGTCCCGACCTCGCAAGCGGCCACGGCGCGCGCGAGCCACGCGGAGACCGATGGGTCCGCGTTCACCGACTCGCACGCCGCCGAGAGCACTTCCATCAAGATGGACCATTCCTGGGTCAGTTCGCCGGGCGCCAGCGGCGGCGGCCACCTCACGAGCCCGCTGAGCCCGCGCCACAGGTCCTCGGGCGCGGCACTCTCCGAGAGGAGCTCGGCCGTCCGCGCAAAGAATCGGCTCACCACGTCGTCGAGCAGTCCGGGGAAGACGTCGGGCCGCTCGGCCGCTCGCGCGAGCCGCCAGATACGCGTCAGCTCTTCGGCCTGCTGGCTCAGGAAGAGGCCGACCTTGCCGGGCCCGAGCCGCGTCACGGAGCGCCTCCCAGGAGCCAATCCAGCGCTTCGCCCGCCTCGCGCTCCAGAGCTGACAGATCCTGGGTGAAGAGGTGCGTGGCGCCCTTCACCACCGCCAGGCGCCGCGCGCCCGCCGATCCGGTGAGCGCGCCCCCCACCTCCTCCGGCGAGCCGAACTCGTCGCGCTCCGCCTGCACCACCGCCACCGGCTTCTCGCACCGCCGCGCGACAGGGCCTGCGACCTCGCGTAGCGAGAGCGCCAGGCCCGCGCAGAGGACGCCTCGCACCGCAGCATCGGGGCAGCCCGCCTCGAGCGCCATCCACGAACCGAAGGAGAACCCGCAGGCAAGGCACGGCAGGTGAGGGTGCCGCTCGCCGAGCCAGGCGAGGCCAGCCCGCGCGTCCTCCGTCTCGCCCCGGCCGGCGTCGTATGCTCCCGCGCTGCGGCCCACCCCGCGGAAGTTGAAGCGTAGCGAAGCGCCGCCCCGGGCGCGGACGGCCTTCGCCAGCCGGTAGGTGGCGTGGTTGTTCATGGTCCCGCCGAAGAGCGGGTGCGGATGGCAGACGATCGCGGCGAAGCGCGGCGCCTCGGGCGCCTCGTAGAGCGCCTCCAGCCTGCCGGCAGGTCCTCTCAGATCGACTTGCACGCGGGTGACCGGGCCGTCCAGCGGGGGGGCAGGATCCGCTCATGTGAGCGTAGCCCGCCCTCGCCCTGCCGCCAACATCGAAGCGGGCCGTGGGCGCCAAGGCTCGTCGGTTCGTCCCTGGCCGCAGACTGCGGCGCTAAGCGAAGCTCGTGCTGCTACGAGGCAGTCCCGAGCAGGCTCTCGAAGAGCTTCCGGCCGTCGGCGCTGCCCAGGATGGCCTCGCTCGCCCGCTCGGGGTGCGGCATAAGCCCCACCACGTTCATGCGCGGTCCGCCTGCGATGCCGGCGATGTCGCGCGCAGCGCCGTTGGGCGCCCCCCCCACGTATCGAAAGACCACCTGGCCGTCGGCCTCGAGCCGGTCGAGGGTGTCCGCGTCGGCGAAGAAGTTCCCTTCGGCATGCGCGATAGGCATGCGGAGCTTCTGGCCGCGCAGGCCCGCGGTGATCGGGGTGGCGGTGCCCTGCACCTCCACGAGGACGTCCTGGCAGATGAACTTGAGCGACGCATTCCGGAGCAATACTCCGGGCAAGAGCCCACATTCACAGAGGATCTGGAAGCCGTTGCAGATCCCGAGCACCGGGCCGCCTCCCTTTGCGAACCCGATGACGTCCTCCATGACAGGCGAGAACCGGGCCAGCGCGCCGCAGCGGAGGTAGTCGCCGTAGCTGAAGCCGCCCGGGAGGACGACAGCGTCGAGGCCGGCCGGTAGCCGGTCCTTGTGCCACACGTAACGCGCCTCGGCACCGCAGACGCGGTTGAGCACGTGATAGACGTCGTGGTCGCAGTTCGAGCCGGGGAAGGTGACGACGCCGACGTTCATGCCTCTTCTCCCTGTGGCGCGGTGGCGGCTCCGCGTTTCGGGCCGCGCTGCCGCGCGTCCCCCCGGTTGGTTCACTCGAACCGGTAGTCCTCGATGACGGTGTTGGCGAGCAGCTTCCTGCACATCTCGTCGAGCCGCCTCTTCGCTTCCGCCTCGTTCAACCCGTCCTTGAGCGTCACCTCGATGTACTTCCCGAGGCGGATGTCTTCCACCTCGTCGTAACCCATCGTGTGCAACGCTCGGCCGACGGCGGAACCTTGCGGATCGAGGACGCCCCGCTTCAGCGTCACGTAGACGCGCATCTTCGTCGTCATAGGGAGCGCTCTTATAACAGATTCAGGCACCCCCCGACGCGGTGACCGTAGGCTGGCCAGGTTGAAGGTGCGTGGTAGGTTTGCGCGATGGACGGCAGCACGCATGCCCTGGCGATCGCAGGCGCGGCCGCCGCGCTCCTCCTGGCGCGGGCGCTCGTGAGCGCGCTGGAGGCGGCGCTCGCGGCCGTCGGGCTCGCTCGTGCGCAGGCGCTGGCGGCGAGCGCCAGCGCCTCCTTCCAGGCCCGCGCGCTCCTCTCGCTGGCGGAAGCGCGTGAGAACACCGCCGGGCTGTTGCACGTCCTCGAAACCCTCACGGCGCTCGGGGCGGGCGTCCTGGCTGGCGCGGCGGGGCTCGAGGCGCTCCCGGCCGCGAGAGAGGTGGGCGTTGCGGCAGCGGTGCTGGTGGCGGCATTCGCCTCGCTCCTCCTGTCCTCGGCCGGCCGCACGCTCGGGGCCCGGCACGGGGAGCCGCTCGCGCTGGCGCTCGCCCGCCCCGCACGGGCACTCGCCAGGGCCTTCTCGCCGATAGCGCGCGCCGCCGGACTCCTGGCGCGGCCGCTGGCGCGAGGTCCGGGCGCTTTTGCCCTGCCCCAGCCGCCGCTCGAGGAGCTGGAGCGCGCGATCGCGGAGTACGCGCGATCGGGTGGCACTCCCTCCGATCAGTCGACGAGCGAGCTCATCAAGGCCGTGTTCGAGTTCCGCGGCAAGGTGGCACGGGACGTGATGGTGCCGCGCACGGAGGTGATCGCCATCGACGTCGACACGCCGGTGCCCGAGATCCTGCGTCTCCTCGCCGAGGAAGGGCACTCGCGGCTGCCGGTCTACCGCGAGAGCCTGGATCAAGTGGTGGGGACGCTCCACGCGCGCGATCTGGTGCCGCTCATGGAGCACCCGGGACTCATCGTGCTGCGCGACCTCATCCGGCCCCCGCACTTCGTTCCCTGGTCGAAGCCGGTCGATCAGCTCCTGCGCGAGATGCAGCGGCGCCACATCCACATGGCCGTGGTGGTCGACGAGTACGGCGGGGTGATGGGGATCTGCACGCTCGAGGACGTGCTGGAGGAGATCGTGGGGGAACTCGGCGACGAGTTCGAGGTCAAGGAGGGGAAGGGTGTGGAGGCCCACGCTGACGGCACCTATACCATCCGTGCGGACACACCCGTCGCGGACTTCAACCGGCTGGCGGGCGGGGACTTGCCGCTCGACGGTCAGTACGAGACGATCGGAGGATTCCTCAACGCGCTCGCCGGCGCCATCCCGGTCTCGGGCGACCGCTTCTTCCACCGGGGCTGGCTCTTCACGGTGAGCGAGGCAAGTCCGCGCCGCGTGCTCAAGGTGCGCGCCGCCCGGGTGAAGCGGCAGCCCGGAGCGTGACGCGCCAGCGCGGTCGCGTTAAGACTGGGCCTCATGTACGCCATCGCCATCATCCGCTACCGCAAGCCGCTCGAGGACGTGCTGAAGATCGTCGACGAGCACCGGTCCTACCTGAGCGACCTCAAGGCCAAGGGGCTCCTCCTCGCCTCGGGGCCCTTCGATCCGCGCTACGGCGGCGCGCTCCTCCTGCGCGTTCCCGACGAGAGCGCCGGCGACGTCCTGGGCGGAGTGCGGGACGGCGATCCGTTCGTGAAGCGCGGCGCCGCCCAGTATGAGCTCCTGCCCTGGGCGCCGACCATCGGGAAGGACGATCTCGACCGGCTCTAGAGCACCAAGGCCATTCGCGAGTACTTCGGCTCGACGAATACGAGGCGCGACGATTCCGAGATGGACCACACCGGGAGGAGGCCGCCGATGCGCGCATGGACAGAGCGGCCGGCGGCGAGCCGCTGGAGCGACGCATCATGCAGGAGGGCCCGTAAGGGAGGTCCCGGGCGCGCCGTGGCGGGCGAAGACGCCCTAGCAGGGGCACGCCTGAGCGTTTGCCTTTTCGTTTGCGGTTCCGTATGCTGCCCGATATCGTTGCAAGATATCGGGATCATTCGACGATCTTGCGGTGAGAGACAGACGTCGGGCGCGGTCTTGGGCAGGACGGTGGAGGTCGGGTGAGCGGGAGTCCCGAGGAGCTGCTCCGTAGCGCTCTGGAGAAGATTGTCTTCTTCGAGTGCAGGCTCGCGAGCCTCGAGAGCGAGCTCGACGGAGCGCGCAGCAATGTCGCACGGGTGCGCGAGGAAGCAGGCGCCGCGCGCCGCCGCGAGGTGGAGGTCGAGACGGCGCTTGCCCAGGTGCGGGGCGAGCGGGCGGTCGCCACGGCGCACAACGCAGAGCTGCGCGAGCGCGTGCGCCTGCTCGAGGCGGAGCGCGAGCGCTTCCTCTCGGGCCTGGTCGAGCGCGCGCGCGTGGCCGGCGCTCCGGCGGGTGAGGGCGACGCTGCCGGGAGCGAGGACGACCTCGCCGGCTTCATCTCCGAGCTGCGCGCCGAGATCGAGGTGCTTCGTGCCTGGAAGTGCGCCGCCGAGGCAGCGGGGGTGAAGCTCGAGGGCGCCGCGCCCAGGCCCGCTCCCGTCGCGGCGCCTACCTCCGAGTTCGCCCGGGCGGCGGCGATACCCGCCGAGGAGCCCGCGCGCGTGACCGCGGCGGCGCCGGCCGCCGAGGAGGCAGCGCGCGTGACGGCGTCGGCCGAGGAGCCAGCGCGCGTGACCCCCGCCGCCGTGTCGGCGCTCGCCACGCGCTTCGAGGCCGCGGGCCGCATCGGCGTTTCGCACGCGGAGGCCTGCGCATTGCCCACCTTCGCCACGCGCTCGGAACGCGCGCTCTTCCAGGCCTCGCTCGACGATCTCGGTGCCGCCGATCCCGCGGCGCGGCGCCGGGCCGCGGACGGCCTGCGCGCGCTCGGGTCCAGGGACGCCGCGCCCCTCGTGGCGGCGTCGCTCGGCCGTGAGGAGGACGCCGAGGTGAAGGCTGCGCTCCTGGCCGCGCTGGGCGCGCTCGCCGAGCCGGGCGCGGCGGACCTGGCCCTGCGGGAGCTCGCGGATCCGCGACCGGCGGTGCGCGCGGCCGCGCTCGAGGCCGCGAGCGCGCTCACCAAGGAGCGGGCCACGCCTCATCTCGCGGCGGCCCTCGGCGATCGAAGCCCGCTCGTCCGCCGGCGGGCAGCCGTGCTGCTCGGATTCACGGCTGGTGAGGCTGCCGTCGACGCGCTGGCGGCCGCCCTCGGCGATGGCGACCCGGGCGTCGCCCGAGCCGCCGCTGTCGCGCTCTCCGGGCGCCCCAGCGCCCGCGCCCAGGGTGCGCTGGCGAAGGCGCTCAGCCACGCACAACCCGAAGTGCGCAGGGCTGCCGCCCGGGCGGTGGGGCGCTGGTCGGGCGAGACCGTGGACACGTCCGCTCCCGAGGCCGAACGCCGGCGCGCGGCGCGGCGCATCACGGAGAAGTTGCTCGCGGTGGATGCCGCGGAACTGCGCAACGCGGTGACGAGGGTCCCCACTTCGCCTCCTGCCCGCCCCCCGATCCCCGGCTCTGGCCTCGGACCTGGGCTCGCACGCGGGGCTGGGGAGGACGTCACTGTCCCGGCTCGTGCTCCGGTCCGTGTGAGCAAGGGTGTAGTTCACTCGCAGCCCACGGCCACCTCTGCTCCGCCTCCCTGGAAGGGAGCGGGCAGGGGAGAGGGTCGACCTGCCGGGGCAGGCGCGCTGCTCCACTCCGCCGTCGCCGTCGCGATGCCCGAGGCCGATCCGGGCCTCGCCTCTGCCGCTCTGGCCGAGGTCAGGACGGCGCTGCGCGGCCGGACCAGCGACGAGCTCGCGGCGACGCTCTCGTGCGATCGCGCGGCGGTCGAGGCCTCCCTGCGTGCGCTCGTGGCGCAGGGACAGCTCGTCGCGCGCGGCCCCCGCTTCTTCATGAGCTGACCGAGGACCTGCCATGGAGAATCTCCGCTACAGCCCGAGGCGCCTCGCCGAGATCGTCGGCGCGACGCCGAAGCAGGTCGCCGAGGCGCTCGGGAAGCGCGACGGCTACGGCCCCGACGACCTGGCCCGCGCGCGGGAGATGATGCAGCTGGTCCCCGCGCCTCAGAGGTTGCGAAGACAGCTCTTCCTCAACTTCAAGGGTGGCACCGGCAAGACCAGCCTCTCCTCCTCCTACGCGTACCGCCTCGCCGAGCGGGGCCACCGCGTGCTCATGATCGACCTCGACAGCCAGGGGCACGCGACGAAGTGCCTGGGGAAGGAAGGCGGCAGCTCCCTGCGGACACTCCACGACGTGCTGGTCCGGAAGAAGTCGCTCTCCGAGATCACGGTGCCGACCGGGATGCCAGGCCTCTCGCTCGTCCCCTCCAACCTGGCCATGAGCACCATCGACCTCGCGCTCATGCCGCTCGCGGGCCGTGAATTCCGGCTCCGCAAGGCGCTGGCGGAAGTTGATGGTCAGTACGATTTCGTGGTCATGGACGCCCCGCCCTCCTTCGGCCTCCTCAACCTCAACGCCCTCATGGCGGCCGACGACCTCGTCATCCCGGTGCTGGCCGACTTCCTCTCTTACGACGGCCTGCGCCTCCTCTTCGAGACGGTGCAAGGCCTCGAGGAAGACCTCGCCCTCCAGATCGAGCACCTCTTCGTGGTGGTGAACGCGTACAACCACACCTTCAAGATCGCCCGCGAGGCGCTCGGGGCGCTGCGGGAACACTACGCGGACTATCTGCTCTCCACCGTCGTCCGCCAGTGCACCAAGTTCGCCCAGGCGTCGAGCGAGGGGAGCCCCATCTTCGCCTTCGACCCGTATTCGAAGGGGGCCACCGACCTGGAGGCGATGTTGAACGAGATCATGGCGCGGGTTCACGCGGCTGGTGCCCACGCCGATGCCGCGGGAGCCTGAAATGAGAAAGGCCTTCGACGCGAACGCCCCCAAGTTCCGCCCGCGACTGAAGAGCTCGACGGCGCCCGAGGAACCAGCCGCCGTCGAGGCGGCTTCGCTCCCCGCGAGCGTCGAGAATGAAGTCTCCGAGGGTCCGCCACCGCCGGCGCTGGCCGAGCTCCCGGTACCGGAGCTCCCTGCGGGCGATGGGAGCGAAGAGAAGGCGAATGGCGCTGCCGACGAGTCCACGGTCCCGCTCGCGCTGAGCGTGGCTCGCGAGGACCCGGCCACCTCCACGTCGGTGACGGGCGAGGCCTCGATGTCTCTCGATTCCCAGCTTCA
Organism: Anaeromyxobacteraceae bacterium; assembly: GCA_041500205.1. Lineage (GTDB taxonomy): Bacteria > Myxococcota > Myxococcia > Myxococcales > Anaeromyxobacteraceae > Anaeromyxobacter_A. Next base: position 12,611 of record JBGQLS010000012.1, on the reverse strand, counting down.
CGCGCCGGCTGCAGGCCCGGCCGCCGCGGATGGCCACCAGGCCGGCGTGCCCACGGGCGAGCCGCGGCGCACTATCCTGTTCGACGAGTCGTCCGACGTCCAAGCTCGTCGCGAGCGCCTCCTGCAGGTGAAGCGCAAGGTGGCAGCCGCGGCGCGGCCAGCCCCTAGCATGCCGGCTCTTCCCGAGACGCCGGCGCGTGCGGGCGAGAGCGCGCTGGTGCTGGTGCGAGACCTGGAGGTCCAGCTCCAGCGTTCGCGCGACGTGGAGGGCGCGCTCCGGATCGAGCTCGACCAAGCGCGCGCCGAGCTCGCGCGCGGCGCCGCCGAGAGCCGGAGGACCGCCGAGCGGCTCGCCGCGGTGGAGCAGCAGGTCGAGGAGAAGCGGGGTGTGCTGCAGGAGATGCTGGGCGAGATGAGCGGGCTCGAGGAGGAGCGCGACGGCGCCGTCGGCCGAGCCCAGGCCCTCACCGCGCTGGACGAGGAGCGCCAGGGCCTCCTCGACGGGCTCTCGGCGCGCGCCGAGCAAGCCGAGAAGGGGCGCGCCGAGGCGCAGGCCGAGGTGGACCGGATCGGTGACGAGCTGGACGGGCGTGCGACCGATGCCGCGCGGCTGCGAGCGGCGCTGGCGCAGGTCACGCGTGAGCGCGACGACCTCGCTCGCGAGCTGGCCGAGGCGCGCCGCGAGCGCGACGAGCTGACCGACGCGCGCAAGGCGCTCGAGCAGGTGCACGAGGCGCTGGCCACCGCCCACGCCAGGCTCGGCTCGTAGAGATCAGGCCATCAGCTCCCTCTCCCTCCGCGAGGAAACGAAAGCGGAGATCGAGAGATCCCGTCTCCCTCTCCCTCCGCGAGGGAGAGGGTCAGGGTGAGGGAGGCTCGGGGACGCGCGAAGATGCCATCGAGCGACCGGCATTGCGCTCACGCCGACTTGGGCAGCGCCGCGGGCACCTGGGCCTGCGCCCCCGGCACTCCCATGCGCTTCATCTGTGAGCGGGCGTCGTAGGCGGCGTACTTGTACGCCTCGCCGAGCGTCGGGTAGTTGAACACCGCCTGCGTGAAGTAGTGGATGGTGCCGCCCAGGGCCATCACCGCGCTCCCCAGGTGGACGAGCTCGGAGGCGTGCGGGCCGATGCAGTGCACGCCGAGCAGCTCGCCGTCCTTGGGAGAGGCGATGATCTTGAGGAACCCCATCGCCTCGCCGATGAGATTGGCGCGCACGTTCTCGTTGAGCGGAGTCTTCCCCACCACGTAGGGCAGGCCCTTCCTCTTGAGCGATTCCTCGCTCTCGCCGACCGACGAGACCTCGGGGATAGTGTAGATGCCAACCGGCAGGAGGTCGGAGACCTTTTGCTGGTACTTCTTCCCCAGCGCATGCGTCATGGCGACCCGGCCCTGCTCCATCGCGGTGGAGGCGAGCCCGGGGAAGCCGACCAGGTCACCGGCCGCGTACACGTGCGGGACCTTCGTCTGGTATTGGTTGTCGACTTCGAGCAAGCCCTTCTCGGCGGCGCAGAGTCCCGCGGCCTCGAGGTTCAGCGCCTCCACGTTGCCGACGCGGCCCGCCGCGACGAGCACCTTCTCGGCGACCAGGCGCGAGCCGTCGCTGAGCGAGACGAGCACGTCGCGGTCGCCCACCTCGAGCTTGTTCGCCCGGATCTGCTGGTAAATGTCGATGCCGCTCAGCGCGAAGAGGTCCTGCATCGCGAGCGACAGCTCGGCATCGAGCCACGGTAGCAGGCGCTCCTTCGAATCGATGATGTAGACGTGCACCCCCAGCGCCGCGAAGATCGACGCGTACTCGCACCCGGCCACGCCGCCGCCCAGGACGGCCAGGGAACGGGGCACCGTGTCGAGCATGAGGATGGAATCGGAGTCGTACACGTGCTGGTGGTCGAATGCGTACTGTGCCGGGTGAGACGGGCGCGTCCCGGTGGCGAGGAGGACGACGTCGGTGTGGATGTCCTGGCACGAGCCGTCGGCGACGGTGACGCGGATGGTGTGTGGGTCGACGAAGCTCGCCACGCCCCGGAACATCTCGACGCCGGCGGTGCCGAGCCGGGCGCGGATGCGTGAGTGCTCGCGCCCGGTGACGAGCCCGCGCCGGCCCATGAGCTCGGGGACGGTGACCGTGCCGGAGACGTGAAGATTCACTCCGTGTGCGTCACGGGATCGAGCCTGCGAGATGGCGAGCGCGGTCTCGCGGAGCGCCTTCGAGGGGATGGTGCCGGTGTTGGCCGAGGCGCCGCCCGGGACGGCCTCCTTCTCCACCAGGGCGACCTTCTTGCCGTAGAAGCATGCTTGGACGGCGCCGTGCTCGCCCGCCGGCCCGCTGCCGATGACCACCACATCGTAGTGGAGCATGGGAGAAACCATATAATGCATTCTCGCAGCACCGCCGATATTCTCTGGCTCGCCTCGGGCCTTACCGCGCTCGCGAACCAGGGTCAGAGGCGAGCCAGAAGGAGTTCCGGTCGAGCCACGCTCGACCTCACCTGCGGGGGCGCGAGCGCCGCTTCCCCCAAAAGTCCCCAGCGCCGAGTCGAAGAAGGCGAACCGTGAAGAACGTCCCGAAGAATCCGGTCCTCGACGCGATCCAGACGAACCTCATGGTCGCGCTCGACGAGCGGAAGCAAGAGCTCCGCGCGGCGGGGAAGCGGCTCTTTGACTTCGGCCTGGGCGATCCACGAGAGCCAACGCCGGCGTTCCTGTGCGACGCGCTGCGGGCCGCGGTCCCGGAGGTGTCGCAGTACCCGAGCGCCGCGGGAACGCCGGCCCTGCGCCGCGCCTGCGCCGGGTTCCTCGAGCGCCGATTCGGCGTCAAGGTCGATCCGGAGAAGCAGGTACTGCCGGCCACCGGCGCCAAGGAGACCATCTTCCACCTGCCCTTCGCGTTCGCGGGCGGCGACCCGCGTCGCACCAAGGTCGTGATGCCCGATCCCGGCTACGGCACCTACGAGGTCGGAACGCGCTTCGCGGGGCTCGAGCCGGTGAAGGTACCGCTCCTGGCCGCGCGCGGATTCCTCCTCGAGCCGGAGGATCTGGGCGAGGACGTGCTGTCGCGGACGCTCGTCTTCTGGGTGAGCTATCCCCACAACCCCACCGGTGCCATGGCGCCCCGCGACTACCTGGAGCGCGTGGGACGAGCGGCGAAGCGCCACGGGTTCATCGTCGCCTCCGACGAGTGCTACGCCGACCTGTACTTCGGCGCGCGGCCGCTCTCGATGCTGGAGGTGCAGCTGGAGAACGTGGTCGCCATCCACTCCTGCTCGAAGCGCAGCGGCATGACCGGATACCGCTCGGGCTTCACGGCGGGAGACGCCGACATCGTCTCGGTGCTCAAGCGGGCGCGCACGCATCCGGGGGTCGCCTCGCCCGACTTCGTGAACGCGGCCGCTGCCGCGGCCTGGTCCGACGACGCGCACGCGGCCGAGCGGCGCGACACGTTCCGGCGCAAGCGCGATCGCTTCATCGCCTTCTTCGCCGAGCGCGGCCTGCACTGCGACGGCTCGCAGGCGACAATCTATCTATGGGTGAAGGTCCCGCAGGGCCAGACCTCGGCCTCCTACGCGCTGGCGCTCCTCGAACAAGGCATCGTGGTCGCGCCGGGGACGGCCTTCGGCGCGGGTGAAGGTTACGTGCGTGTGGCGCTCGTGCCCACGCTGCCGGAGTGCGAGGAGGCCATCGCAGCCTGGCGAAGGGTCGAACTATGAGCAGACCAAGTCTTGCTGGAAGCGATCTGTCCCTGGTGGAGGAGCGCGTCGCGGCGGCCTTCGCCGACCGCTCGAAGCTCAAGGACCCTGCCTTCGAAGCGGCGGTCCTGCACGCCATCCGCGCGCTCGACCGGGGTGAGATCCGGGTCGCCGAGAAGCGGGAGGGCGAGTGGAAGGTGAACGCCTGGGTCATGCAGGCGGTGAACCTGTTCTTCGGGGTGGCCGGGTTCGCGGTGGAAACCTTCGGACCCTTCGAGACGCGCGACAAGATCCCGCTCAAGAAGGACCTCGAGGCGGCCGGCGTGCGGGTGGTGCCGGGCGCGGTGGCGCGCTACGGCTCGTTCGTCGCCCCGGGCGCGGTGCTGATGCCGAGCTTCGTCAACATCGGAGCGCGGGTGGGCTCGGGCACCATGGTGGACACCTGGGCCACAGTCGGCTCCTGCGCACAGGTTGGCGAGAACGTCCACATCGCCGGCGGCGTCGGGATCGGCGGCGTGCTCGAGCCGCCCGGCGCCAGACCGAACATCATCGAGGACGGCTGCTTCATCGGGAGCCGCTGCATCATCGTCGAGGGCACGCTGGTGGAGGAGGAGGTCGTGCTGGGGGCCAACGTCGTCATCACCGCCTCGACGCCCATCATCGACGTGACCGGGCCGAAGGAGGTCGTCTACAAGGGCCGCGTCCCGGCGCGCTCGGTCGTCATCCCGGGGACTCGCCCCAAGCAATACCCCGCGGGCACCTACTCCATCCCGTGCGCGCTCATCGTCGGGCGCCGCTCGCCCTCGACGGACCGGAAGGTCTCGCTCAACCAGGCTCTGCGCGAGTTCGAGGTGCAGGTGTGATGGCCATGCACGCTGGCAGCGGACGCAAGCGGGCGCTCCCGTAAGTGCCGGGATGACCTTCCCCGGCGAGGTGACCGAGGCGCTCGCGGCGCGCACGGAGCGGCTCTGTGCCATCCCCTCGGTGATCGGCGGCGAGCGCGCGATCTGTGACGAGGTGGAGCGGTGGGGGCGCGCGCTCTTTCGCGATGTTCGCAGGGTGAAGAACTCGCTCGTGGTCTGGGTGGACGGCCGGCCACCCCGAGCGGCGGGCGAGCCCCCGCGCGGCGCGATCGGTGGAGCCGATGGGCCCGGGACTCGGGCGGGTGGCGAGGAACGCCCCCTCGTCGCGCTGTGCGGCCATCTCGACACGGTCCCGAAGCCCGACGAGCCGCCGGGGCTGGCTCCGCGGCGCGAAGAGGGCGGCCGCATCGTCGCCCCCGGCGCCTCCGACATGAAGAGCGGCGTGGCGGTGGCCATGGAGATCGCGGCGATGGTGCCGCGCGCGGCGCGCTTCTGCGATCTCGTCCTCGTGCTCTACTCGCGCGAGGAGGGGCCGTACCGGGAGAACGAGCTCGGCGACGTCCTGGCAGCGACGCCGGAGCTCGCGCTCGTCCGCCTCGCGATCTGCCTGGAGCCCACCGACAACGCGGTCCAGCTCGGGTGCGTGGGCTCGATCCACGCAACGTTCCAGTTCGAGGGGCGCGCCGCGCACTCCGCGCGGCCCTGGCATGGCGAGAACGCCATCCACAAGGCGTGGGCGCTGCTCGAGCACCTGTCGAGGAGGGGGCCGCGGGATGCCGAGAGCGGCGGTCTCACGTTCCGGGAAGTGCTGTCGGCGACGAAGATCGAGGGCGGGCACGCGCGCAACGCAGTGCCGGCGCACTGCCAGGTGAACCTCAACTTCCGCATTGCGCCGGACAAGACGCTCGAGGCGGCCGTGGCCGAGCTGCACGCGCTCGCGGAGCGCTTCGGCGCCTCCGCCATCCCCACCGACCTCTCCCCGGCCTGTCCCGCCTTCGCCGATCACCCGCTCGTGCAGCGGCTCCTCGCGCGCACCGGCGCCGCGGCGGAGCCGAAGCAGGCGTGGACCGATGTGGCGCGCCTGGCGCAAGCCGGCATCCCCGCGCTCAACTTCGGCCCGGGCGCGACCGCCCAGGCGCACCAGCCCGGCGAGTGGGTCGAGATCGCGAGCATCGACCGCTGCTATCGCATGCTGGAGACGTTCCTCGGGTACGTTAGCCGGGGTGGCGCGAGCCCCGGGTAGCAGCATGGTCGCCCCGCCCGGGAATGCGAAAGGGGGCCTGGAGCGCTCGTACCCCGAAGCATGCTGAGTACCCGGGGCTCGCGCCGCCCCGCCCCGCCGGCATAGCCGTCGGGGCCCCACCCCGGCTAAGAAGCCAAAGGCATTCTTCGACAGGTCTTGAGTACCCGGGGGCGCAGGCCGCCCCCGCCCCGCCGGCAGAGCCCGGCAGAGCCGTCGGGGCCCCACCCCGGCCCCTGCGACCGCAACTGGTTCTTCGACAGGTCTTGAGCCCCGATGCGGAAAGACCCATGGAGGCTCAGCACGCACGCGCGGGCGAAGCGCCACGGGTGGCGAGCCGGACGGCGCTTGCCTATGCTACGGCCGGTGTACGCCCGCGCTCTCGCGTTGCTCCTCGCCGCTGCTCCGCTCGCCTCGGCTGCCCAGGACGAGGAGGAGGAGAGTTACGCGAGCTCGCCTCCGACCCAGCAGCACCTGCACCTCACGGCCTGGGGCGGCACGCTCGTCGACACGGGCAGCCAGTTTCCAGCGGCGGGATTCGCCGGAGGTGAAATAGCCTGGGCATTCGAGACGCTCGAACTGGGGGCACTGGGGCAGGCATACCACCTCGGCCGTCGCGCCAGGACTCCCTGGTCGCCCGTGATCCTGGCGAGAATCCGGCAGCGGTTCGAGACTCGACGGGGCCTCGACGCGACGGTCGGCCTCGGCATCGGGGCGGGTCGAACCGATCACTGGCTCACGTGGTTCCAGTTCGCCATCGGGCTGCGGCTCTACGCGGGGCCGCTCTTCATCACGGGCGAGGTCGGGTTCGAGCAACTCGACCTGTTCCGGATCGCAGGCGGCGTCGGTGTGCGCTTCTGAAATCCAGCGCACAGAACGGCACGCCCCGCCGGTGACGTGGCTCGGTCGGGGCTGGGCGTTAGATTGCGACTCGACGTGATGCGTTGCCGTGCCACAGCAGGTGGCGCAGGCGACGCCGTGTCGGCCTCTCGCATCGAATGGACACACAGGTTCCCCGAAAGGAGCAGAAATGAAGCGCTTCCTCGCCCTCGCACTCACGGCGGTCCTCCCTGCCCTCGCTGCTGCCGAGACCAGCAACTGGACCATCGATCCAGCCCATACCAACTCGCAGTTCTCGGTGAAACACCTCGTCATCTCCACCGTGCGCGGGCAGTTCGGCAAGACCACGGGCGCGCTCAGGCTCGACGAGAAGGACCTGACGAAGTCGGCCGTCGAGGCGACGATCGACGTGACCACCATCGACACCCGCGTCGCCGATCGCGACACGCACCTCAAGTCTCCCGATTTCTTCGACGCCGCCAAGTACCCCACGATGACCTTCAAGTCGACGAAGGTTGAGAAGGCCGGCGACGACAAGCTGAAGGTGACGGGAGATCTCACGCTGAAGGGCACCACCAAGCCTGTCATCCTCGACGTGAGCTACTCGCCGACCGCCATCACCGGCATGAAAGGAGAGTCGCGCCGGGGGTTCAGCGCCACCACCAAGATCAGCCGCAAGGACTTCGGGCTCAGCTGGTCGAAGGTCGTGGAGGCGGGCCCTGTCGTCGGCGACGAGGTCACCATCGTCATCGACGCGGAGACGATCAAGGAGCAGGCGAAGGCAGCCTCCGCCGCCAAGGAAGAGAAGAAGCAGTAGCAGCGAGGGGCGCTCCCGTTCCCCGCGAGAGCGGGGGGCGGGTTTTGATCGGAACGGCCCCGGAGCAGCAGGCGGCCTGTGCGGTGGACGGCAGGGCCGAGCGGCGGACGTTATTCTCGGGGCGCTGCGACGTCAGAGGCCGCGTCGAACCGGGCACGGTGCTTGCTCGGCGACTGGCCCATGGTCATAGCGGATGGAGTGGTGCACGCCGAAAGCGCCCGAGCGGCGTGATGTCGAGATCCCGGTCATGCGGACCTCGCACCGCGATCCCCCACGGGCAGGCGATCCCTGGGCCTGGCCATTCACATGGTCCCGCCAGACCAGGGACTGCCCAGGTGGCGCAGTGAGCCGGCGAGCCGCCGAGGCATGCCACGAGCGCATGCAGCAACTGGGCGTGCGCGTCCTGGCTGACACGGAGTTGCTCACGATCTTGCTCGGCCCAACCGCCGGGATGAATTCTACCCGCGACGCCGCGCAGCGACTGCTCGACGCGCTGCCGATGTCGGAGATCGCTTGGGCACCCGCGGAGCAGCTCCAGCAGCAGCCGGGCATCGGTCCCGCGCGAGCGGCCGCGATCGCCGCTGCGTTCGAGCTTGGCCGGCGCGGTGCCTGGGCGCCGCCGAAGCGCGGCGAGCGCGTGCTCGACCCGGCGCGCGTCTACGAGCTGATGCGGCCGCTCGCGCACGCAGAGCGGGAGGAGTTCCATACGGTCCTTCTCGACGTCCGCGGGCGCCTCATCAAGGCGGTGAAGGTAGCCGAGGGATCGCTCACGCAATGTCCCGTGTCACCACGGGATGCACTTCGGGAGCCGGTTCGCATTGGCGCGCACGGCGTGGTGTTCGTACACAATCATCCAAGCGGCGACCCTGCCGCGAGCGTGGAAGACGGAGAGCTCACTGAGCGGCTGCGCGCGGCGTCCGAGCTGGTCGGGATCGTGGCCCGCGACCATGTGATCGTGGCGACGGGCGGGTACTACTCATTCGTCGAGGCGGGTCGTTGGAAACGGTGAGCGCGCGCCGGTTGCGCACGTCAGCCGAGGCTTCCGAGCGTTCGACCGAGGAGGGAAGGATCGGGGCGGAGCTCGCCGCGCGTGATGGCGTGCACCGTCTCCACGATCGCGGCGTTCGCCGGCGTCGGTGTTCCCGTCGTGCGTCCGACGTCCGCGACATAGCCGTTGATGAAGTCGATCTCGGTCGGACGCCCACGCTCGAAATCTTGGAGCATCGAGGGCTTCACGTCGCCGTAGGAAGCGAGGACGTCGTGCAGCCATGCGTCGTGCGCCCCGCCCGGAACGCTGTGTCCACTCCACCCTGGCGGTATCGGCTCCACGAGCATGCGTTGCGGGTGGACGCCGCTCGCGAGCGCGACCGTCAGCGCCTCGTCATACGCGAGGTCGAGCAGTCTTCGCCCGGGGGGAAGCGCAACGTACTCCCGCATCGTTCGGCCCGCGATGGCGCCGATCGTCGTCACGGAGCAGTTGAGCAGCAGCTTCGACCAGACCGCACCCGTGAGGTTCGTGGTCACCCGCACCTCGACGCCGCCGCTCATCGCTTGGCGCACGCGTTCGGCGCGCGCCGTGTCGCCGCCGGAGATCTCGCCGACGAGGAGATGGCCTGCGTTCCGCTGCTCGTAGGAACCAGGCTCGTTCATCGTCGCGCCGAGGTTCGACAGGCCCCCGAGGATCCGATCCTGGCCGAGCCGATCCGCGAGCGTCTGGGCGACGCCGCCGTTCTGGATGGGCAGCAGCACGCCGTCGGCGCCGAGCAGGCGGACGAGCTTCGGAGCGACCTGCACGGTTCTAAGGGTCGAGGACCGTGACCTCGTCGCCTACCGAGACGACGCCGGCCCCCTCGTGCACGAGGTTCATCCCGAAGAGCACGCCCTCTTCCGAGCGGCGAAACTCCGCGAGCGTGCGCAGCGGCTCCGGTCCGGAGAAGACGCCACGCGCCGGGTCGACGGTCGTGATGGCGCAGCGGGCGCATGGCTTCACCACGCGGAACTCAACGGGGCCGATGCGCACGCGCTTCCAGTGGTCCTCTGCGAACGCCGGGGCGCCGTCCACGACAATGTTCGGGCGAAAGCGCTCCATGGGAACGCTGGCGCCGCGGCGGGAAAGGTCGTCCAGCGAGGTGGTGGACGCGAGCAAGAAGGGGTACCCGTCCGCGAAGCCGACCCGTCCCGGGCCGAACAACGGGTCGACGGCGCGCAGGGTCGCCTCGGGCATGTAGACGAGCTCGCAGGTAACGCCCAGCAGCTCGCTCAGCCAGCGCGCTGGCCCGGGGCCGAGCGAGAGCGCCTCGCAGCGGTCGCGCCAGACCTGCACCGGCCGGAGGGAGCCGCCGGAAGGAACGAGCGGGATCTCGAGCGGTCGCATGCCGGGCCCGGTGACCCGCAGGCTCGCGAACGAGAGAGCGACGGAGATGAGCGCCATGCGGGGCAGCACCCGCTGAGTGAGGAACTGGCCCGCGCCGTCGACGATCATGAACCGCCGGTCGTGCTGGAACCCGCGGTCCCCCACCTCCGCCCGCGACAGGGAGATGCCGGCCGCGGACTTGACGGGATACATGTGAAGCGACCGCACTGCGATCATGTGCCCACCATGGAACCCATCGCAAGGATCCGCTGCCGCTGCTACGGCTCACGATACCTGCTGCGACCGCGGCGCGCAGGGCTCAGTAAGAAGTACCTTTGATTCCGTACCAATCCCCTCTCCCCCACCGGGGGAGAGGGTTAGGGTGAGGGGGCCGATCCTCGGGCCCCAGGCGAAGATCGAGCGAGGCCGGCAGGCGTGCTCAGCGGCGCTTCAGGGAAGCGAGCGCGCGGCGCGCGTCGGCGCCCTCGGGGGCCGTCCCGCCCAGCTTCGCGGCGTGCTCGAGGAGCTTGCGCGCGTCACGCAGCGCTCCTTGCCCGGCGGCCGCCTTGCCAGCTGCGAGCGCTGCCGCGGCGCTCCTGGGCGCGAGCTTGAGCGCACGTTCCGCGATGCGGCGGGCTTCGTCCGGGTTACCCCGGGCAAGGTGGGCCGAGGACAGCGCGACCAGTACCGGGACCTCCTGGGGCCGCTCCGCCACGACCGTTTCCAGCGCACGCACGGCGCCAGCTGCGTCGCCTGTCGCGAGCCGAGCGCGGCCGAGCTCGAAACGGGCCTGCAGGTAGTACGGGTTCCGCGCCACCGTCTTCTCGAGCACGTCGCGCGCTTCCGTCACGCGCCCTCGTCCGAGCAACGTGCGGCCGAGGTCGCAGCGCGCCTCGATCAGATCGGGGTCCCGGTCCACCGCCTCGCGGAAGCGTCGTTCGGCAGAGTCTGCTTGCCCGGCGGCGAGATCGAGCCGTCCGCGCGCGACGAGCGCCAGGGCATGAGGGTTCGGAGCAGCCAGGAGCGCCGCGACGATGGCCGCTGCCTGTGCGCGGTGCCCGGCCGCGAGATGGGCGAGCGCCATCCACCCGGCCGCCTCGGCCGGCATCTTGCCCTCACGCCGAGTGCCCTCGAGCTCGGCGAGAGCCTGGATGGGCTGTCCGAGCTCGAAGCGCGCGACGCCGCGGTAGAGCCGCACGGGCCGGGAGGTGGATGTCTCGCTGGCGGCGAGGACCTCGCGGTACAGCCCGCGCCGAAGCTGCAGTCGGACCAGGATCTCGCGGTAGCTCGCGTTGCCCGGCGCGAGGCGCACCGCTCCCTCGGCCGAGCGAAGGGCACGCTCGAGATCGCCCGCGTGTGTGAAGACCTCCGCCTGGGCTGCGGCGACCTCGGCCTGGGCCGGATTGCGGGAGGCTGCCTCGCGCAACCGCCGCTCGGCATCCGCCGTCCGCCCGCTGGCGGCGAGCAAGCGCGCGAGGAGCAGGTCCAAGCGCAGGCGGTCGCGGAGGGCCGGCGTGCTGTCCGGCGCGGAGGCGACTGCCTCCAGGACGCGCAGCGCTTCCGGAAGGTCGCGCCCGAGGCGCAGCCGCGCCTCGGCCGCGCCGATGGCGGCGTGCGGGTGCGTGGGATGGGCGCGCAGCACGAGCGCGTAGCGTTCGAGCGCCGCCTCGGCGTCGCCACGGGCGAGCTCGAGGTCCCCGAGCGCCGCCAGAGCGCGCAGCAGCGGTGGACTGGCATGAGCGGCTGCCTCGAGGTGGATCTGGGCGCCGTCGCGATCGCGCCGCGCGAGGAGGAGCTCGCCTGCGAGCGCGCGAACCAGGGGGGTCCCGTCCGCGGCATGGGCGTGATCGAGAAGCGCTTCTGCTGCCGCGCTCTCCTCCCCTGGCTCCGCGACGAGCCAGCGCGCTGCGATGGCGCCTTCTCCCGCGCCGCCGGTGGCGATGAGCTCGCGGACCCGCTCGCGCGCGGGTAGGTCGCCGAAGTCGTGGGCGAGCAGCGCCAGGACCTCCGCCTCCACGCCGGCAGCCTCCGCGTTGGCCGGCGCGGCACGTCGAGCGGCTTCGAGGACCCGCGCCGAGGCGCGGAGCGCTTCGAGCGTGTCCCGCGCCAGTCCCGTGCGAGCCGCTTCCACCGCGGCACGCGCTTCGACCGCGCGCCGGCTCGACCGGACGGCCAGGAAGATCGCGACGCCGGCAGCTATGGCGAGCGCTACGCCCACCAGGGCGGCGCCGAGCGTGTGCCGGCGGAGAAAGCTTGGCCGAGGTGGCGGCTCGGCGAGGAACTTCTCCCGGAGCTCGTGCTCGTAGGTGAGCGCGGCAGCGTCGGCTTCACTCGCCTCGTCTACCGCGCCCGACTCCTTGCGAGCGCCGTCCACCGGTGCCGATTTGCGCGCCGGCTCGGGAGCAGCGGGAGCCTCAGGAATGAGGTCGAGCACGTTCCCACCGTCCGCGCCATTCTCGGTCCGCGCCCTGCTGCGTCGCGAATCGGTCTTGAGCGGGGGAGGTCGCGGCAGGGAGAGGGATCCGCTAGGGGTGGAGCCCGGTTCGTGCTCGTCGCGGCCAGGAGTAGGGTCCCGCGGCGGCGACGGCTCCGCTGGAGCAGTCGAAGAGAGCTGGTTCTCGGTCAGGGCCGGGCCAACCTCTCCCTCGCCCCGCGCAGCGGGGAGCGGGGCAGGGAACCTGGTCGAGGTCGAGCCAACGCCTCCCTCGCCCCGCGTAGCGGGGAGAGGGTCGGGGTGAGGGGCAGCGGTATCGGTCTGGGCCGGGACTTGGCTCTGTGCCGTGTCTGCTGTCTCGGGGGCCGCTCGCCT
>JBGQLS010000011.1:0-35150 GCA_041500205.1 Anaeromyxobacteraceae bacterium | reverse complement strand
GATGTCTTCGCCGGAGGGTTCGGACCGACCGAAGGCCCGTTCCCGCTGCCCACGGCGGGAGGGACCGGGAACACCTACATCGCCGCCCACACCATCACCAACAACGTCGCCATCTACACGGCTGCCGGGACCAATCCGGCCTACGTGATGACCGAGGTGGCCCTCATCGGCACCGGCGGGCTCACCGTCATCGGCGCGGGCGAGGCTGCCATCCGGACGCGGTTCGAGGGCATGACCACCGACCCGAGCAGGCAGATCCACCTCTACGGCGTGGATGTCGCCCCCGTGACGGGCGTCGTGACCGACCGTGACTTCGGCATCATCGGCGTCGATCAGGGCCCGCCCACGGGTGCGGTGAAGGGTCGCTGGCGCTTCCGGCCGCCCTGCGCGGTGTTCGGGACGGATCCGACCACGATCAAGTTTGACAAGCTGTGCATCATGAACGCGGCCAACACCTTCCTTCCGCCGCCTCGCGAGGTGAGGGCCGTCATCGACGCCAACCCCACTGCCCTTCCCCCGAGCCCGGCCGGTTGGGTCTTCGGTCAGACGACGACGTTCGCGAACGGCATCATCGCCGGCCAGTACCACGCCCCAATCCTCGAGTACATCTTCCCCGAGAACATCCCCGGCACGCCGATCGTGGAGAACAACTTCAACGCGCTCGACTTCCTGGCGAAGGGCGGCTACGCGTCGTCTCTGGGCACGATCGTCGGAGTGCTCAATCCTTGGCCGAGCAACATCCTCCCGGGCGGCGCATGCCAGGTGCCGGTTGCCAACGCTGGCGGCCCTTACACCGTCGCGTCTGGGGGCACGGTGACGCTCGCCGCGACCTCGACCGGTACGGCACCCACCTTCGCGTGGACGGCACCGGTTTCGGGTTCGCTCTCCAATCTCGCGATCGCCAACCCGGTCTTCACGGCGCCCGTGGGTGCGCAGTCCGTGCCCCTCTCGCTCAAGGTGACGAATGCCTGCGGTACGTCCACCGCGACCACGTCCGTCACGGTCAATGGGGCGACGCTTCCGACCGTCAACCACATCGCGCCCATCACGGTCGCGTCGGGTGCGCCGGTCTCGCTCACGGCCTCCTGCATCAACGGCCCCTGCACGTTCGTGTGGACCCAGACGGGGACGCCGGTCGTTCTCGTCCCCAATCCGTTCACGGGCGCGACCATCAGCTTCACCCTGACGCTCCCCGTCGGCGCGCCGGGCACGACGCTGCAGTTCTCGGTCGTCGCGACGAACGCCGCGGGCGCCTCCGCTCCGGAGTTCACCACCGTCACCGTCAACCCCACGGCCGACGCCGTCACCATTGCCTCGGCTGAGTACCGCACGGGCAAGCAGCGGCTCATCCTCAACGCCACGTCCTCGATCGTCAGCCCGAGCGTCATCCTGACTCTCGATCCGTACGTCACGACGACCGGAACCACGTTCGATCCCGCGACCCTGGGGAACGTGTTCACGAACAACGGCGGCGGCCTCTACATCATCACGCTGGTCGGCGCGCCGCAGCCTGGGGCTGGGAACGTCCTCAGGGTCAGGTCCAACCTGGGCGGCGTGAGCCCACTTACGGCGCTGACCCGCATCCGGCCGTAACGCTGGCCTCGGACTGGTCGAGTAGTTCCTGGCGGTCGAAGGGCAGCGCTCCTGCCCTTCGGCCGCCGTCCTTTTGTGCTCTCCGCATGGATCTGGACGGCGCTCCTAGCCACCGGCTCGCATTTGATTCAAAGGGCAGGGCAACCCGTCCCGATCGACGGGAAGTCGATGCTCGCGAGGATCGAACCGCCAGCGCGCGTCTTGCTGCGGCTATCCGCGCTCGCTTCGGCAGCGCGTCAGGGCGTGATCCGCTCCATCATCCGCGCGAAGGGGATCGTCTCGCGCACGTGGTGGAGCCCGCACAGCCAGGCGACGCAGCGCTCCACGCCCATGCCGAAGCCGGCGTGCGGCACGGACCCGTAGCGGCGGACGTCGAGGTACCACTCGAACGCCTCCTTGGGCAGCGCGTGCTGCTCGATGGAAGCTTCCAGCACAGCCAGGTCGTCCTCGCGCTGGCCGCCGCCGATGATCTCGCCATAGCCCTCGGGCGCGAGCACGTCGCAGCCGAGCGCCACCTTGGGATCAGCCGGGTCCTTCTTGAAGTAGAAGGCCTTCATCTGGGCGGGATACCGGTGGACCATGACCGGGCGGTCGTAGGCGGACGCCACGACGGTCTCTTCGTCCCCGCCGATGTCGTCCCCCCAGTTCATCGGGTGGCCCGCCTTCTGGATGACCTCCACTGCCTCGGTGTAGGTGATGCGCGGGAACGGCGTCTTCACGTTCCGGAGCTTCGACACGTCGCGCTCGAGGACGGTCGATAGCTCGCGCTCGTGCTTCTCGAGCGCCGTCTGGATCACGTACGCGACGAGCTCCTCCATGAGCTGCATGTCGCCGTCGAGGTCCATGAAAGCGACCTCGGGCTCCACCATCCAGAACTCGGTGAGGTGGCGGCGCGTCTTCGACTTCTCGGCCCGGAAGGTGGGACCGAAGCAGTAGACCTTGCCGAGCGCCATCGCGGCCGCTTCCATGTAGAGCTGGCCCGACTGCGTGAGGTAGGCCTTGCCGAGGTCGAAGTAGGGGACCTCGAAGAGGGTGGACGTGCCCTCGCAAGCGCTGGGAGTGAAGATGGGGGCGTCGACGAGCGTGAAGCCGCGGCCGTCGAAGAAGTCGCGGATGGCCTTCACGACGGTGTGACGGACGCGCAGGATGGCCTGCTGCCTGAGCGAGCGCATCCAGTTGTGCCGCTGCTCCATGAGGAAGGCGACGCCGTGCTCCTTGTGGCCGATGGGGAACTCGCGCGCGGGCTTCGCGAAGACGCGCAGGTCCTTCACGTCGAGCTCGTAACCTATGGGCGAGCGAGCGTCCTTCTTGACCTTCCCGGTGACGGCGAGCGAGGTCTCCTGCGGCAGGTGGTCCGCTTCGAGGAACACCTCGGGCGTCACGTTGCCCTTGAACACGACGCACTGGATGACGCCGGTGCCGTCGCGCACCTGGAGGAAGTGGAGCTTGCCCGAGGAGCGGCGGCCGTGGAGCCAGCCGTGCAGGGTGACGTCCTCCCCTTCGTGCTGTGCGACGTCTGCGATGTAGACGGGCGGGAACATGAGCGTGGATCCCCCATAAGCGGGTGAAGGTTCGTGAATATAGCGCGAGGGGCCAGGGCTCGCCCCGCCTGGTTCCCGCGACCAAAACCGGCCGGTCCGCGCGCCGCGCGGAAAGGCGGGCTTCGCCGTCCCCGTGCGCACCCCTGGGAACGCGCCGCACGGGGCGGCTGTGAACGGTCCGGTCACGTCAGAGGCTCACGCGACGCACGTGGGACACGCGCGCCGTGTCTCTCAGACATGGTTGACCTTCATCAATCCCCGTCCCTGAGGCAAACGAAATCGGCTCATGCTTTTCCGCGAATCATGGAGGCACTTAAAGTGAAACAAAGCCCGAAGACGCTGTTGAGGCTCGCTGCAGCGATGACTCTCGCCATGACCGCCGCAGCATCGCGACCTGCCTATGCTGTTCTGGAAAGGGTGGGCCCGGAGAATCCGGCCCCCAGCGTCGGCAGTTTCCCCGCTTGGTACCAGGACACGACCGGCCTCACGCTCGAGTTCTGCGACCCCAAGAACCAGGCGGAAGTGGACGGCGGCTGGTGCCTCCTGCTTCCCGGCGACGTCATCGTCCCCGAGGTGTTCCCCACCAACTTCTTCGACGAGCACTTCTACTTCGACTCCGTCTCGAGCCTGACGCCTGCGAGCGGCGGCAAGGCCCTGCTGGTCTTGGCGCTGGAGGCCGCCTTCTCCATCGGGCCGCCCGCGGTCGGAGACCAGGTCACGTTCGCCCGCATCCGGGCCAAGCTCACGAACGTCCCCGTGACCGGCTCCTATCGGTTCATCCACCCCTACGGCGAGGAGCTCGTCGACGCGCAAGCCGGCGCCGTGCGCGGAATCTTCGTCACCGAGGACATCGGCCTCGGCACGCCGGGCGGCCCCTTCGACGGCGCGCTGAATGGCCGCCTTGGCCCGTTCCTGCTGGCTTCGGCAACCCCGGGCGGCCCGGAGATGCCCGCTGTCTCGGCGACGAATCCCACCCCTGACACCGACCCCGCTCACTTCGGCGGCGTCTTTGCTCCTACGCCGTATCCGGGGACGGGCGCGAGCTATCTCGCCGATCCCGCCCGCCTCGGGCCCATCACCGGCAGCCCGCTGCCCCCCTTCACCGATTCCACCGGCGCGCTGCGCGACCACAACATCTTCCGCATCGAAGGCCCTCCCGGCTCCGGGCTGGGCGTGGATCCCCTCACCGGCGCGAGCGTCGACTGGATCGAGACCACCGACTTCAGCCTGATGGGCCGCGTCTTCACGAGCACGCTCCCGGGCCGAGTCAATGTCCCCCGCGCCAGCTACACGTCGAACGCCACGGCGCAGAAGCTGGACGTCTTCGCGAACGGCACCGAGACCACCCAGGGCCGTGTTCCGGCTCAGCCCAGGCCCGCCGCGGCCAAGCCGCTGCTCTCGTACTACGACGCGCCTTGCGCGAGCGCCTTCGACGCGAACGGCTTCCCGATCGCTCCCTTCAGTGCTCCGCTCGCCGCCAACGAGATCCCGATGTCCAACGCCGGCAGCAACTACTGGGGACAGTCCCGGCCCGCGATCATTCCGACCCAGGTGTGCGTGAAGGACTCTGCCGCACGCGACGCGGCCGGCAACGTCGTGCCCGCCTTCTTCCCGAAGAACGTCACGGACGAGGTCGCCGTCACCTCGGCGATCTTCGATCCGGTCACCAGCACCCTGTCTGTCACGGCTACTTCGAGCGACACGCTCCTCGCACCCCCGCTGACGCTAGCAGGATTCGGTGACCTCACGGCTGGCTCGATCGCCGTGTCGCCGCTCGCGGCGCCGCCCGCCAAGATCACGGTCCTCTCGTTCCAGGGCGGCACGGCCGACCTCATCGTGACCACGGGCACCGGCACGCCTGCCGGCATTCCAGTGGCCGTCAACGACTCGGTGACCATCGCCGAGGATTCGGGGCCGAGCATCATTGCCGTCCTCGCCAATGACGTGAACGCCGCCGGAGGGATCGTGACGCTGACGTCGGCGCCTCGCCTCGGCACCGCGGTGCTGAACCCCGACGGCTCGGTGACCTACACGCCGAACCTCAACGCCAGCGGCGCCGACAGCTTCAGCTACACGGTGACGGTCGGCACGGTCGTCTCCAACGTCGGCAACGTCGCCATCACCATCACCCCGGTGAACGACGCGCCCGTCGCGGTCAATGACACCGCCTCGACTAGCATCAACGTGGCGAGGGCCATCAGCGTGCTCGCGAACGACATCGACCCGGATGGCGCGGCGGACCTCGCCGCCGCTGTGAACGTGACGCAGCCGACGCCTGCGGGAGCTTCCGTCACAGTCGCAGGTGGCACCGTGACCTTCACGGCCACCATCGCCGGGACCTACACGTTCACCTACCAGGCCCAGGACCGGGCGGGCGCCATCTCCGCCAACACGGCGACGGTGACCGTGACCGTGACCGGGGCGGAAACCGAGGCCTTCACGCTGTCCCAGTACATCAGGAGCAGCAGCCGCCTCCGCGCGACTGGTACCATCTCTCCTGACGCAGGCCAGTCGATCAGGCTCGACATCGTCAACGCGGCTGGCACCGTGATCGGCACAGCTGGCTCGGTCGTCGAGATCGCGGGCACCTGGACGTTCGACATCCGGCCCTTCACCCTCCCCACCGGAGCGACCGCGCTGAAGGCCACGTCGTCGAACAACACCGTTGCAACCTTGGCAATAACCTTCAAGTAGCCCACGAATCAGCAGCACTGACCAGCCGAGCGGCTGGAACCGAAGGCCCGGACCGCAAGGTCCGGGCCTTTTCTCATGTGGGCCGAGCGGGAGGAAGTCGAGCGGGGAGGGCCGCTGGCGAACGCGGTGCCGCGCCGGGACGAGGCGCAGACCGTTTCTGGCGGCCCCCCCCCCTCATCGAGTCCCTGGCTCATGTGACGCACGTGCCATCACACGTCGCGTGTCACTCAGACGTGGCTGACGTTTTCGAATCCTGCCTCCGAGGCAGTCCCGAGCAGCACCAACCGCATTCTCCTGGAACACGAAGGGACTTAAAGTGAAAACTGGCTCCAAGTCACTGTTGCAGCTCGCCGTCGCGATGGCGCTCGTCGCCACGGCCGTACCCGCTCAGGCCGTGCTGCTCGACCACGGACCGTCCGATCCGACGCTGCTCTTCCCGACCTGGTACCGGGACCTGAACAACGTCCCCCTTCAGATGTGCCGCTCGACGACGCCTTCCCCGAACGCGCTCGCCGGCCTGAAGCCGATGTGCTTCCCGCTCGCCGCCGATCCGGCCGGATTCCCGGGCAACGTCGGCGCCGAGGTCTTCTACGGCAACTACAACCAGAAGTTCAGCACGCCGACCGGCTTCAAGATGAGCTACGTCGCGGGCCTCGAGGCCTCGTACGTGAGCGGCACGCCCATCCACGGCCAGGAGATGGTGTTCGCGCGCATCCGCGCCTTCATCACGCCGGCCGTCTCCGGCACCTACACCGTGACGCACCCCTACGGCGTCGAGGTCTTCCCCGACCTGACGGCCGGCCAGATCCTGCGCTTCACGGCGGACGTCGGCCTCGTCCCTGGCGATTTCAACGCCGTGCTCGCCGGGCGCGTCGGCCCCTTCCTCCAGTGGGACGCCCTCAACGTCGGTGAGTCCCTGACCAACTCGGCCGGCGAGCAGTTCCTCGGCGACCCGAACTTCCCCCACACCTACACCGGCAGCCCGTTCGGCACGAACTACATCCGCATCGACGGCCCCGCGGGCTCGAACCTCGACGGCCTCGGCCACGACTTCATCATCGATACGACGATGAACGTCATGGGCCAGAAGTACACGGCGGTCATCCCGCAGCCGCTCACGATCAAGCGCGCCACCTACTCCCGCACTCCCGGCGGGCTCAACACCATCGACGTCTGGGCGACCTCCGCACCGGGCCAGAACCTCGTCCTCACGGCCCAGGATATGCCGAGCCTCGTCATGGCGGGTGACGGCCTGGGCAACTACTGGAGCCACATCGAATACCCCGCCACGATCGTCCAGCCCAACCTGGTCAACGTGACCAACATGACGGGCAACCCGCCCACCACGGTGACCGCCGGCCTCACCGACCTCGTGAACGTCACGAGCGCCACCTACGACACGCTCACCCATACGCTCAGCGTCACCGCGACGTCGAGCGACCTGAGCGTGCCGCCTCCCGCCATCGCGGTCCTCGGCCCCCTCGGCGGCCCCATGACCGCCGGCGCGTTCAGCACCATCCTGCCGGCCACCAGCTTCCCGCCGATGAAGGTCGAGATCGGCTCCACCGCCGGCGGCACCGACATCGATGACGTCGTCATCCTCCCCGGCCTGCCCGCGAACCCCGCTGTCACGCCCGTCGTCGTCTCCGATGCATTCACGGTCCCCGGCAGCACCGCCTCGGCGCTCACCGTCGGCGCCAACGATCCCTCGGCCGGCACCATCCTCATCATCACGCCGCCCACCAGCGGCGCCGCCACCGTCGCTGCCGCGGCCGGGACCATCAACTACACGCCGAACGTCGGCTTCACCGGCCTGGACAGCCTCCAGTACGTCGTGCAGGACGCGACCGGCGCTGTCTCCAACGTCGCCACGGTGAGCCTGACCGTCGCCTTCGTGTCGCTGCCGCCGACCGCCAACGCCGATAGCGCTGCGGTGCTCGTGAACAGCGCCAAGATCATCAACGTCCTCGCGAACGACGTCGCCGCCAACGGCACGACCATCAACCCCTCCTCCGTCGTCATCACCACCGCGCCAGCGAGCGGCACCGCCACGGCGAACCTCGACGGCACCGTCACGTACACGGCCGGCCCCGTCTCTGGCGTCTTCAGCTTCTCCTACACCGTGAGCAACAGCGGTGGCCAGCCGTCGGCCCCCGCCACCGTCAGCCTGCTCGTCGAGGCGAGCCCCGAGCTCGTCACCTACCAGAAGGTCAACTACACGGTGTCGAAGGCCAAGTGGACCATCGTCGGCAACACCACCTGGTTCAACGCGGCGTTCACCGGGTTCACCGCGACCTGCTGGCTCAATGTCG
Source organism: Anaeromyxobacteraceae bacterium (assembly GCA_041500205.1). GTDB lineage: Bacteria > Myxococcota > Myxococcia > Myxococcales > Anaeromyxobacteraceae > Anaeromyxobacter_A. The sequence continues at coordinate 27,010 of JBGQLS010000011.1, read as the reverse complement.
CCGGCAGCCCGGTCATCGGGACGGCCCCGATCGACATCACGGGCAAGTTCCAGCTCGTCCCGCTCGTCGGCCCGACGCCCACCAACCCTGCGTCGATCACCTGCCAGACCTCGAACGGCGGCAGCGCCCCCAAGGCGGTGGTGTTCAACTAGAACGTAGCATCCTGAAGTGAGGAGCATCGAGGCCCCGGTTCCGCAAGGAGCCGGGGCCTCTCGCTGTCCACATGCTGCCGCCGGCGCGTCCTCACCCCGAAGTCGCCATCGCGGCTTGTATCGTTGGCTCGAATACGGCGGCATGCTGCGACCCCCGCCCAGCTCTGCAGCTTGCACCCCGTTTGCCCGGGCTCTTGTCCCGTGCCCTCGGGACTGCGCTTGACGCTGTGTTCGCATAATTTGATCCACGTCAAGAACACCGGATCCACAGGAGGTGCGGGAAGAGAAAGGAAAGGCGTGACCATCCGGCAATGCCTCGGAGGGCAGGGTGGTCGCGGGCCCCGACCATCGCGCAAGCGGTGGCCGGGGCTTCTATGTGTGCCCAGCATGGGCGTGACTAGGAGGTGAAAGTCCTCTGGGGAGCCCGGTCGCAGGGACCCCGAGCGAACCGCAAGGTGCCGACCGCGAGGGACGCGCTGAAAGAAGCGGGGAGCGAAGCCGCGAGCCGACGAACAGAAACCGGATACGCTCTGTGCCAGCCGCAGGCGGCTCAGGAGTCGCCTCGGAATCGGACCTACTCGGCAGCCTGCTCGCCGAAGTGGTCGCCTGCGGATTCCGCCAACGCGCTCCTAGCGCCCTTCTCGGGCAAGTGAGGCACGGCGCGCACTGCGATGCGCGAGGCACGGCACGGCGACCGCCGGCGAATCGCCCCCTCCGCGGCTCGCACGTTAGGAATGACGGGAGCTTGGGCGGCAGGTTAGGATGCGCGGCTCCGGGAAAACCATGTCCATGAACGAGCGTTACGAGCCACAGTCCATCGAGCCGCGCTGGCAGAAGCGCTGGACCGAGGCGGGGACCTTCGCCGCGGGGCGACACCCCGACGCCGAGGAGCGCTACGTCCTCGAGATGTTCCCCTATCCTTCGGGCGCGATGCACATGGGGCACGCGCGCGTATACACTATAGGTGATGCGCTCGCGCGGTACTTGCGCATGCGCGGGTACGACGTCCTCCACCCCATCGGGTTCGACGCGCTCGGCCTGCCCGCCGAGAACGCCGCGATCAAGGACGGCAAGCACCCCGCCGTACGCACGCGCGAGAACATCGTCTCGTTCCGCGAGGAAATGAAGTCGCTCGGCTACTCGTTCGACTGGGAACGCGAGATCGTCACCTCGGACCCGGAGTACTATCGCTGGAACCAGTGGTTCTTCCTCAAGATGCTGGAGAAGGGGATCGCCTACCGCCGCGAGGGGAAGGCGAACTGGTGCACGGGGTGCCTCACCGTCATCGCGAACGAGCAGGTGCTCGAGGACGACGGCGAGCGCACCTGCGAGCGCTGCAGCTCGGCGGTCGTGGAGAAGACCATCCCGGAGTGGGCCTTCCGCATCACCGCTTACGCCGACTCCCTCCTGGCCGGGCTCGGACAGCTCACCGCCTGGCCGGACCGCGTCACGACCATGCAGCGCAACTGGATCGGGCGGAGCGAGGGCGCTGAGGTCGACTTCCTCGTCGCGGGCACGGCCGAGAAGATCAAGGTCTTCACCACCCGCCTCGACACCATCTTTGGCAGTACGTACGCGGTCCTCGCCCCGGAGCACCCGCTGGTCTCGAAGATCACCCGGCCCGAGCGGCTGGCCGAGGTGCGCGCCTTCACGGAGCGCATGCGGACGACGGAAGCCGCCGCCCGCACCGGCGAAGGGGCGCCGAAGGAAGGCGTCTTCACCGGCGCCGAGGCCGTGAACCCCTTCAGTGGAGAGAGGATCCCGGTCTGGATCGCGAACTTCGTCCTCGCCGAGTACGGCACGGGCGCGGTGATGAGCGTCCCCGCCCACGACCAGCGCGATTTCGATTTCGCGCGCAAGTACGGGCTACCCATACGCGTGGTGGTCCAGCCGGAGGCCGGTGATCGGCTCCCGCCAGGCGATCGGCTCGAGAGCGCGGTGACGGCTGACGGCATCCTGGTCGATTCCGGGCCCTACAGCGGGCTCGCGAGCGCCGAGGCCCGGCGCAAGATGGGGGCCGACGCGAAGGCCAAGGGGTTCGGCGGCACCACGGCGCGCTGGCATCTGCGCGACTGGGGTTTCTCGCGCCAGCGATACTGGGGCACCCCCATTCCCATCATCTACTGCGACGAGCACGGCGCGGTGCCGGTGCCGTACGACCTGCTTCCGGTGAAGCTCCCCGAGCAGGCCATCATCACCGGGACGGGCGAGCCACCGCTGGCGAAGGTCCCGGAGTTCGTGAACACGACGTGCCCGAAGTGCCGCAAGCCGGCGCGCCGCGAGACCGAGACGATGGATACCTTCGTCGACTCGGCCTGGTACTACGCTCGCTACCTCTCGCCCAGGGACGAGAAGCAGCCGTTCGATCCGGTGCTCGCGAAGAGGTGGCTCCCCATCGACGTGTACGTGGGGGGCCCCGAGCACGCGGTCATGCACCTCCTCTACTTCCGGTTCTGGAACCGGGTGATGAAGGAATTGGGGCTCGTGCCGGTGGAGGAGCCCTGTCAGAGGCTCGTCACGCAAGGCATCGTGAACGGCGCCGACGGCCGCAAGATGTCGAAGCGGTGGGGCAACGTGGTCGCTCCAGGACCAATGGTGAAGAGATACGGCGCGGACACGGTCCGCCTCTTCATGCTCTTCGCCGCGCCTCCTGAGAAGGACATCGACTGGTCGGACGAGCAGGTGGACGGGATGCACCGGTTCCTCTCGCGCGTGTGGCGCATCTTCCACGCCCGCGAGGAGACGTTCCGGGCGGATCCCACCGCGCTTGCGCGTGTCGAGGGCCCGTTCCTGGAGCTGCGGCGGCGGACGCATCGCGCCATCAAGAAGGTCACCGAGGGCCTGCAAGACGATCTCAAATTCAACACCGGGATCGCGGCGCTGATGGAGCTCCTGAACGAGCTCTACGCGCTCGAGCCCAAGACCGACTCCGAGCGCGCCGCGACGCGGGAGGCGCTGCTCGCGCTCGCCATGCTGCTGTCCCCGTTCGCGCCGCACGTTGCGGAAGAGCTCTGGCACGAGGTCAACGCAAGCGCCGCGCGGGACCTCTTGCTCGCCGACCAGCCCTGGCCCAGCTTCGATCCGTCGCTGGTCGCGGCGGACACCGTCACCATCGCCGTGCAGGTCAATGGGAAGCTGCGCGGTGAGGTGAAGGCGGCGGCGGAGGCAGGGGAGGCGGAGGTGCGGGGGCTCGCCGAGGCCGAGGACAAGGTCCGGGCACACATGGCCGGGAAGACGCTCCGCAAGGTGGTCTTCGTGCCCAGGCGCCTCATCAACTTCGTGGTCGGGTGAAGGATTTGCCGGACCTGCTCTCGGGCCGCGCGCTCATCCTGCTGCTCGCGCTCTCGGGCTGCGGCTACTCGCTGAACGCCGGCGCGGGGCGCATGCCGAACGGCGCGCAGCGCGTGTTCGTGCGCCCGCTCGAGAACCGCACGACCGACGCCGAGGCTGGAGCGCTGGTGGCAGCGGCGCTGCGACAGGAACTGGCGCGCAGAGGCGCCGACGCTGGGTCCGAGGCGGCCGCGCGGATCGAGGGAACGGTGGATGACGCGTCGTTCTCTCCGCTGGGGCTGAACCCGCCCACCTATCGTCTAGCACTCACGGTGACTGTCCGGCTCCTCGTGGACGGCAAGCTGCTCGCCGAGCAGCATGCCGGGCGCGCGGAAGACTGGCTGAGCGGGCTGGATCCGCTGGAGAGCGAAGGCCGACGCCGCCTCGCGCTCCGCCGCGCCGCAGAAGCGGTCGCGAGGGACGTCATCGAGCGCTTCGAGCAGCCCTGAGTCGCCGGGGGCGCAGGCCGCCCCGCCCCGACGGCTTTGCCCTGGGCCTTGGTCTCAGCGCAGTCCAAGGTCGGGCTCCCTGTGGCCTCCCCTCTCGTGGAGGCGTGCTTAGCCGACTGCCCGCGCGCTTGAGGCCCTCGAACCTTCCTGTGACTAATGCCCAGGGCAGAGCCGTCGGGGCCCCACCCTGGCTAAGAAGCCGAAGGGATTGTTCGACAGGTCTTGAGTCGCCGGGGGCGCGGGCCGCCCCCGCCCCGCCGGGCAAAGCCCATCGGGGCCCCACCCCGGCCACGCCGCAGAGCGATCACATTTTTCGACAGGTCTTGAGTCTCGGTCTCGGGAGGCGGCCGGCCTTAGGTGGCGGCGGCCGGGGCGCGCTTGGAAGCGGCCTTGGCGAGTCGTGAGATGCGCCGAGCGGCGGCGTTCTTGTGGATGATGCCCTTGGACGCCGCCTTGTCGAGCGTCCGAACTGCTGCCTGGACGGTTTGCTTGGCGGCGGGTGGATCGCCGTGGGCGATGGCGTCGCGCGCCTTCTTCACCGCAGACTTGAGGCCGGTGCGGACCTGCACGTTCCTCGTCCGGCGCTTCTGGGACTGCCGGTTGCGCTTCTCAGCAGAGCGAATATTCGCCAACGTAACTCTCCGGAATCGCGGGGGTGAAAGCGGCGCTAAATACCGCCCGGCGCGCGTCGAGTCAAGCGTTCACGAGGGGAGACAGGACATCTGTGTTGGCTGCTCACCGCGCCTTACTCCCGTGGAGCTTCCTCGAGCGTTCGCCCGGCTCGCCCTAGGGCCGTGCGGTAGAGCGGAGCACTCTTCTCTGCGGAGCATGTGGCGCAACGACGCGCGCGGCGTCTGCGCTGCAGAGCCGCATGCCACGCGGGTGCACGGCACCCTATTGGCGACACTTATCCACTGCAGCCAAGTCCATCCAACCCTGCACGGTACTCGGTGCGCCCGATGTGAGTCATCGCGTGATGAACGGATCGTAAGTGCATGAAAAGATGCTGCTATATGCGTGCTGCAAGTTGCAGCGGTCCGTATCGGATTCGTGAAAAGGGCGTGTCGGGGAGGGGTAGCCACAGACTTGTCCACGGACTTTCCACAACCGCCAGGGGATGATGGTCCTGAAGGGCTCCGCCGGTCGAGCTAGGGCAACTTCGTGTTCCCGCGCGCGAGGGCCTTCGCCTCGTTCCAGAGCTCGTCCATGTGCTGGAGGGTGGCCTGGCCGTGAGGCACCCCCGCGCGCTCCAGCCCTCGCTCGATGTGCTCGAAACGCTGGATGAAGCGGCCGATGGCGCCCCGTAATGCCTCCTCGGGGGCCAGCGCGACCTTGCGCGCGAGATTGACGACGGCGAAGAGGACGTCCCCGAGTTCGTGCTCGATGGCCGACCGATCTCCCGATGCGATCGAGGCGTCGAGCTCGCGCAGCTCCTCGTCCACCTTCGCGCGCGCGCCGGCCGCGTCGGGCCAGTCGAACCCGATGCGGCTCGCCTTCTCGGTGAGGCGTTCCGCCCGCGCCAGCGCTGGCATCTCGCGGGGCACGCCCTCGAGCACGCTCTTCCCGCCGCCCTTCGCTTCCTTCTCCTTCTTCTTGAGCAGAGCCCACTGCTTCAGCACGCCCTCGGCGTCCTTCACGCCAGACGTACCGAAGACGTGCGGGTGGCGCGAGACGAGCTTGTTCGAGATCGCCTCCGCCACGTCGGCGAACGCGAACGAGCCCGCTTCCTTCGTGAGCTGCGCCTGGAACACGATCTGGAGCAGAAGGTCGCCCAGCTCCTCGCAGTGCTCCCGCGGGTCGCCCGAATCGATGGCCTCGAGGACCTCGTAGGTCTCCTCGAGCACGTAGGGCCGCAGCGAGGAGAGCGTCTGCTCTCGATCCCAGGGGCAGCCGTCGGGCGCGCGCAGGCGGGCCATGATGGCAAGGAGGCGATCGATTGCTTCGGCTGGTGTGGGCATGACCTACACGTTGTACCCCCAAGGCCGCGTGCTAGCATCTGAGGTCCTCTCGTGAAACTGCAGCCCATCAGACGGTTGTCCAGAACACCGGTCCCGTCGCCGCGACGAACGATCCGCGTCGCATCGCTTCGTTGCGTCCTCCCTCACATAGCCGCTGGCTATGCTCGGTCGTCGCGCCTCGCCCTGCTTGCGTCTCGCTCGTCTGGCTCGGTCCCCGGCATTCTGAACAACCCTCTCAAGACCTGTGGAGAGATCAGCTGCGGTCGCAGGGGCCGGGTGGGGCCCCGACGGCTCTGCCAGCGGGGCGGGGGCGGCCTTCGCCCCCGGCACTCAAGACCTGTCGAAGAATCAGCTGCGGTCGCAGGGGCCCGGGTGGGGCCCCGACGGCTCTGCCGGCGGGGCGGGGGCGGCCTTCGCCCCCGGCTACTCAGTCTTCTCCTCGCGCTCTGCCTCACGGCTGTCGCCACACGACCCGTGCAGGCGGCCGCCCAGGTGGCAGCGCCCTCGCTCGTGGACGAGGACCTCCCGCCCGAGGAGCCTCCGCTCCCCGCCTCCGTCGAGCCATCCCTGCCGCCGGCGGCCGCCGCCGTGAAGTCCCAGAAGACGCCTGCCGCACCGCCGGCCGTCGCTTCCGAGGGGCCTGTGCCCCGCGCCATCGAGCCTGTGCGCGCCAGCCACGACGATCTTCTTCGCGCGTGGCGCGAGCAGCGCAAGGCGCTGAGCGAGCAGGATCTCCCGCGCGCGCAGATGCTGCAGCAGCGCCTGCTCTCCCTCAAGGCCGAGCTTGGTATCGAGAACCTGGAAGACCTCGCGGCAGCCGAGGTGCGCGCCTCCGCTCGGGCGCTCGAGGCGCGGGCACCAGGCGACGCGGTCGCGCGCGCAGAGATGGCGGTGGCGCTCGCGCCTGCGCTCGCCTCCGCCCACGTCGCGCTGGCCGAAGCGCGGCTCGCGCGCGAGCCCGGCCGGATCCTCGGGGTGCTGAAGGATCTCGTGATCGGGCTCTCCGCCGCTGCGCGCGAGCCGCCGATGTTGCGCACCCTCCTGGGCGACGCGCTCGCCGCGGCGCTGGTCGCGGTGTTCGGCGCGTCCGCGCTCGTCATCGCCCTCTTGCTCCTGCGTCGCCTGCGGCTCGCGCTGCACGACTTCTCGCATCTGCCGGTGCTCCGGCACGCGACGGCATGGCAGGGCGGGTTCCTCGGGCTCGCCGTCCTCGCGCTGCCGGTCGCGCTGCGGCTCGGTCCGGCGGCGATACTGGCGACGCTCGCGCTCGCGGCCGCGCCGTACCTCGCCATCTCGGAGCGGGCGGTGGCGACCTTGGCCTTGGTGGCGGTTGCGCTCCTTCCCTGGGGCACGCAGCGCGCTGTCCAGCTCGCGTCGTGGACCGGGTCGGCCGCCGAGGACGTCTACGTGCTGGAGCAGGGGGCGGATGACGGCCGCGTGGCTGCCAGGCTCGAGGCGCGCGCGGCGAGCGGCGAGCTCCCGCCTCCCGTGCTCCTGGCGCTTGGTCGTCACTACAAGCGGCGCGGAGAGCTCCAAACAGCCCTGCGCTGGTACCAGGCGGCGGGGCCCACGCGCGCGGACGCGCTCGTGAACATCGGAAACGTGCAATTCCTGACGGGCGATCTCGCGGCCGCCAAGGCAGCCTATCTTTCCGCGATCGACCGCGCCGGCGCCAGCGCCGACGTCACCGCGCTGGCCGCGGCCCACTACGACCTTTCCAAGGTCTTCCTCCGGCAGTCGGGGCTGGAGCAGGCGCAGGAGGCGCGCAGGAAGGCGGCGCTGGAGGATCCGGCTCTGGTCGAACGCTATGGCTCGGACGAGGACTTCCGCGCCAACCGCTGGCTCATCGACGTGCCCGTCCGCGCGGCCGAGGTGAGCCGGCTCGCCTCCGACGAGGCGCCCCGCGCGGTGGGCGAGGCCGTGCTGGCCACGCTGGCTGGCCCGTTTCCACGATGGTCGTGGCCGTGGGGCTTGCTCGGGGTGGCCCTCGCCCTCTGGCCGATCGGGCTCGCGCGCCGCCGCCTCGCGCCGAGCGCCCCCTGTGAGCGCTGCGGCCGTCCCGCTTGCCATCGCTGCGGCACCGTCACCGGCCAGCTCTGTGGCCAGTGCGTGAACGTGTTCCTGAAGAAGGGCGTGGTGGACGCGCGCGACCGCGCCCGCAAGGAGGCGCAGGTGCGCTGGCACGCGCGGAGGCGCCGGCTCGTGGCGCGTGCCCTGGCCGTGGTCGGCGGCGGCGCGGGCCACGTGTGGCACGGAGAGGCCGCGCGCGGCGCGCTGGTGCTGCTCGGCCTCGCCTTCCTGGTCGCGCTGGCGGTGTCCTGGCGTGGGCTTTTGCCGGCAGCGCACCCGTCGGCGTGGCTCGCGCGGAGCAGGGTGGCGGTGGCGGTGTCCCTGGCGTTGCTCGTCTGGGTGCTCGCGGCGCGCGACCTGTTCTGCCGGACGCGGGGTCGTGGGCGATGAACACTTCTTGCCCCGCGTGGCAGGGCTAGGGTCCCACGATGGCGCTCACCGGCACGCTCTCGGACTTCGGGATCGCGGAGATCCTGCAGCTCATCGGGCAGCAGGCTAAGAGCGGAGTCCTGCACCTCTCGTCACGCGATGAGGAGATCCACGTCTTGATGGCGGACGGATGCGTCGTCTCCGCCGAGTGCGGCGGCCGCGCGCAGAAGGATCGGCTCGGTGCCCTGTTGCTGCGCGCCGAGGTCATCACGCGCGAGGAGCTGGAGCGAGCCCTCGCCGCGCAGGGCCGGACCTTGCGGCGGCTCGGAGACATCCTGGTCGACATGCGGCTCGTCTCCAAGCCGGATCTGAAGGAGTTCACGGCGCTGCAGACGACGGAGACCGTCTACCGCCTGTTCACCTTGAAGAGCGGCACCTACGAGTTCGAGCCCGGCGCCGTCGAGTGGGACCCGTCGACCGTGACCCCGCTCCGGGCCGAATCGGTGCTGATGGAGGGATTCCGCCGGGTCGACGAATGGCCCACGGTGCGCCGGAAGATCAGCTCGCCGGCCATGACCTTCATCCGCCTGAACGAGCTGCCCAAGCCGGCATCGGACGACCCCAGCCTCGGACCGAACGAGCTTCGCGTCTTCGCGCTCGCCGAGCCGGGCCGAACCGTGGAGCACATCACCCACCTCTCCCGGCTGGGTGAGTTCGAGACGTGCAGGGCGCTCGTCACGCTCGCCAACCGCGAGTTCCTGAAGCCGCTCGTTCCCGCGCGGCGCTCGGCCGCTGCCGGTGTGGGGGCGTACGCGCGGAGCTGGCAGGAGAGGCTGCGCCGGGGTGCTGCGAGTCTTGCCGCCACGCTTGCGCTCGCCGGGATGCTCGCCCTGGCGGCGTGGCTCGCGAGCGAGCGAAGTCTCGATCCGGGCAGCGATGGTGCCCTGCAGGAGCAAGCTCCCCGGCGCTTCCTCGCCCGCTACCAGCTCTCCCGCCTGCGAGCGGCCCTGGAAGTCTGGCGGCTCGAGAACGGGACATACCCGGAGAAGCTGGACGCGCTCGTGGAGGCAGGCCTGTGCGAGCGCGCTGACCTCCGCTACCCTTTCCGAGAAGACTATCCATACCGGCGCGCGGCTCAAGGCGGCTTCGTGCTCCTGCCACCCCTTCCCTGACAGTGCAGATCCGAATGCTGGTGGCGCCGCGATGCGCGCGGGTTATGGTTCGCGCGCGGGGGCGCCAGAGCGTCCCTCGCGGGAGGCAACTTGACGCACGCTGCGCCCTCGCTGAAGACGGCCCGCCTCGACTTCGACGACAACGACAAGGTTCGAACCCTCTGCGGGGCGCACAACGAGCACCTGAAGCTCATCGAGCGGCGACTGGGGGTGCAGCTCGGCTCGCGCGGGGGGCAGATCCTCCTCTCGGGCCCCGACGAGGCGCGCATCAAGCAAGCCGAGGCGTTGGTCCGCGAGCTCTACGACCTCGTCGCATCGGGTTACACTCTTTACCTCGAGGACGTCGATCAGGCGACCAAGCTGGCGGGGCAGGGCGTTCCGCTGAAGGAGATCTTCGGCGACACGGTCTACGTCTCGGCCCGCCACCGCGTCATCACGCCCAAGGGACTTGGCCAGAAGCGATACATCCAGGCCATCCGCGACAACGACATCGTCTTCGGGATCGGTCCAGCCGGTACCGGCAAGACCTATCTCGCGATGGCGATGGCGGTCGCCTTCCTCATCGATCGGAAGGTGAAACGCATCGTCCTCTGCCGGCCGGCGGTGGAGGCGGGCGAGAAGCTGGGATTCCTGCCGGGCGACATCGCCGAGAAGGTGAACCCCTACCTGCGTCCGCTGCACGACGCGCTGTTCGACATGGTCGACTACGAGAAGGCGTCGGCCCTCATCGAGCGGGGCACTGTCGAGGTGGCGCCGCTCGCCTTCATGCGGGGGCGCACGCTCAACGACTCATTCGTCATCCTCGACGAGGCGCAGAACACCACCTCCGAGCAGATGAAGATGTTCCTGACGCGGCTCGGGTACGGCTCGAAGGCGGTCATCACCGGGGACGTGACGCAGGTGGATCTGCCGTCCGGGCGTGCAAGCGGACTCCTCGAGGTGCAGAAGGTGCTACGCGGCATCGAGGGCATCGCGTTCTGCGCTTTCAGCGAGGTGGACGTGGTGCGCCACCCGCTGGTACAGGAAGTGGTGCGTGCCTACGACGCCTTCGACCTGGAACGCAAGGCGAAGACCGACGAGGATCGTGCTTCGCGCGAGGTGGCGCGCGGGACGCCCAGGCTGCCCGAGGGTGGCGCTGGATAGACGGAAGCCCCTTCAATCCCTTTGCGTTTCCACATGTCGGGTGCGACGCTTCCTCCCCTGTGAGCACCGATGCTAGGCCGCACACGCCGCCCGGGCTCCTGGCGCGGCTCGTCGAGCGCTCGTCCACGGCGGGCTCCGCCGGGCTGCTCCTGTCGGTGGCGCTCGTGCTGGCGGTGGCGGGAGGATCGAGCTGGCTCCTCACGCCGGACGCCTTCACGCAGCGCATGCCGGGTGACGACGCGCTCGGTACCCCGGCGCTGGGCAACCTGAAGGCTGCGCGGGACTACGACGTCCACGACGCGGAGGCGACGCGCGAGCTGCGGGACGCCGCGGTCGCGGCCGAGCTGCCGGTCTTCGACTGGGACGAGGGAGCGGCCGAGGAGGCTGCTGGCAGGATCCGGGACGCCTTCCGCTTCATGCGCGAGACCGTTGCGCGCCACGGCCCGGAGACGCGCCGCCGCGAGACCGTGTCGGACACGCGAAAGGTCGTCTCGGACCAGCGCAGCGCGTTCGAGGCGCGGCTCGGGATGCGGGTGAGCGACGACGATTTCGCCGCGCTGTCCGAGGGGCGCTTCGCGGAGGCGATCGACGGCGAGCTGGTCGCGCTCGTGGACCACGGCCTCTCGGGCAAGGTGCTCATGGATCGGCGGCGGCTCGCCATGGCGCGAGCGCGGGGCGTCGTCTCCCGCACCATTCGCCGCGGAGTCCCCAAGGGCGAACAGGAGCTGCTCGACCTGGGCACGATCCGCGACCTCGACGACGCCCGCGCCGACGTGGAGCGCGCGGCGGCGGAGCTCCCGTCCAGCTTGCCCGCGGCGCAGCGCGTGGCGCTCGCCCATCTCGCGCTGGGACTGACGCGCCCCACGCTCGTGTTCGATCTGGCGGAGACGGCGCTCCGGCAGCGAAGTGCCGCGGAGAGGGTGAAGCCGGTCGTCGTGCACGTGAAGCGGGGAGAGAAGATCATCGGCGACGGTGAGGTGATCGAGAAGCGTCACCTGCTCATCTTCCGCGGCATCCGCGAGCAGACGCAGGGCCGCGACGTGCTCCAGGTCCGCCTCGGCGCGGCTACGCTCATCGCGGCCCTGCTCATCCTGCTGTGGCGCCACGCGCGGCGGCACTTGCCTCGCTTCCGGCCCAAGCTCAAGGATGGCGCGCTGCTCGCGGCCGCGACGCTGGCGACCGTGGGGCTCGCGGCCGCGGGCCTGGCGGTGGGCGACGCTCTCCACGATCGGTTCCCCCGCCTCTCGCCCGAGGCGTTCTTTTACCTCGTACCCTTCGCAGCGGGGGCGACCATCGTACGCAGCGTGCTGTCCGCCGAGGTGGCGCTGCTCTTCGGAGTGGCGAGTAGCGGCCTGGTCGGCCTCATCGCGGGCAACTCGCTCTTCTTCACGCTCCACGTGCTGCTCACCTCGGTCATGGCGTCGGGGCTGGTCGCTCGCACGCGCGACCGCGCCGGGCTCTTCAAGGTCGGCGCGGCCGTGGGAGCGCTGGGGTCGCTCCTCGTCCTCGCCACGCATCTCTTCACCGGTCGTGGATTCGCGGACGCGCTTGCCCCCGTGCTGGCCGCCGCGCTGTCGGGCAGCGTCCTCCTGCCGGTGGTCACGACGGGGATCCTGCCGCTGGTCGAGTGGGTCTTCGGCTACGTCACGGACCTCAAGCTGCTCGAGCTCGCCAACCTCAACCATCCTGCCCTGAAGGACCTCATCGTCCAGGCGCCGGGCACGTACCACCATTCCGTCATCATGGGGTCGCTCGTCGAGGCGGCCGCGGAGGCCATCGGCGCCAACCCGCTGCTGGCGCGCGTGTGCGCCTACTACCACGACCTCGGGAAGACCCGGAGTCCGCTCTACTTCTCGGAGAACCAGCGCAGGGAGAACCTGCACGAGGAGCTCGCGCCCTCGATGAGCGCGCTCATCGTGAAGCGCCACGTTGACGACGGCGTCGAGTTGGCGCGCCATTGGCGACTGCCGCCCGCGGTGGCCGACGCCATTCCGCAGCATCACGGGACCCGTCACGTCTCGTTCTTCTGGGCCAAGGCTCAGCAGCGGGCGAAGGATGGAGGGGAGCAGGAGAGCGCGGTCGGGGACGACGTCTTCCGGTACGCGGGTCCCAAACCGCAGACCCGCGAGACGGCGCTCGTCATGATCGCCGACGCCTGCGAGGCCTCGGTGCGCTCGTTACCGGAGGTTTCCACGGATCGGCTGCGCGAGCTGGTCCGCAAGCGCATCAACGAGATCTTCAGCGAAGGGCAGCTCGACGAGTGCGAGCTCACGCTCAAGGACCTCAACGCCATCGCAGGCGCGATGGTGAGGGCGCTCGAGGCTGTCTATCACCGCCGCCCGGAGTACCCCGGGCGGCCACCCGGAGCAGGACCCGGGCCGGCGGAGGCGGTTCCCCAGCTCCAGCTCGCCCCCCCGGTGGGGCCGAGCAGGGAAGGCGGCTCGGCCGCAGCGATCAAGCTCGTGACCGGGGAGCGACGCCGGTCGTGATAGTCGAGGCCCGGAGTGAGCACGTGCGCGGGGCCGCGGCCGTGCGGCGCCTGCGGGCGCGCGCTTGTCGCTATCTCTCCGCCCTCGGTCGCGAGGACGCGCAGGTCTCGATCCTGGTGGTGGGGGATGCGGCCATCCGCCGTCTCAACCGGAGGTGGAGGGGAAAGGACCAGGCCACGGACGTGCTCTCGTTCCCGCAAGGCGTGCCGAGCGCGGGCCCACTGCTGGGAGATCTCGTGATCTCCCTCGACACCGCCAGGCGTGTGGCGCGCGCGGACGGCCGGAGCGCCGGAGCCGAGCTGGATCGGTATCTCGCGCACGGGCTCCTGCACCTGCTCGGCCACGATCACGCCCGGGCCGAGGACGCGAAGCGCATGGCGGCGGCCGAGGACGCGTTGGTGGGGGAGGGGATGATCGCCGCGAGCCGACGAGGGCTGGCGAAGAGGTCTGGGGATCGGCCCAAGTGAAACGCGCGGCCCTCTACGCCATTGGCTCGGGCCTTCTCATGGCGCTCGCGCTTCCACAGGCCGTCCCGTGGATCTCCTTGCGCGAGATCGATCCGGCGGGGCATCTGGAGGTGCTCGCATGGTTCGGGCTCGTGCCCGCCCTCTTCGCGCTGGGGGAAGCACGCACGTGGAAGGGCGCGGTCCTCGTCGGCCTCCTGGCGGGGCTCGCCTACTTCTACGGGGCCATCTGGTGGGTGAACCACGCGATGACCGCGTTCGGTGGCGTGCCGTTCCCGATCGCGCTGCTCGGGCTGAGCTTGCTCGTCCTGTACATGGCGGTGCACTGGGCAGCGGCCTTCCTTGTCGCGTGGACCATCCGACGACGCCTGGGATGGCCGCTCTGGACGCACTTACCGGCAGTCTGGGTCGCGGCCGAGCTCTCCCGAAACTACCTCTTCACCGGCTTTCCGTGGGCCAACCTCGGCTACCTGCAGGCGCGCCATCTCGCGGTGGCCCAGCTCGCTTCCCTGACCGGTGTCTACGGCATCGCGGCGCTGGTCGTCCTCGTGAACTGCGCGATGTACGGGCTCCTCCACGCCCGGCTCGCCCGCCAACCCCTGCCCTGGCGCGTTGCCGCTGGCACCGCGGTGCTGCTTGCGATCGTCATCGGCTATGGCGAGGCACACCTCTCCTCCGTGCGCGCGCACACGGCTGCCGCGCCAAAGCTGACCGTCGGGCTCGTGCAGGGCAACGTGGACCAGGCCACCAAGAACGTCGGCAGGAGCCACGGGGACTACATCCTCGGCCGCTACGTCCCGCTCACGCTCGAGGCCGACCGCCGGGGCGCGGACCTCATCGCCTGGCCCGAGGCTGCCTACCCTTACCTCGTGCCCACGACGCTCACGAGCTTCGCCGATCGCCGTATCGGCCTGCCCCGCCTCACGCACGCGCACGTTCTTCTCGGCGCCGCGGCCTACCTCGAGCGCCCCGGCACCGAAGGCCGGCGCGAGATGGAGGGCGCGAATAGCGTCTTCCTCCTGCGGCCCGACCTGTCCGTGCTCGGTCGCTATGCGAAACACCATCTGGTGCCGTTTGGTGAATACGTCCCGCTGCAACGGCTGCTCGGAGGCTTTCTACGTTCGGTCGTGCCGGAGATGATGCCTCAGCGACCGGGCGCGGAACTGAAGGTACTGGAGTTCACGCCGAGCGGGGCCTCTTCGACTGCGCCGGCAGAGCCGTCGCAGTCTCGCGACCCGTCTTCGATCGCGCCGGCGGAGCCGTCGCGATCTCGCGCCCCTGCTTCTGGCCGCGCCGAAACGCGGCCAGAAGTCCTCCGCGACGAGCGCGGCCAGGGGTCCGTCCGCCTCGCCCCCATGATCTGCTTCGACGCGATCTTCCCCGAGGTGAACATCGCTTACGCGGCGAAGGACCCGGACCTCTTGGTGAACCCGACCAATGACGCCTGGTACGGTTATTCCTCGGGGCCCTACCAGTTTCTGGCCATGGTGCGGATGCGGGCCATCGAGGCGGGGAAGGCGGTGGTGCGGCCCGCCTACGCGGGCGTGAGCGCGCTCCTCTTGCCCACCGGCGAGGTGCAGCCGGGCGCCCTTCCGCTAGGACCGGTCGACCCGGCCCTGGCTCCCGATCCCGACGAGCCGCCGCGGCTGCTCATGGGTGAGGTGCCGCTCTTGCACGGGCGCACCGTCTACACTAAAGTCGGCGACCTCTTCGCCAGCGTCGCGAGCGCGTACAGTGCGATCGCGCTGACGCTTGCGCTCCGCCGCCGGCGCGATGCGCCGCGAAAGGGAGCCGTCGAGTAACCCATGGCCGAGCCGAAAGCAGAGCTGCTCTCCGACCTGACGAAGCGCCTCGAAGCTCTCCGGGGGTCGCTTTGACGTCGAGAAGAAGCGCGCCAGGAGCGAGGAGATCGGACGCCTCTCCGAGGACCCGGGGTTCTGGAACGACAACGCCCGCGCCCAGAGCCTCCTGAAGGAGAAGAGCCAGCTCGAGTCGAGCGTCGCTGACTTCGAACGCAGCTGGCGCGCCCTGGAAGACGCCCGCGCGCTGCAGGAGCTGGCGGAGGAGGCCCGTGACGACGCTGCGCGACTGGAAGCCGCGCAGCACGCAGCGGAGCTCGGCCGGCGGGTGGAGGCGCTCGAGTTCGCGCGCATGCTCTCCGGGCCGCACGACCGGGCAGGCGCCATCGTGGAAGTGAAGAGCGGCGCGGGCGGGGTCGAGGCCATGGACTGGGCCGCCATGCTCTACCGCATGTACGTGCGCTACTGCGAGCGGAAGGGCTGGGAGGTCGAGCCGGCCGACCTGGTCGCGGGCGAGGAGGCAGGCATCTCCTCGGCGTCCTTCTTCGCGCGGGGTGAGTACGCCTTCGGCTTCCTCAAGGCCGAGCGCGGCGTGCACCGGCTGGTACGCATGAGCCCCTTCGACGCGGCCGCCCGGCGCCAGACCAGCTTCGCGGCCGTGGACGTGACGCCCGAGATCGATGACGACATCGTCATCGACATCAAGGAGGCGGACGTTCGCATCGACACCTACCGCTCGTCGGGCGCGGGTGGCCAGAAGGTGAACAAGACCGACTCCGCCGTGCGGCTCACGCACCTTCCCACCGGAATCGTGGTGGCGATGCAGAACGAGCGGAGCCAGCAGAAGAACCGCTCCATGGCCTGGAAGATCCTGCGCTCGCGCCTCTACGACCACGAGGAGAAGAGGCGCCAGGTGGTGCTCGACGCGAAGGAGGCGGCCAAGAAGGACATCAACTTCGGGTCGCAGATCCGGAGCTACGTGATGGCCCCCTACCGCCTGGTGAAGGACCTCCGCACCGGCGTCGAGACCGGCAAGGTGGACGATATCCTCGACGGCGACCTGGACACGTTCATCCAGGCCTTCCTCCTCGGCGTGCGGAGGACGGACAGGGCGGTGGACGATTAGCTAGACTAGCGGGGCTGGTACACGATGGGCGGCCGAGCCGCGACGAACCGGTCGATGGCGTCGATGGCCCAGCCGGGCAAGCTGAACAGCTTCACGCCGCAGCCGGCCGGCTGCCTCCCGCTGATGGCGTTCTTCTCGCGGATGAAGACGACCTCGCCCTCGAGGTCGATCCTGCGTCCGTCGGCGAGCCCGAGGCGCACCTGCAGGCGGGTGCCGGTCGGCGGCGGCAGCACGGTGGAGATGAAGACGCCGCCCGAGTCGACGCGGCGGGTCGGACCCACGTAGAAGTTGTGCTCCGAGACGAGGCTCACGTTCACTTCGACGCGGGTGACTTGCGGGCGATTGCGCGGTTCGTCGACGAGTTCCTCGTCGATGAGCGCCATCAGGTCGACGTTGGTGCGCGGCGTGCGCGGTGGTGGCGGCCCGGCCACGTCCACCAGCGTGGGCTGGCGGGCGGCCGGCGCCGTGGGCGGCCAAATGGGCGGCGACGAGAGCGGAGGGGGCGACGTGACGGCCCCTCCAGAGGCGCGCTCGATCACGAGCAGTGGCCTCGCCAGGACCTCGGCCCGCGCCAGGGCACGGTCGGCCCCGGCGACGGCGGCGAGCGGCTCGACCACGTCGCGCGACGGGGCCACCACGACCACGTGCACGCCCACCCGCGCCGCGCCGGCGGCTGCGGTGAGCGCGCCGCCCCAGCTCGCGTCGGGCTGGGCGGGCAGCACGAGCACGATGGCGTGGGGCGCCACCGCCCGCAGCATCCCTTCGAGCAGCTCCGGGGAGGGCAAGCAGAAGAGCACCCAACCCGCGCGATCGAGGTGCAGATGGAGCGCGGCCGCGACCTCGGCGTCCTGGCCGACGACGAGAGCCCGCGATGCGACCTGTCCGCCCGCCGGGATCATCACGCCCCTCGACCACCCGTCTCGATGAGGATGCGCCTTTCCAGATCCGCGCGGTGGGTGGCGTTGCCGAGCGCCGTGTCCAGGGAGATGCGCTTCGCCTCGTGCAGCCGGTACAGGTACTGATCGAAGCTGTGCATCCCGAGATCCGCGCCGGCGGTCTCCATGTAGTTCTTGAGCTCCTGCACGCGCGAGCCACCCTCGCGGATGCCCTCTCGCACCGTCGACGTGGAGAGCAGCGCCTCCACGGCGGGGATGAGGCCCGCGGCGTCGGCCCGCATGAGCAGCCGCAAGGACAGGACCGCCTGCACGTTGTCGGCGAACCGCGCCCGGACCGTCTCCTGCTCGTCGGCCGGAAAGAGGCCCACCACGCGACCGATGGATCGGACGACGTCGGGCGTGTGGAGCGAGCCGATCACGAGGTGGCCTGTCTCCGCGGCCTTGAGGCAAATGTCGGCTGACTCGCGATCCCTCAGCTCGCCGACCATGATGACGTCCGGATCCTGGCGCAGGGCGGCGCGCAGCGCGTCGGAGTAGCTCGCGGTGTCTGCGCCCACCTCACGCTGGATGACGAGCCCCTTTCCCGCCGGGAAGATGAACTCGATGGGATCTTCCACCGTCACCACGTGCAGCCGCTCCTGCTGGACGATGTGGTTGATCATCGCCGCGATGGTGGTGGACTTGCCGTTGCCAGTCGCCCCCGTGACGAGCACCAGCCCGCGCCGCGCCTCCGCGATCGTCTGGATGACCGGCGGCAGGTTCAGGGAAGAGAAGTCGGGGATAGCGAACGGGATGGTGCGCATCACCGCACCCCAGCTGCCGCGCTGCTTGAAGATGGAGGCGCGGAAACGGCTCACCCCGGGAAGAGAATAGCTGCGGTCCACCTCGCGGAAGTCGAGCGGCGTGAAGCCCGACCCCGGCGCCTGGAGCACGAAATTCGCGATCGCCTCGGTGTCGTCGTGCGTGAGCGGCGGGTACTTCGCGGCGAGGAGCTCTCCGAACACCCGGTAGGTGGGTGGGTATCCGACTTCGAAGTGGACGTCGCTGGCTTGCCGTTTCACCGCCAGCTGGAGGAAGGAGTGGAACATCTCCTCGCTGAGCGGGCCTGGCGTCTGTCCTTCCATGGGGCGCGAGTCTATCTGATCGTGGCTGTCATGCGAGGTTGACCCGTGGACCCACACTTCCGCGCTGCCTCCCACGTTGAGGGCGCCCCTTTCAGGGTGTTAAGGTCCCTGACGTCTCGCCGTGGCCCTCCCTCACCCTCGTTCCCGCCTTCGCCGCTCCCTCGCCGCATGCACGGCCGAGGGCGCCGCTGCTGAGATCGTCGGTGCCTGTTGCGGCGGCGCTGCGCTGACCGGCTGGGCGCTCCATGTGGGGATGAGCGCCAGTTTCGTCGGTATGGTGGGGGCGTTGCCGGTCGTGGCGCAGATGCTTCAACTCGGAGGCGCCTTCCTCACCGCGCGCTTCGGGCATCGCCGCACCGCTCTCGTCGCGATCGCGCTCTCGCGCCAGGCGTTTCTGCCCCTGGCCTTCCTACCCTACCTGCCGCTCGGACCCGATGGACGGCGAGTTCTTCTACTCGTCGCGGCAGGTGCCCATCACGGCCTCGGCATCGTCGCCAACAATGCCTGGAATGCCTGGATGGGCGACATGGTACCGCCGGCACTCCGGGGACGGTACTTCGGACTGCGGACCGCGCTCTGCACCCTGGCCGGAGGCGTGTGCGCGCTCGCCGCTGGCCTGTCGCTCGATCGCAGCCAGCACGTCGCCGCGAGCGGACGCGTGTTGCAGGGGCTGGCGTTCTTGGCATGCGCCGCGGGCGTGCTCTCGGTCGTCTTCATGGCTCGCCAGCACGCGCGCCCGGTTCGCCGCGAGCCGGTGAGCTGGGCGCTGCACGCCATGATGCGACCCCTCCGCGACCCACGTGCCTGCAGGGTGGTTGCCTACTCCATCGCCTGGAATGGCGCCTGCGGACTATCCGCGCCCTTCTTTGGTTTGTTCCTCCTGCGCGACCTCGGCACCGGATATGCGCTGTTCGCGGCGCAGGGCGCGGGCCTCGCCCTGACGCGGATGGCAAGCGCCGCAGCGTGGGGACGCGCAGTCGATCGCTTTGGGTCGAGGAGGGTCCTCATCGTGTGCACGAGCGGGCTGGCGCTCTCGCCGCTCGCATGGCTGGCATGTGGCCCCGGGAGGCTCTGGCCGCTCGCGCTCGAGACAGCGGCCGGAGGCCTCTTCCTCGGTGGCCACGCGGTAGCAACCTTCGACATGCCCCTCTCGGTGGCGCCCGATCGGGAGCGTCCGTTCTATCTCGCCGCCGTGGCGGCGGCGGGCGGGGCTGCCTTCGCGATCACGTCCGCGCTCGGCGGCGCATTCGCCGACATGGCCACTGTCCAGGCGCCGCTGCGGTTCCTGCTGGCCGGGTCGGCAACCATTCGCCTCGCGGCGATCGGTGCCGCCCTGGCGTTACCTGGGCGGCGGCGGTTACCGAGGCCGCTCCAGCTGCTCGACACCGCCCGCCCGTCCTGTCCTGCTCCCGCCACGCGGCGCGCGGCGTGACCAAGAAGTACTCGTTCACCAAACGCATACACCTGGAAAAGCGAGAGGCCGCTTTCGCGGCCTCATCAGCTCTAGGCGACGGGCGCCCGTTTTGATATCCGCAGTCTGCCCCTCGAGGCTCGCTGCGGTGGGGGGAGTCGGTCGTCCGTCCACGATCGACTTTGGAGGAATCTGGAGTTGTAGCCCCGCGAATCGAGTCTGAAGGCTGGAACTTCGTGACAGGGTTACTTGGACGGTCTCCGGTAGGACTCGAAGACACGTGTCTTCAATTTGCGTGCCTAGTTACAGCGCCAGATGCGATTCAGCAATTTCGATGGCTTAGCAGCTTCACGCTTGGGACTAGGCTGTAAAACCTGGGTAATTGCGGAGACACGGGTCTGAATAGACCCTTCGAGAACGCCAGGGCAGGGAGCCGATGAGGCCAGACGCGGAAGTTATATCTCGTCGATGTTAGCTTCCGTGGACGAGGCCTCGGCCCTTCTAACGCGAACGGGCTATGTGCCCTCACGGGAGATCGCGACCGCGGTATTCCTCGCCGATCGACTCGAAAAACCCATCCTGGTCGAGGGCCCGGCTGGCGTCGGCAAGACGGAGCTCGCCCGCGCTCTCGCGACCGCGTCGAGCCGCACGCTCATCCGGCTGCAGTGTTACGAGGGCCTGGACGAGGCCAAGGCCCTCTACGAGTGGGAGTACGCGAAGCAGCTCCTCTACACCCAGCTCCTCCGGGATCGCCTGGGCGAAGCCATGGGGGGTGCCAAGACGCTCTCCGAAGCCGCCGACCGCATCGCGGCCGAGGGCAACGTCTTCTTCAGCGAGCGCTTTCTACTGCCCCGACCGATCCTCCGGGCGGTGATGAGTGAGGAGCCCGTGCTTCTGCTCGTCGACGAGATCGACAAGGCCGACCCCGAGCTCGAGGCTTTCCTCCTGGAAGTGCTCTCCGACTACGCGGTCACCATCCCCGAGCTCGGGACCTTTCGCGCTCGGTCGCCGCCGCGCGTGGTCATCACCTCCAACGCCGCTCGCGAGCTCTCGGACGCGCTGCGCCGCCGCTGCTTGCACCTCCATATCGACTATCCCACGCAGGCCCGCGAGCTCGCCATCGTGCGAGCTCGCGCGCCCGAGGTGCGAGAGGAGCTGGCCCGGCAGGCCGTGGCGGCCATCACCAAGCTCCGCCAGCTCGACCTCAAGAAGGCCCCCTCCATCGCGGAGACGCTCGACTGGGTGCGAGCGCTCGCGCTGCTCGGCGCGGAGTCGCTCGAGGAGAAGCTCGTCTCGGAGACGCTCGACCTGGTCATCAAGTACGAGTCGGACGCGGAGAAGGTGCGGCCGAAGCTGCGCGATATCGTCGCCGGAGCGGTGAGCTGAGTACCCGGGGCTCGCGCCGCCCCGCCCCGCCGGCACAGCCGTCGGGGCCCCACCCCGGCTAAGAAGCCAAAGGGGTTTTTCGACAGGTCTGAGTCGCCGGGGGCGCAGGCCGCCCCCGCCCCGCCGGCAGAGCCGTCGGGGCCCCACCCGGGCCCCTGAGACCGCAACTGACTTTTCGACAGGTCTTGAGTACCCGGGGGCGCAGGCCGCCCCTGCCCCGGCGGGCAAAGCCCATCGGGGCCCCACCCCGGCCACGCCGCAGAGCGGTTACGTTTTTCGACAGGTCTTGAGCAACGACAGCTACTCGATGTCTTCCTCGGTTGACTCGCCCGCGGGTTGCCGGGAATCGCGCGGGGCGGGCTCGTCCCAGTACCCCTGGTAGTTCGAGACCACCTCGTCATCGGAGAAGTCTTCCCCGCAGCGCTTGTCCGCGATGCGCCACACCCCGCCCACCTTCGCGACGAGATAGCCGCAGGTGGCCAAGCTGGGAGCCGCCCCGAGCGTGTGTTCGGTGCGCTCGCGGGAGACCACCACGACCGCGCCGCGCGGGGCCCTGCGAACCGCCAGGAGCTCGTAACCCAGGAACGCGCCGTCGCGGCCGAGCGCGCTCCACGGCGCCAGGGGCTGTGGGCGGTCGGCCACGTCGAGCTTGGCCGCTGCGCGCGGAGCCAGATAGCCGCGGGCGCGGCCCCAGCGGAGCTCCGTCCCGTGGCTCGTGGCCGGCGGTGGCGCGCGCCGAGGGCGTGGCGGGGCTGCCGCGGCGATGGCCTCGAGGTAGTCGCCCACGTACCGGACGGGCGCGGCGAGCGGCTCCGAGTTCCGAAGCAAGTCCCTCGCCAGGGCCGCCGGAGCTAGCGTCAGGAGCGCCACGGCGGCGAGGACGAAGCGTGACTCCGACACGACCGTAAGGTTGCGGAGCGTCCGGAAGCGTGCGCGAGCCCCTGAGGGCGCCCCAGCCCCTCGTGGCCGCGGCGTTGCGCGCGGTCGGTCGCTCGGTGTGATGGGCAACCCACTTGAAATGGCGCTCGAGATGGGGGGCGCTCGAGGCGCCGCAAGGCGCCGGACATCACCCACCTCACAGCGGCGGCGGTGGCGCTGCAAGATCACATGAACTGGGGCCACTGTGAGACCGTGTGGGACGCCCACTCGCCAGCGCGGCTGGAGGAGCGAACCCGTGCCTAGATTGCCGCTGACACCGGGGGTAGACTGCCGTCCTGCCCGCAACCGGCTTGGACACGAATGGATCCTAAGCGAGTCCTCATCGTCGAACCTGACAACGCGTTCGCGCTGTCCATCGCATCACTCTTCCGCGACGACGGCCATCATACGGCGGTCGCCCCGAACGCGGCTGACGCCGAGCGCGAGATCGCGACGAGCCCACCCGACGTCGTGCTGGTGCGGGCGGAGCTTCCCGACCTCTCCGGCTTCTCCCTCTGCGCGCGTTTGCGCAAGGAGAGGAGCTCGCTGCCGGTCGTGCTCTTCTCGTCCGACGCCTCGCAGGAGGCGCTCACCGAGCACGCTCGTACGCCCGCGGCCGCGAACGGGTACCTCGGGATGCCGCTCGACACGGCGGCGCTGACGCAGCTGGTGAGGAATCTCCTCGTGATGAGCGAGCCGTTCGAATCCGCCGACGACGCCATCATCATCGAGGAGGACGCGATCGTCGAGCTGCGGTCGGGAGATTCGCTCGCGGCTGATATACTTCCCGTGAACGGCGAGGCGCCGGCGTCCCAGCCGCCCAAGGGCCCGCCCCCTGTTCCGCGTCGCAGCAGGCGCAGCGCCATCACCGACGAGGACCGCCTCTTCCTCGGGCGCACGTTCCAGTCCATCTCGGAGCGGAGGGCCGACCTCGTCGCGGAGTCCCGCCGGCCGCGCTCTCCCCCGCCGCGCTCCTTGCTCGCCTCGCCCGAGGGCAGGCTCCAGGCGCTACGCGAGGATCTCAAGGCGCGCGAGGCCCAGATCGCCCGGCTGGCCGAGATCTGGGACGTTCGCGAGCACGACCTCGCCCAGGTGGACGACCGCCTCCACGAGAAGGAGGTCGAGATCCAGGGAGTGCGGCTCCAGATCGACGACCTCCTGCGGCGCCTGACGGACGCGCGCGACCTCTTCCTCCAGAAGGAGCGCGAACACGGCGCCTCCATCGAGGGCCTGCTGCTCGAGAAGTTCGGGCAGGAGAAGGAGCTCATCGAGGTGGTCGCGTCGCACGAGCGCAGGATCCACGAGCTGGAGCGGGATCTGCGGCAGCGCGACGAAGACCTGTCGCGTCGCAAGGTGGCGCTCGACGGCGCGGCCGAGGAGATCGGGCGCCTCGAACGGAGCTTGGTGTCGGAGGTGGAGCACTTCGACCAGCGCGAGCAGGAGCTGCAGGAGACGGTCGCGGCGCGCGATGCCGAGATCGCCAGCGCGCAGCAGGCGCTGGCCGCGGCGCGCGACGAGGCGGCCGAGACCGCGCGCAGGCACCAGGCGCAGCTGGAGGAGGACGCAGCGGCGCGGCGCGGGCTCGAGGCCGAGCTCGAGGCGCACCGCGAGCAGGCCACTGCAGCCGCGGAGGAGCTGGAGGCGCGTCTCGCCGAGGCGGAGGTCCGAGGCGCGGAGGTCGGTGCCGAGCTGGCCGCGGAGAAGGCGCGGGCGCAAACCGCGGAAGGGGAGCGCGACGCCCGCATCGCCGAGCTGGAGGCGCTCGTGGCCGAGTCTGGCCGCGAGCTGGAGGCGACGCGAGAGGCGGCCCGGGAAGCGGCGGCTGCCTTCCAGGAGCAGATCGAGGATCGGGAGGCCACGCTCGCCGAACGCGAAGGGCGCCTCGCCTTGCTCGACGAGGAGTACCGGGCCTTCCGCGAGGCGGCTCGTTCGCGCGAGGAGGACCTCTCGCGCGAGGTGCAGGATCACCTGCAGGAGATCGGCGAGCTCCAGGGCGAGATCGAGGCGGCTGCCGCCGCGCTGGCCGAGCGCGAGGCGGAGCTCGGCGGCGAGATCGCCCGGCAGGCCGAGGCGGCGGCGATCGCCGCCGCGGAGGCCGCCCTCAGGGAGGCGAGCCTTTCGGAGACGCTTGACGAGGTGACCGCGCGCGCGCGCGGACTCGACGCAACGCTCGCCGAAGAGCGGGAGCGTGCGCGGGCGGCGGAGGCCGATCTCTCCGCGCGGCTCACCGCGGCGGACGAGGAGCTGGCGCGCCGGGCCGCTGCGCTGGAGGCGCTGCGCACGGAGGTCGCGTCGCTCTCACGCGCCGTCGAGGAGCGCGACGCGCGCCTCTCCGAGCGCGCCAGCTTCATCGAGGCGCTGGAGGAGCAGTCGCGCCAGCGCCAGGAGAAGCTCGAGGCCGCGCTGGCCCGTGGAGACGACCTGGTGGGCCGGCTCGGGGAGGCAGACGCCGAGCGGGCGCGCCTGGCCGAGGAGCTCGAGGGGAGCTCGGCGCGAGAGCGCGGGCTCGGCGACACGCTCGCGAGCGCGCGCTCCGAGATCGCGCAGACGACCCAGCTCCTCGACGAGGAGCGCCGCAGGGCGGCGACGCGCGAAGGGGAGCTCTCGGAGTCGCTGGACGAGGCGCGCCGACGCGGGGTGGAGCTCGGGGAGGCGCTGCAGGCGATGGAGGCGCGTAACGCGACGCTCACCTCCGAGGTCGAGTCGGCGCGCGGCCAGGCGACCCGGCTTCAGGCCACGCTCGAGGAGGTGCAGCGACTGGGGCGGGCTCGCGAGGGCGAGCTCTCCGCTCAGCTTGCCGCGGCGCTCGAGTCGGGCGAGCACGCCGCGCGGTTGGCGAGCGCGGCGGCGGAGGCCGCCGCGGCCCGCGAGGCGGACCTCACGGCCGATCGGGATACTCTGCGGGGTCAGCTGGAAGATTCTCGCGCCGCGTTGGACGGCCTCTCCCGCGAGAGCGAACGACGCGTGGCGGAGCTGGACGGGCGTGCCCGTGCGCTGGAGCTCGACCTCGAGTCGGCGCGCGCCGAGACGGAGCAGGCGCGGGCCGAGCACACGGCGGCGGCCGATGCGGCCGAGGCGCGCGAGGCCGGGTTGGCGGTGGAGCTGGCCGAGGCGCGTGCGCGCGGAGAGCAGCTGCAGCTCGCGCTCGCCAGCACCGAGAGCGATCGCGCGGAGCTGGCCGGGCAGGCCGAAGCGTTGTCTCAGGCCCTGGAAGCGGTGCAGGGCGAGGCACGCGCTCACGCAGCGGAGGCGGAGAAGCAGGGGGCACTGGCGGCCGCGCGCGAGGAGGACCGCGCGCGCGTCGAGTCCGAGCTGACGCAGGAGATCCAGGCGCACGCCGATGCCGAGACGGCCTGGCGCAGCCGTCTCGAGGGGGTCACCGCCGAGCAGGATCGGCGCGAGGCCGAGCTGCTGGAAGAGCTGGCGAAGAAGTCCGAGGCAGCCGCGGAGCTGGACCGGCGTTTCGACGCGGCTGCTGCCGAGCGCGCGCGGAGGGAAGAGGCGCTGCAGAGGGAGCTGTCGGCGCGCGCAGAGGGGCTCTCGGCGGCGGAGCGACGCGAGCAGGCCGCTGCCGAGCAGCATGCCGCCGAGACGAAGGCCTTCGACGAGCGGGTCGAGGCGCTCGAGGCGGAGCGGGACCGTCAGCGCGAGGCGCGCGAGCGGCTGGAGGCGCGCCTGGGCGAGGCGAACGCGCGAAACGCCGACGTCGAAGCGGCGCGCGCGGCCGAGGGGCGCGATGCCGTGGCCAGGATCGAGGCCCTGGCAGCGCGGCTCGCCGAGCTGGAGTCGTCGCTGACCGCCGCGAGCGAGGCGCGGGCGCGCGAGGCAGCCGCTCTCCACGGAGAGCTGGACCTCGCGCGCGAGCGGGCCGACGAGCTGTCCGACGCCGCGGACGAGGCCGGACGTCGGCTCGCCGATGCCGCGGTGGCCGCGGCGGCGCGGGTCAAGGGGCTGGAAGGCGCGCTGGCGGAGGCGGGGGAGGCGCGAACGCGCCTCGAGCGCGATCTCTCCCAGCGCGTCAACGTCGCCGAGGCCCGCCTGGCCGAGGCGGCTCGCCGCCAGAGCCAGATGACACAGGAGCGCAAGGAGGCCGACGCGCGCGCCCTGCGAGCCCTCGCCGAGGCGCAGGCGCGGTTCCAGGAGGAGCTGCAGCGGCGCGATCAGATGCGCGTGCAGGAGGCGCAGCGGCTGCAAGCGGCGCTGCAGGAGCGCTCGCGGCAGCTCAGGGTGGCGGAGCTCGAGATTCAGCGGCTCAGGGCCGGCAATGTCGCGAGACCGGGTCCGGCCCTTGGGTCGAGCGCATCTCCGGGCGCGAGGCTGGCCAGCACCACCGCTCCCCAGGCGGCTTCCGCCGCGCCGGCTGGAAGCCCCACCGCCGAGCCAGGCGCGAACCCGACGTCGACTCCGGCTCCGAGCGCCATCCGACGCTAGCGACCGGGGAGACCGGGGGACGTCGAGATCGGGCGTGAGCTCGACCCTCGACCTCGACCTCTCTTCGATCGCGCCGGCTGAGCCGTCGCGATCTCGCGACTGCGCCCATGACCGCGACGAGCGCGGTCATGGGTCCCCGGCAGAGCCGTCGCCGCCTCGCGCCCCTGTTCCTGGCCGCGCCGAGGGCGGCCAGGAATCCACCGCGATGAGCGCGGCCAGGGGTCCACCTCGACCCTCGACCGGAGCTCAATATCTGTCGAAAGATGCCTTTGGATTCCTAGCCAGGGTGGGGCCCCGCCGGGCTTTGCCCGGCGGGGCGGGGG
>JBGQLS010000010.1:0-36040 GCA_041500205.1 Anaeromyxobacteraceae bacterium | reverse complement strand
CGTGGACGAACTGGGACGAGGACGGGCGCGAGCTGGGGAAGGTGCGCTACGAGGAGATACGCGGGACGCCGTAGGCCGGAAATCGACGACTCGGCTGCGTTTGCGAGCACCACGAAGCGGCGAAAGGCGAGTCACAGCGGTGCTCGCTTGAATTGAGCCGTTCCCGTAGCGCGGGGGCTTGTCCCCCGCTTGGCGTGTCGAGGCGGGGCACAAGGCCCCGCGCGACAGAATGCGCGACTACGGGATCAGCTCAACCGGGCAACGCGAGTCAAATGGACTTCATGACGGTGCGCGCCGCACGCTCGGACTCGAGATAGGCATCGAAGGCGGCCGAGGGCACCGGAATCGTCAAGAGCGTCGCCGTGAGCTGATCGCCGAGCTCGAGCCGCTGCTCGACGCCCGGGGTGATGCTGACGCGCCCGCGCGAGACGAGGTCCTCCCCGGGCATGGAGAGCTCGTAGTCGACCGCCAGATCTCCGGAGGCCTGGCGGGTCGTCTCCACGCGGAGGGCGAGGCGGACCTTGCCCGGGTCTTCCGGGTCGCGGAGGACGAGCTGCGCGGCTCGTCCCGGAGCAGCGACGACGCGGGGCCGCGCCAAGACCTCGCCGTCGTCGCGATGGATCTCGAAAGCGACGAGCTCGCCCGCCGAGCCCTCTTCTTGTGCGGCCCAGTGGCGATCGAGGACGCGCTTGGCGTGGACGGCGACCTCCGCCGAGCTGCCGCCGAAGACGAAGGCGAGCAGCAGGATCGCGATGATGCGAGTCGGCTCCATGAAGACCCCTCGAAGGGTTGTCCAGAACACCGGTCCCGTCGCCGCGACGAACGATCCGCGTCGCATCGCTTCGTTGCGTCCTCCCTCACATAGCCGCTGGCTATGCTCGGTCGTCGCGCCTCGCGCTGCTAGCGTCTCGCTCGCCTGGCTCGGTCCCCGGCATTCTGGACAACCCTGTGTGAGTTCGTACTCGCCGTGCAACCCATGTGCCCAGAACTATTCCCCGCCAACCACATGTTCTCTCACGAGGGTCTCACGGGCTCGCCAATCGGGAGTGTGGCGGGCAGACCACAAACCGGGAGAAAACGGCTCAGGACCAGTCGAAGAATGTGATCGCTCTGCGGCGTGGCCGGGGTGGGGCCCCGATGGGCTTTGCCCAGCGGGGCGGGGGCGGCCTGCGCCCCCGGGGACTCAGTTCTTGCACGACGGCGAAGTACAGCGAGTATCGTCGCACGTGACTTCCGCGTGACGCCCTCCCCTCCCGAATCCTCGGCGCTGGCAGGCAAGGACCCGTCCACTCCATCAGGACGGGCCGACTGCCCGCCGGCCCATCCCGATTCGCCGGGAGGAGAGCCCAGGGGCCGTGCGCTGCTCACGCTCTCCCTCGGCGCCCTCGGCGTCGTGTACGGGGACATCGGCACGAGCCCGCTCTATGCGCTCAAGGAGTGCTTCACCGGGCCGCACGGCGTGGCGCCGACGCCCGAGAACGTGCTGGGCATCCTCTCCCTCGTCTTCTGGGCCATGACCTTCGTGGTCACGTTGAAGTACCTCACCTTCGTGATGGTGGCGGACAACCGTGGCGAGGGAGGGATCCTCGCTCTCATGGCGCTGGTCGGCCAGACCAAGACGAGCCGGCGGGGGCGGGGCGTCCTCCTGCTCCTCGGCCTGTTCGGCGCGGCGCTCCTCTACGGAGACGGCGTCATCACGCCCGCGATCAGCGTTCTCGGAGCGATCGAGGGCCTCGCGGTCGCCGCCCCGTCCCTGGGGCACGCGGTGGTCCCCGTGACCGTGGTCATCCTGGCTCTGCTCTTCCTGTTCCAGAGGCGCGGCACGGCCGCGGTGGCCGCGGTCTTCGGACCCGTCATGCTGGTGTGGTTCCTCTGCATCGCCCTCATCGGCCTTCGAGGCATCGTACGGGACGCCTCCGTCCTGGGCGCCGTCTCGCCGCACCACGCGGTGCGGTTCTTCGCGGAGCACCGGCTTCACGGCTTCCTCGTGCTCGGCGCGGTCGTGCTCGTCATCACCGGCGGCGAGGCGCTCTACGCCGACATGGGCCACTTTGGCCGCAAGCCCATCCGCGTCGCGTGGCTGTGCGTGGCCATGCCTGCGCTCATGCTCAACTACTTCGGCCAGGGCGCGATCCTGCTCCACGAGCCGGCGGCCGCGCAGAACCCGTTCTACCTCGTGGTGCCGGGATGGGCGCTCTACCCGATGATCGGGATCGCCACGGCCGCGGCCATCGTGGCGTCGCAGGCGCTCATCTCGGGAGCCTTCTCGCTGACGAACCAGGCCGTCCAGCTGGGCTATTCGCCGCGCGTCACCATCCGCCACACGTCGCGGAGGGAGTTCGGCCAGATCTACATCCCCGAGGTGAACTGGGCGCTCGGCGTCGCCACGGTCCTGCTCGTGCTCGGCTTCAAGACGTCCTCCAACCTCGCCGCCGCGTACGGCATCGCGGTGACCGGCACGATGACCATCACGACCTTGCTGTTCCATCGCGTGGCGCGCGATCGCTGGCACTGGCCGCGCTGGGCCACATGGCCGCTCTCCACGCTCTTCCTCGTCGTGGACCTCTCCTTCTTCTCGGCCAACCTCGTGAAGATCGAGGAGGGTGGCTGGTTCCCGCTCGCCGCCGCAGCCGGCGTGTTCGCGCTCCTCTCCACGTGGAAACGCGGACGCGACGTGCTCAGGGCGCAGATCGAGGAGGCGGGCCTGCCCCTCGAGCTGTTCCTGCCCGACCTGGAGCGGCATCCACCCTTCCGTGTGCCGGGCACCGCCGTCTTCATGACTTCCAATCCCGGGAGTGTCCCGCCGGTGCTGCTGCATCACCTGAAGCACAACAAGGTGCTGCACGAGCGGGTGCTCCTCGTCTCCGTGCTGACCGAGGACATCCCAGCGGTGCCCGGGCCCGAGCGGCTGGCGACGAAGGTCCTGGGAGGCGGGTTCTTCCAGGTGATCGGCCGCTACGGGTTCATGGAGACGCCCAACGTCCCCGCTCTGCTCGCGTCCTTGCCGCTCTGGGCCATTCCCGGGCCGCGCATCGAGCTCTCCCCGATGGAGACGACATACTACCTGGGCCGGGAGACGCTTCTCCCGACCGGCCCCTCGCGCCTGGCCGGGTGGCGCAAGCGGCTCTTCATCGTCATGGCGCGCAACGCGCAGACCGCGAGCGCCTTCTTCGGCCTCCCGCCAAACCGCGTGGTCGAGATGGGCGCGCAGATCCAGCTTTGACTCGCGGTCTCCGGTGACTTGCGGGCGTGATCCATGCCCGAAGAAGGGACGGGCCGCGATTGGAACCCATGCGCGAGCGAATGAGCGGTATCGACGCTGCCTGGTTCCGCATGGACCGGCCGGAGAACGCGGCCGACGTCGTCGCCCTGCTCGCGTTCCGCGATCTCCCTGCCCTCCCGCGCCTGCAGCGCCTCCTCGACGAGCGTCTGCTCGCGTTCCGGCGGTTCCGGCAACGGGCGGTGCGCGGGTCTTTGGCGGGAGGTGACGCCTGGCAGGAAGATCCCGCCTTCTCGCTCGACCGGCACGTCCTGAGCCACCGCCTTGACACCCGCGACCCGCACGCGCTCCAGCACCTGGTGAGCGAGATCGCGAGCGAGCCTCTCGATCCGGCGCGCCCGCTCTGGCGCTTCCACCTCGTCCACCAGGAAGGCGGAGGCGCGATCGTGGCGAAGATCAGCCACTGCATGGGCGACGGGTTTGCTCTCGTCGGGCTCCTGCTCTCGCTGGCCGACGAGCGCGCCGAGACGCCTGGGTCGCGTCACGCGCTGCCGGCCTCCCGCCGTCTCGCTCCCTGGCTCACGCCCGGGGCCACGCTGCGTGCCGCGCTGGCTCACCCTGCGCGCGCGCTCGCCCTGGGCGGAGAATCGGCCGCGCTCGCCAGGTCCGTCGCTCGACTCGTCGCCCTCCCGGCCGATCCGCCGACGGTCCTTTCGCGTCCGCTGAGCGGTCGCCGTCAGACGGCCTGGTCTCAGGGTCTCGCGCTCGAGCGCGTCCGCTCGGCCGCCCGCACCCTCGGCGGTACGGTCAACGACGTGCTCGTGACAGCCGTGACGGGCGCGCTCCGCCGCCATCTCGCGCTCGCCGGCGAGCGGGTGAACGAGCTGGAGCTGCGAGCGCTGATGCCCGTCAACCTTCGCCCCGGCCCCCCCGCGGCGGGTGCCGTTTCGCTCGGGAACCGCTTCGGCCTCGTCTTCCTCGAGCTGCCCATCCGCGCGGCGACGCCGACCGCCCGCTTCGACGCCGTCCGCGCGCGCATCACCGCCCTCAAGGGCCGCCCCGACGCGGTGGCCACCCTCGGCCTGCTCGCGGGTCTCGGCCTCATCCCGGTGATCGAGCCCTGGGCGGCGCGCTTCTTCTCGCGGAAGGCCTCGCTCGTCATCACGAACGTCCCAGGGCCACGGTTCCCCCTGCACATCGCGGGCAGCCGGATCGACCACGCCATGTTCTGGGTGCCGCACCCCGCCACGCTCGGCCTCGGCGTCAGCATCCTCAGCTATGCCGGTGAGGTCCGGATCGGCGTCCGCGCCGACGTCGCCGTCCTCCCCCGGCCCGAGGATCTCGTCGAGTCGTTCGAGATCGAGCTAGCGTCGCTGTTCACCGGCACGTGACGCAACCCGTCAAGGTAGTGCCCTGAGCCTCGCCGCGACCCAGATTGATTCCAGAGTCGCCCGCTGGCTCAGCCGCTGCCCGTGCTTCTACCCCCCCTCGCAGGACGGACTTGCCACATGGCCAACGAACCCATGCAGAACGAGGAGCTCCAGAAGTCTCGGGAGGTCGCTGAGCTCTCGCGAGAGACCGAGTGGCAAGGCGCTGGATTCATGAGAGACCTGTTCCTCGGGAAGTTCCGGCTCGAGCTCATTCACCCCTACCCCGATGTCCAGTCGGAGCGTCCGGAGTTCCGCCGCTTCTACGACGCGATGGAGTCCTTCCTTCGCGCCGAGGTCGACCCGGTCGAGATCGACGAGCGCGGCGAATACCCGCCGCACGTGATCGAAGGCCTGCGCAAGCTCGGCGCGTTCGGGATGAAGGTCCCGCAGGAGTACGGCGGGCTCGGCTTCAACCAGGTCGAGTACGGCAAGGTGATGCAGCTCATCGGGAGCTGCGACTCGAACCTCACCGCGCTCCTCTCCGCGCACCAGTCGATCGGGGTCCCCCAGCCGCTCAAGCTCTTCGGCTCGGCGGAGCTGAAGAAGAAGTACCTGCCGCGAGTCGCCAAGGGCGCCATCACCGCCTTCGCGCTCACCGAGACGGTGGTCGGTTCCGATCCGGCGCGTCTCACCACCACCGCCGAGGCGACCGAGGACGGCAAGTACTTCATCCTCAATGGCTCCAAGCTGTGGTGCACGAACGGCACCATCGCCGAGCTCCTCGTCGTCATGGCGCGCAATCCGACGACGAACGCCATCAGCGCCTTCGTGGTCGAGACGAGCTGGCCCGGCGTAGAGGTGACGCACCGCTGCCGCTTCATGGGCCTGCGCGCGCTCGCCAACGCCGCTCTGCGCTTCACGAACGTGAGAGTCCCGCGCGAGAACCTCATCGGGAATGAAGGGCGAGGGCTCAAGATCGCGCTCACCACGCTCAACACGGGCCGCCTCTCCCTGCCGGCCGCGGTGGTGGGCGGCACCAAGGTCGCGCTCGAGCTGTGCCGCAAGTGGGCCAACGCCCGCGTTCAGTGGGGGCAGGAGGTCGGGAAGCACGAGGCGATCACGCACAAGCTCGCCGAGATGGGCTCGACCGTCTTCGCCATGGAGTCCGTCTCCGACCTCGCCCAGGCGCTCGCCGACAAGAAGGGCTACGACATCCGCCTCGAGGCGGCGGCCGCGAAGGAGTGGAACACCGTCCGGACGTGGAAGCTGCTCGACGAGACCATGCAGATCAGGGGCGGGCGCGGGTACGAGACCGAGCGCTCCCTCGAGGCGCGCGGCGAGGCGCCGGTGGGGGTCGAGCGCTGGATGCGCGACACGCGCATCAACCTCATCTTCGAGGGATCCTCGGAGATCATGCACCTCTTCATGGCGCGGGAGGCGGTCGACAAGCACCTGCAGATCGCGGGCGCGATGATCGATCCCAAGGTGCCGGTGGGCAAGAAGCTCGCGTCGCTCCCAAAGATCGCCTCCTTCTACGTGGTGTGGTACCTGGGCCTTTGGCTGCGCGGCCTCTTCGCGCCTCGCTTCTCGGGGTTCGGGAAGCTGGCGCAGCACCTGCGGTTCGTCGAGCGCAAGAGCCGGAAGCTCGCCCGCGAGATCTTCCACTCGATGCTCGTCTTCCGCGCGGCCGCGGAGCGGAAGCAGGCCTTCCTCTTCCGCCTGGTCGACATCGCGAACGAGCTGTTCGCCATGGCAGCAACCGTCTCGCGCGCGCAGGCGCTGGCGCGCGCAAGCAAGGCCGAAGCGCCGCAGGCACTCGCCCTGGCGGAGAACTTCTGCGTCCAGGAACGCGAGAAGGTCGAGCAGCTCTTCCACGCCCTCTGGCACAACCACGACGAGCTGGCCTACCGAACCGGACGCGCCATCCTGGCCGGCGAGCACGCCTGGCTGGAGAAGGGCGGTATCGACCTCGGCGTCACCGTCGAGGAGCTCAGGCCGAAGCTCCCGCCGCGCGCCGGCGATGCCGCGCCCGAGCAGCCGCGGGCGGACCGCGCGACGCGCTCCGTGAGCGCGTAGAGCGCTTCGCTCTAGGTAGCCTCGCCAGTCTCGCGCCGAGGGCGTGTTTCCTGTCCCCTTGGCGCGTTCGCTTGTCGGCCGCCGTGCGCGCCGGCCCTCCGCAAGGCGCCGCGTTCTGTAGCGCAAACGTGTGAGGTACGAAAAGCTCAGGGTCTCCAGCGCACCCTCTGGACGACTTCTGACAGGAATTCCACGTCTTCCGGGCACTTCGCCCGGATTCGCGCATCCGCGGCGGGGTGCGCGCGATCTCACGCCCACGGCGCAAGACCGCGCCAAATCTCCAAGAACTCTGGACTGCGTCATCTTGGCGCGGCGCCTGCTCTCCATCGCAGCCTGAAGGCCATCTCTTCTTCTTGCGGAAGGCTGCGACACATGACGACACCTCGACGGCTTCTCACACTCATGGTGATCGCGCTGTTCGCGATCGGATGCGGCAAGAACAGCCCCGCGGCGGGCGGCGGAGGCGGAGGCGGCGGAGGCGGCGACGGCGGCACGGCGACGGCCGTGGCAGGCCTGGCGGTCCCGGAGGAGATATCGGCGCTGCCAACGAAGACGTCCTCCCCGAGCAACCTGACCGCAGGGGGAGCCGGCGCGTCGCTCAGCCAGGCGCTCCGGGCAAGCACGCACCCGCGGCTCAGCGACTATGAGAAGTCCACGACCGTCAAGTACGTTGACGAGCGGGCGCTCAGCCAGTTCTCGATCCTGAACACGATCTTTAACGCCATCGTCCAGACCCATTACGCGGATCCCGCCAACGTCAACCAGGGACCGTACGGCGCCATGGTGGCGTGGCAGGAGGACAAGGGCGACAGCCAGGAGAAGAAGATCGTGCCGTGGGTCGTCGACTCCCAGATGCGCGACGACGGCAAGAACGAGGTGCACGTCTGGATGCTCATGCCCATGGGCGAAGACGGCTCCACCCACCTCATCAAGGTGAAGATGTTGATCACGGAGGCCCCCACCAAGAACGACGACGGCTCCTACGCCGACTACGGCGCGTGGCGCATCGACGCCGCGATGGACACCGGCGGTGCGTTCGCCGCGGAGGCTTCCCGCGACGCGGAGGGCCTCTCGCTCATCGCCATCCGCGACGGCGGCGACGGGAACGGCCCGAACTTTGAGACGACGGGCGTCCTGCACAAGAGCGACAGCGCCGGCTACGGCAAGGTGAAGTTCCCCGACTACAACGCCTGCCAGGGCTCCTGCGACCAGACGAACCCGCCGCCCCTGCGCGCCGTCGCATACGCGTACGACCCCGACACGGTCGCGCTCAAGAAGGGCCAGAGCGCGCCGAGCTACAAGGCCCGCACCCAGGTGGCCGACGTCGTCCAGCGCTACGGCCTCTATGACGCGAACGGCACCGACGTGACGAAGCTCTACCAGTTCGGCTTCCCGCTCCAGTACACCGTCAACGGCGGCACGCGGTACGGCTACTACGGCGCGTGGCAGGGTCGCCACCAGGTATGGGGCAACGGCGCGGGCGTCGACGCCGGCACGACGGTCGCGAAGCAGAACTGGGGCAGCAACGCGGCGGCCGAGAGCTACACCGTGAGCCCCGTGTTCACCGGCATCCTCGTGAAGCGGACGCTCGTGCCCTCGTCGCTGGTGGCCATCCAGGGCATCGTGCTCAACACGTGGGTCAACACGAGCGCGAGCATCACCTACAGTGCCGGCACCTGGTCGGCCTGCTACAACCCGATGGGCTGGGACCAGGTGCACAACCAGCAGCTCTGCGGCAGCACCGGCACGTTCGACACCGCGCAGCTGACCGCCAACACGGCCCTGCACGAGAACGTCTGGATCAGCGGCAACGGCGGCCAGAACTACGTCTACCAGGGCGGCACGTTCTACACGGCGACGCAGAACAACGGCCAGCTGGTGTCGACGGGCATCGTGTGGCCCCCCACCGACGGCGCCAACCTCTGGGTCAACGTGAACAAGCCCGTCTACTTCTACTGGGACGGCAGCCAGTGGATGCAGAAGGTCGTCTCGAGCCTCGACCAGAACAACAACCCGGTGTTCTCGGGCGTCGAGAACCCCGTCTCGCTCACGCCGAACCAAGACTACTACGGCAACGACATGGGCACGAACTACGTGGTCCGGTTCGACGGCACGAACACCACGGTGAAGGTCGAGCAGCAGCAGGTGGCGAACCCGGTCAACGCCAGCGAGGTCGCTCCCACCGGGACCACCTTCAAGCGGGCCTGGAACGGCGACACGCAGTCCGTCTTCACGTTCAACACGACGACTCTCAAGCTCGTCTACGCCACGGTGGGCCCGCAGGACGCTGGCCACCAGGTTGATGACGTGCTCGACACCGGAGAGTGGAACCTCGTCGCGACGGCCAGCGGGGTGCAGCAGCCCGAGATGTACAGCTGGGAGTACCCGAACCAGGGCGCGCAGCCCGGCGACAGCTACGGGAAGCAGCAGTTCCTCCTCGATTCGAACCAGCAGTACGTCATTCTCCACGACCCCATCCGGCTCGCGCCCATCTCACTCACGAATGGCGCCGCCCAGACGAAGAACTACTCGCTGCAGTTCGACGGCAACTGGGTGGGCGGTCTCCCGGACATCTGGAGCGACATGCAGGCCGCCGGGTACGACATGACGGGCGCCATCGCCGACAAGGTCGTCGTCATCCCCGACGGGCAGCAGGTCTCGGGCGCCGACGGCGCGACCTACACGTTCAAGCAGCTGCAGGTCTCGGAGTACCTCCTGCCGGCCGCGGCCGAGGCCAGCCTCGACGCGACGCTCACGCTGGCCGCGGACATCACCCTCGGCACGCAGGCGCCGTTCTTCGTCGACCCTGTCCTTGGCGACATGCCGGTCGTCGCCGTGAAGTACGTGGAGGGCGCACTGGTGCAGTGAAACGATCGGCGTCTTACCCGGGCGCGCTCACCCAGCGGTGGGCGCGCCCTTTCGTCTTCACGCCTTGGTCGCCACGAGGAACACCCGGTGGAAGACGAGCTCCACCATGCCGTCGGCATCGGCCTCCGCGGCGAGCGACGCCCGCACGATCTCTCTCACCCGCGCGGCGAAGGTGGCGTCGACGGGCACGTCGTACCACTCCTGGGCGAGATAGCCCGCCACCGCGCCCGACTCGAAGATCCGCATCGCGCCCTCCGGCGGCTGCCGCTCGCGCTGCGCCTCGAGCCGGGCGAGCGCCACGGCGAAGCCGGCGCGCTCGACGAGCGCCGCGTACTCCGCCGCCGACTCGAGGAAGAGCCACGGGCTCCGGAACCGCGCGAACGTGGCGCGCGTCTCCGGATGCGCCGCCACCCGCGCCATGGCCGCGACGAAGCTAGGGCAATACAGCCGCGTCGCGGGCGCCTGGATCCCCAGGCGTCCGCCGGGCCGGAGCGCGGCGCGCATGCGCGCGAGGGCGCGCGCCGTGTCGTGGAACCAGTGGAACGCAGAGTTGCAGAAGATGGCGTCGAACTCGGCCTCGAACGGGAGGTCCTCGGCGCGCGCGACGGCGAAGCGGACGGTGCCCTCCGCGTCACCCCGCCCCGAGGACGAATCCTCTCCAGGCGGCGCCATGCGGCGCGCCTCCTCGATCATCCCGGCGGACGCGTCCACTCCCTCGACGCGCCCGCGCGTCGCGAGCCGGAGACGCCTCGTGAGGTGTCCGGGGCCGCAGCCCACGTCGAGGACGTCCTCCTCGGGACCGATGGGGAGCAGCTCGAGCAACACCTCCGCCGCGCCCTTCTGCGCGACCGCGTTTCCCTCGTACGAGGCCGCGAGCTCGTCGAACGGTGCCATGGACATGGGCAAGTCTCCCCGACTCCTCGGGAGAAGACCATCCTTGCACGCCTGCCCTGCTGGACAGCACTGTTGCGCGTGCTGGTCCGCTCGGAGCGCGCAGCCGAGTCCCATCCGAGTATGCCTGCGCGCGCGAGGCCGGGAAGTGCTAGAGCACCGAACGGTTTGAACGCGATCTGATCCGTGGGCTTGGAGGCCCAGGGTTCGTAACAGAGCGCAGGAGCGTGATTGGGTCTCGGGCTACTCCGGGCCGCCAGGAGCTCACGGTATCCCTCTCCCAGCTTGCGGGGTGAGGGCTGGCGCCCGAGGATCGGCCCCCTCACCCTAACCCTCTCCCCCGGTGGGGGAGAGGGGACCAGTGCGGACTCAAAGGCATTTGTTACTGATGCGTCCAACATCGGCGTCAGGGAGCGAACATGGAGACGGTCGGACTCGGTCGGGTCGCGGTGCTGGACGGGGGCGAGGGCGCGCGCAGGGTGCTGCGAGCCCTCCACGAGCTCGCTCGCGGGGGCCAGGCGGGAGTGGCGGTGGCGGTACACGGGCGGGGCGACCGGCTGGCTCGCTTCGTGCGCGAGGCCGACGAGGCCGTCGAGGTGGAAGGGACCGTGGAGGAGGCGCTTCGCGCGGCGCGCGCGGAGGCGGCCTGGCTCGGCCCGGCAACCCTGGAGGAGCGCACCTCGTTCGCGGAAGCCTGCGCTCGCGCTGGCGTCGCGCACATCGGCGCCCCCGCGGACGCGCTGCGAAAGCTCTCGGCGCAGGGTGGGCTGGCACGATTGGCGGCTCAGCTCGGGGTGGCGACGGCGGGTGCAGCGAGAGCAGACCCGCGGGCACACCTCGTCGAGGTGGTCGTCGCGCGCGACAGCCGCGCCACGGCGCGCGCGCTCGGTGTGGGAGATGCCTCGCTGCGCCGGGAAGGACTGGCGGTGCTCGCGGAATCACCGTCGCCGGCGCTCACGGCGGCCGGGGATACGGCGGCGCGGGAGCTGGCCGTCCGCGCGTGCACCCTGGCTGGCTGGGTGGGTGTCTGCGCCGTGCGGCTCGTCGTCGATCCCCGCTCCCGGGGCTGGGCCCTCGACGGGCTCGATCCCTTCGCGCAGTCGGCGCCGGCGGTGGAGGCTCTCGCCGGCATCGACCTGGTGCGGCTCGCGCTGCTCATCGCGGCGGGAGCGCCGCTCGGCCACGACATGGCGACGCATGGTCACGAGGTCGCGACACACGGCCACGCCTTCGCGGCGCGCATCCTGGCCCGCGATCCCGACGCCGGTCCGGGAACCGCCGTCGGCCGGGTCGAAGTCCTGCGGCTTCCCTCCAGCCTCGGCGTTCGCGCCGACGCGGCCGTCGGCGAGGGCGACGAAGCGCCGGCACCGGAGGGCGTGCTCGCCACGGTCGTCTCCCGAGGCGCGAGCCGGGACGAAGCGGCCCACCGGCTCGAGCAGGCGCTGGTCGACGGGGACGTGCTCCTGCGCGGCAGCGGCAGCTCCAAGGCCTGGTTGCTCGCGCTCCTGGCGCGACCGGAGGTGCGGGCAGGAGAGGCGTCGATGGAGCTACTCGACGCTCTGGCCGCGTCGGGGGAGAAGCTGGTGAAGCCGCAGCGCGAGTCGGCGCTCGTGGTGGCCGCCATCCAGGCGTACCAAGCCGAGCAGGACCTGGAACGCGCGCGCTTCGTGGCCGAAGCCAGGCGCGGGCGGCCGCGCGTCGGTCCTTCGGCGGGGCGCATCGCCGAGCTGCGCTATGGCGGGCAACGCTATCGGCTCGACGTGCGGCAGGTCGGACCTCACGAGTACTGGGTCGCGACTCCGGGCAGCGCGCCGGTGGAGGTGCACCTCGAGCGCCTCGACCGGTTCGAGCGCCGCCTCACCTGGCAGGGCCGCCGTCACCGGGTGCTGTCCGTCGCCGACGGGCTCCGGCTCCTGGTCCAGGTGGACGGCGTCGCGCACACGATCCAGCGTGACCCGAGCGGGATCGTGGCCTCGCCCATGCCCGCCGTGGTGGTCGCCATCACGGTCGAGCCGGGGCAACAGGTGGCGGCGGGTGACCCCGTGGCGCGCATCGAGTCGATGAAGGTGGAGGTCGAGGTGAGGGCGCCGACGGCGGGCATCGTCCGCGAGGTGCTGGCCGCGGTGAACGGCCAGGTCGACGGGGGCGGACCGCTCGTCCGCCTCGATCCCTTGGCGCAGGAGTCCTCGCAGGCCGCCGACCACGCCCCGGAGCCGCTCTCGCTCGGCCCGGGGCTGCCGGAGCCGACGGGGCCCCGCGATCGGTACCTGCGCGCGCTCGGCCAGCTCCGTCAGCTCCTGCTCGGGTTCGACGTGGCTCCAGCCGACGCGCGGAAGCTCGCCGCTGGCTGGCATGACGTCTGGGCGGCCGCACCGGCCGACGACTCCCGGGCGCTTCGGTCGGAGGAGTGGGCCGTGAGCGCCTTCTCCGACCTGCAGTCGCTCTTCAGCCGCACGCACGCTCCCAACGCCAGCCGGCCGCCGCTCGAGGAGCTGTGGCGCTACTTGCACGAGCCCGAGGCGCGCGGGGAGGGGCTCTCGGCGACTTTCGTGGCCATGCTGCGGCGGGCCCTCGCGCACTACGGCGTGTCCATGGAGTCGCCCGGGGGTGCACTGGAGCTGGCGCTCCTGCGCATCCAGAAGGCCCACGATCGCGTCGGCGAGCAGCTCGCCCCGATCCTCGCCATCCTGGAGCGGCGGCTCGCGACCGGCCAGCTTCCGCCGGCCTCCGAGCAGTCGTGGCGCGAGGTGCTCGACCGGCTCGCGGAGGTGGGCCAGGAGCGCTTCCCCTCGCTGGCGGACCTGGCGCGGGAAGTGCGTTACAGGAGCTTCGACCAGCCGGCCTTCGAGCGCGTGCGCAACGAGACGTACTCCCAGGCAGAGGCCGACGTGGCGCGGCTCGCCGTCGCGCCCGCATCCGAGCGCGAGGCGGTCATCCGGCGTCTCGTCGAGTGCCCGCAGTCGCTCATCACGCTGTTCGGCCCGCGGATGATGGACCCGGAGGCGGCGCAGCTCCGGCCGCTCCTCGTCGAGACGCTCCTGCGCCGGTACTACCGCTTCCGGCCACTCGAGTCGGTGACCGCGCTCGAGTACGACGGCCTGCCCTGCGCCTGGTCCGACTACGAGCGCGACGGCCAGCGCTTCCGGGTCGTGGCTTGCTTCGCCCCGGCTGCTGCGGCGGCGCAGGCAGCACGCAAGATCGCGAGGTTCGCCGCCGACCGGCCGGCGGGGCGCGAGCTCATCGTCGAGACGTATCTGTGGAACGAGGGCCCT
Source organism: Anaeromyxobacteraceae bacterium (assembly GCA_041500205.1). GTDB lineage: Bacteria > Myxococcota > Myxococcia > Myxococcales > Anaeromyxobacteraceae > Anaeromyxobacter_A. The sequence goes on along the minus strand of JBGQLS010000010.1, from coordinate 22,343 downwards.
CTCGCCCCTACCGAAGAACTGGCCCACTCCGTGCGCTCGTCGTTCGCGGAGGCCGCCCTCCCCCACCCGCTGCGGCGCGCCACCGCCGTGCTGGCGATGCCGGGGCGTGGCCTGGGCATGCACAGCCAGGAGCACTTCACCTTCCGCGAGGGTGCGGACGGCCTCGTGGAGGACCGCCCCCATCGCGGCGTGCACCCCATGCTCTTCGAGCGCCTGCAGCTCGGACGGCTCGCCAAGTTCGACCTCGAGCGCCTGCCCTCGGGGGAGGACGTCTATCTCTACCACGGGGTGGCGCAGAGCAACCCCAAGGACGAGCGGCTCTTCGCGATGGCCGAGGTGCGCGACCTCAGTGCCGTGCGCGAGACCAACGGCGACCTCGTCCAGATCCCCCAGCTCGAGCGCATGTTCCACGAGGCGCTGGCGGGCATGCGGCTCTTCCAGGCGCGCCGCCCTCCCAACCAGCGGCTGGAGTGGAACCGCGTGCTCATCACGGTGGCGCCGCCGCTCGACCTGACGCGCCAGGAGTTCAGGGCGCTCGCCGAGCGCCTGATCCCGGCCACCGAGGGCCTCGGCCTCGAGATGCTCCTCGTGACGGCGCGCGTCCCCGACCCCACCACGGGCGAGCTCCACGAGACGCTGATCCGCGTGATCACGCGGGGAGAAGGCATGACCATCCGCTGGGACCCGCCGACCGATCGGCCGCTGGAGCCGATGGCGGAGTACCAGCAGAAGGTGGTCCAGCTCCGGCGCCGGGGTCTGACGCACCCCTTCGAGCTGGTGAAGATGCTCACGCCTGCCGCCGACGTGAACGCCGGCCTGCCGCCGGGTGACTTCGTCGAGTACGACCTCGACGCCTCGAACGCCCTCGTCCCGGTGCAACGGCCGCCGGGGAAGAACACCGCCAACGTGGTCGTGGGGGTCATCCGCAACTTCACCCCGACCTATCCAGAGGGCATGCGGCGCGTGGCCCTGCTCGGCGATCCGGGCCGCGAGATGGGCTCGGTCGCCGAGCCCGAGTGCAGGCGCATCTTCGCCGCGCTCGACCTCGCCGAGAAGCTGGGCGTCCCGCTCGAGTGGTTCGAGGTGTGCGCGGGCGCCAAGATCTCGATGACCACCGGCACCGAGAACATGGACTGGGTCTCGGCCGTCCTGCGCAGGCTGATCGAGTTCACGCAACGTGGAAGCGAGGTCAACGTGTTGGTGCTGGGCGTCACCGTCGGCGCGCAACCATACTGGAACGCCGAGGCCACCATGCTCATGCACACCAAGGGCATCCTGGTGATGGCGCCCGGCTCCTCCATGGTGCTCACCGGCAAGCAGGCCCTCGAGTATTCCGGGAGCGTGTCCGCGGAGGACAACGAGGGGATCGGAGGGTACGACCGCATCATGGGGCCGAACGGTCAGGCCCAGTACCAGGCCGGCAGCCTCTCCGAGGCGTGCCAGATACTCCTCCGCCACTACGATCACTGCTATGTCGCGCCCGGAGAGCGCTTCCCGAGGCGCGCGTACACCTCTGATCCGCGCGACCGGGACGTGCGTTCGCACCCGCACGGCCCCGAGGGAGGCGCCGGGTTCACGACCGTCGGCGACATCTTCAGCCTCGAGCGCAATCCGGACCGCAAGAAGCCCTTCGAGATCCGCAACGTGATGGCCGCCGCCATCGATCAGGATCACCCGCCGCTCGAGCGCTGGCGCGACATGCGGGGCGGCGACACGGGGGTCGTCTGGGACGCCCATCTGGGCGGCTGGCCGGTCTGTCTCCTCGGCATCCAGTCACGCCCGCTGGCGAGGCACGAGTTCGTGCCTGCCGACGGGCCGGATTTTTGGTCGGCCGGGACGCTCTTCCCGCAGTCCTCGAAGAAGCTCGCCCGGGCCATCAACTCGGCGAGCCGCAACCGTCCCTTGGTGGTGCTCGCGAACCTCTCCGGCTTCGACGGCTCTCCCGAGTCGATGCGCCGCCTGCAGCTCGAGTACGGCGCGGAGATCGGCCGCGCGATCGTGAACTTCGACGGCCCCGTCGTCTTCACCGTCGTCTCCCGCTACCACGGCGGCGCCTTCGTCGTGTTCGCGAAGACGCTGACCCCGAACATCGAGATCGCTGCCGTCGAGGGCGCGCGCGCCTCGGTCATCGGCGGCGCGCCGGCCGCGGCCGTGGTGTTCGCGCGCGAGGTCGAGAACCGCACGCGCAAGGACCCGAGGGTCGTGGAGGCCGAGAAGGCCGCGGCGGGCGGCGGCGGCCCCCGGGGCCGCCTCGCCGACGTGATCGCAGCCGTGCGGTCCGAGAAGCTGGGCGAGGTAGGCGACGAGTTCGACGCGATCCACTCGGTGGAGCGCGCGCTCAAGGTGGGCTCGCTCGACCGCATCATCGCGGCCAAGGATCTGCGGTCCTACCTCATCGACGCCCTGGAGCGCGGGATGGCCAGGTTCGCGCAGAGGTGACGACGTGCTTCATCGGGCGGGGGAGGCACCTTGCTCTCCCCCGCCGGCGGGCACGCCCTCGAGCCTGCAGGCGAGCCGCCCCACCAGCCGGACCGCGCCCTCGACACGCTCGCTCCAGGCCTCGCCACACGAGAGCCTGATGCAGCTTTCCAACCGGCAGTGCTAGGCTGGCGCGATCCGATCCAGGCGGTCCGCCTCTCGCACGCCGGCTTCCCAGGCCTCCGCCTGCGTCCCGAAGCTGCCCGAAAGCGCCGCCTCGTCCACGGCCACGGACCAGCGGCCTTCCACGACTCTCGACAGCCGAAGGAGGTGCTTACCTGCCTGGAAGCGGGTCTCGAGCTTCAACGGAGCCTGCGCCGGCGTCTTGGTGGCCACGTGTTCATTGTAGCACCTTCGGCTCTCGGCGCCGGCCCCTGCGGGGCGAAAGGCCGCCGCTGGCTATCCCACTCCCCGGGCCACGACGTCGCGCAGCGCCTCCGCCTCGAAAGGCTTCTCGAGGCGCGCGTTCGGCACGCGCTCCAGAAAAGCTTGCGCCTCCTCAGTGAACGCGCCGCCCGTGAGGAAGACCATCCTGCGGGCGAGCTCGGGCCGGCTGGCGCGGAGCGCCTCGTAGCACTGTATGCCGCTCATGCCGGGCATCATCAGGTCGCAGAGCACGATGTCGAAGAACTCTCCGCCGGTGAGACGCGCCAGCGCCTCGGCTGGTTCCGAGAGCGTCACCACGTCGTGCTCTCCCACGAGCATGCGGGCGACCGCACGGCAGACGAGCGGCTCATCGTCGAGCACGAGCACGCGCCGGCGGCCGGCAGACGGAGCCGGGACGGAGGCCGGCGCCGGAGCGCCGCGCTCATCCGCGACGCGGAGCAGAACGCGGAAGAGACTGCCGCGCCCGGGCTCGCTCTCCGCCGAGATCTCGCCACCGAGCGCCTGGACGATGCCGTGACAGATGGACAGCCCCAGCCCGGAGCCCTCGCCGACGGGCTTGGTCGTGAAGAACGGATCGAAGATCCGAGCCAGGTCGTCGGGGGCGATGCCCTTGCCCGTGTCGCTCACCTCCAGCGCCACGCGACCGTCTTCCACCAGGCGGGTCGCGACGCGGATCTCGTTGTCGGCCGCTCGTCCTTGCGGGATCGCCTGCGCGGCGTTCACGATGAGGTTCAGCGCCACCTGCGCCAGCTCGTGCTCGTTCGCCCTCACCCGCGGCACCTCTCGCAGGTCGAGGGAGAGCCTGGCGCGCGGGCGTATCTGGCTGTCCGCGATGCGCGCGGCCGCCCGCACCGCCTCCCGCAGGTCGCTCGCGCCCGGGGCGCGTTCGCGGTCTCGCTGCGCGAACGTGCGCAGGCTGCGCACGATCTCGGCGATGCGCTGCGCTCCGTCGCGCGCCTCGCTCACCGCCTCGAGCGTCTCGCCGTCGGCCTCCGCCCCGTCGCGGCCTTCCCGCAACCGGCCCTCCAGGAACTGGATGCTCGCGAGCAGGTAGGCGAGCGGGTTGTTGATCTCGTGCGCCACGCCGGCGGCGAGCGTGCCGATGGAAGCGAGCCGGTCGGCGAAGACGAGGTGGGCCTGCAGGCGGCGCTGCTCGGTGACGTCGCGATTCACGCCCAGGTAACCGACCACCCGGCCGTCCATGTCGCGCAGCGCCATCAGCGTCATCTCGATGTCGAGAGGCTTGCCGTCCCTGGCGCGCTGGACGGACACCGTGCTGACCGTGCGGCCGCCCTCGAGCTCCGCCCGCGTTCGCGCGAGCTCTGCGTCGTCGATGTCCGACCCGAGCGCCTGGCGCATGGGGCGGCCGAGCGCCTCGCTCGCGCTCCAGCCGTAGATGCGCTCCGCCGCCCCCGTCCAGGCGGTGATGCGCAGCTCGCGATCGACCGCCACCACCGCGTCGTTGAGGTGTGACAGCAGCGAAGCTTGCAGCCGCGCCGCCTTCTCGACCTGCTTGCGATCGCTGATGTCGCGGGCGATCGCGTAGACGAGCTGCCTCCCCTCCGCGGTGAACGTCCGGATACTGAGCTCGACCGGGAACGTGCTGCCGTCCTTGCGACGATGAACCGTCTCGAAGCGCATCGCCCCCTCGGAGCTCAGGCGCTCCTCGAGCGCTGGATCGGCCTCCGCCTCGGGTGTCCGCAGGTCGTCGATGCGGAGCTGCAGGAGCTCCGCCCGGGAGAAGCGATAGGCCTCGACGGCCCGGTCGTTCGCCTCCAGGATGCGACGATCGACATCCCCGAGCAGGACGATGTCGTTGGCGTATTTCCACAGATAGTCGAGGCGGTGCTGCCGGGCGCGATCCTCTACCTCGCGCCGCCGTCGCGTCAGCTTCGCCATCGCGACCCGCCACCACACGGCGAAAGCGCCGCCGGCCAGGACGAGCAGCGCGACGACGCTGAGGCCCGCGGCTACGCCGAAGCCCATCGCATCTCCGCGGTGAAGTGCCGGAGCCAGCGGCTCTGCGTCGCGATGCGCACACCGCGCACCGCCGCGGCCTTGGCCTTGAGCTCCACGATCACCTCGGCTGCGTAGTCGAAATGGCTCTGCGTGTAGACGCGGCGGGGGAAGGCCAGGCGGACGAGCTCGAGCGGGGAATAGGTCTCCGTGCCGTCCTCGAGCCGCTTGCCGAACATGACGGAGCCGATCTCGACGCCTCGAAGGCCACCCTCCAGATAGAGGGCGTTCACGAGGGACCACGCAGGGTAGTCCTCCGGCGCGAGGTGCGGCAGGAAGTCCTTCGCGTCGAGGTAGACCGCGTGCCCGCCGGTCGGCTCGACGATCGCGACGCCTCCCGCCAGCAGCTTCTCGCCCATGTACTCGGCCGTGCGCAGCCGGTAACGCAGGTAGTCCTCGTGCACGACCTCTTCCAACCCCACCGCCAACGCCTCCAGGTCGCGCCCCGCCAACCCCCCGTAAGTGGGGAATCCCTCGGTGAGGACGAGCAGGTTCCGCGCCGCCTCCACCCAGCGGGCCTCGCGCAGGGCGATGAAGCCTCCGATGTTGACGAGGCCGTCCTTCTTCGCGCTCATCGTGCAGCCGTCGGCGAGGTCGAACATCTCGCGCGCGATCGCCTTCACCTCGCGGGACTGCTGCCCGGCCTCGCGCAGCTTCACGAACATGGCGTTCTCGGCGAAGCGGCACGCGTCGATGATGAGCGGCTTGCCGTGGCGCGCCAGGAGATCGCGGTACGATCGAATATTGGAGAGCGAGACAGGCTGGCCACCGCCCGAGTTGTTGGTGACCGTGATCATCCCGAACGGCACGCGCTCGCCGCGCGTCAGGAGCAGTTCCTCCACCCTACCCAGATCGATGTTGCCCTTGAAGGGGTGGCGCTCGCGCAGCCGGTATCCCTCCGGCACGACGAGATCCAGCGCCTCGACTCCGCCGTGCTCGAGGTTCGCGCGCGTCGTGTCGAAGTGCGTGTTCGAGGGCACGACGTCGCCCGGCTTGGTGGCGACCGAGAAGAGGATCCGCTCCGCCGCCCGCCCCTGGTGCACGGGAATGACGTGCGGATAGCCGGTGAGGTCCTTCACCGCCGATTCGAGCCGGTAGAAGCTCCGCGCTCCGGCATAGCTTTCGTCACCCTCCATGATGGCCGCCCACTGGCGAGCCGACATGGCGCCCGTGCCCGAGTCGGTGAGGAAGTCGATCAGCACGTCATCGGCGCGGAGCCGGAAGACGTTGAGCTTCGCCTCCGACAGGAGCCGCTCGCGCTCCTCGCGCGTCGTCATCCGGATCGGCTCGATCGACTTGATCCGGAAGGGCTCGATCATGGTGTGCGGCATGTCGCCTCCGGAGATGCAGACTACCTCACCGTGCGTCCGTCCGGACTCTCTTCCGGTCGGCGCGGGGACGAAGAGCAATCTCGAAGTCCGCGCCGCCCGTTTCGTCCCTCTCGGTGTTGTTCAGAAGCACCGGGGACCAGGCAAGCGGGAGCGCGATCGGCCCCCCCGAATCCCATGACGGCGAAGCCGGCGGCCGCTCGCGCCGGCGAGCGCGAGCGATGGAGGCGCAGCACCCGGGGGAGCTGTTCTGGACGCCCTCTCGGCGTGGACTCTTCAGGACACGAGCACACGCCAGCCGACATCGCCTCCGATGCCGAGCGGCGCCCCATGCGCTAGGCTCGTCCCTTCGCGACAGGACTGGGAGGTCACCCGGCGTGTTGCACGAGGACCTGGCTCAGGTGACACGCACCTTGGCGATTTCTCCCCGTGCCGTCGTAGGATGGTGGCCATGAGCGCTGACGGCGGCCGACCAGGGGGAGGACGAGAGCGGCGCGTCGATCGGGACGCCCTGCCCGACCCTTCCCTATGGGTACAGCGTGAGAATCCACATGGCCGCGCCATCCGGCGGGTGGCTCTCGTGGCAGCCGCCCTGGTCTTCACTCTGGCCGTCTCCGCCTTCGCTCTCCGGGGCGTCCTCGAGCGCGTGGGCAGGGCGCGCAGCGCGGCCGCCCCGCTTCTCGACGGGCTTCCGGCGGCGCGGCAGGCGCCGGAACCGGAGCGTCCGTCGGTGTCACCCGAAGAGCTGGCGGCGCTGCAGCGGAGCTGGGTGGGCAGCCAGAGCATCGCGCCGCGCGAAGATCGCGTGGATCCGGCCACGGGTGAGCGCGTCGGCACGTTCCAGGGTTTCGGCCTGCAGATCGAGGGCGCGCAGGGCGCCAGCGTGGTCGTGAACGGCGAGGAGATGGGCACGGCGCCGCTCCTCACCACCGTGGACTGCCGCCCCGGCGACGAGGTCGAGGTGCGGGCCGTCCGCGGCTCCGAGAGCGCTCACGCCACGACGAGGTGCCGCAAGGACGTGCTCGTGAAGCTGCAGCTCACTCTCCGGCGCGCTCGAGCGTCCTCACCGCGAGAGCCGCGGTAGCCGCGGAGGAGCAGTGATGGAAGGGCGGCGCCCGCGCGGGGCACGAGCGCCAGCCTAGGTCTCCGAGAGATCCCGCACGAGCTCCACCAGGTTGAGCAGCGCCTCGCTCGCGGCGCCTTCGTCGAAGCGAACGGACGCCTCGCGGCCTCCGTCCTCGATCTCGAGACGGTAGCTGAACCGGTCCGGCTCGGGCTTGGAGGTACGTAGCTCGTGAGGCAGGGCGAAGAAGCCGGCCCGCTCCGCCGCCTTGCGCAGTCGCCCCTCGTCACCCGGACCGAGGGCACCGGTCTCGAGGCGCGCCGTCCGGCGCAGCCCCGCTAACCCGCCATTCCGCTCGAGGACGACACGCATGCGCCGCTCATCCCGGTGAGATGCCCACCTCGGCCCACGCCGCTCTGACGACGGCCTCGGTCGAGGCGCCGAAGAGCGCGAGGGCCGACATCATCGTCGCCCGGGCCGCCCCGGCGAAGTCGCTCCGGCGCGAGAGGGTGTTGCAGAGCGCGTGGTACCAGATCTGCCCCGCCTTCTCCCACGCATATCCGCCGAGCTTCACCGCCGCCAGGTAGAAGGCGTGGTTCGGGATGCCCGAGTTGACGTGCACGCCACCGTTGTCCTCCTCCGTGTGCACGTAGTCCTTCATCGTGGCGGGCTGGGGGTCCTTGCCCAGGCGCGGGTCGTCGTAGGCCGTGCCGGGCGCCTTCATGGAGCGCAGGGCGACCCCCTTCACACCCTTGGCGAGGAGGCCCTCGCCCAGGAGCCAGCTCGCCTCGGAGGACCGCTGGCGCAGCTTCCACTGCTTCACCTGGATCCCCATCACGTCCGCGAAGGACTCGTTGAGCGCGCCCGGCTGGTCGGTGTAGACGAGCGCCGCCTCGGTCTCGATGACGCCGTGCGTGAGCTCGTGCCCGATCACCTCCAGGCAGCCCGTGAAGCCCTGGAAGAGCTTCCCGTCGCCGTCCCCGAAGACCATCTGGCGCCCGTTCCAGAAGGCGTTGTCGTAGCGCCGGCCATAGTGCACGCTCGCGTCGAGGCGCTCACCGCGGCCGTCGATCGATTTGCGCTTCATCGCCTCCTCGTAGAAGTCGTAGGTGGCGCCGAGCCCGTCGAACGCCTGGTTCACCGCCTCGTCGTACGTGGGGGGGTCGTTCTCGCCCCGCACGAGCTTGCCTGGTAGCCGCTGCTTGTGCTCGGCGTCGTAGAGCGTTCTCCGCTTGACACCCGCCGGCACGTCCCGCAGCGCGTCGCCGACGGCGTGCCGCTCGCCGCGGAAGCGCTCCGTCGCGATGAGCGTGTCGATGGCGACCGTCCTCGCATCGTCATCTCCGTGGTGTGCCAGGTGTCGCAGGATGTGCGGCGGCAGGATGCCGTGTGGCGCGTGGAGCGAGCGGTGGGCGTGGGTCATGGGGACGAGACAATGACTTAAAGTGCAGGCTGGCTTCAACTCGTTTCGTGCCCTCCCCCAACGAGGGGACCATCCGAGCGCTCGCCTCGGCCGTTCCGCCTGGTGGACGGCGAACCGGGTGGCGCCCCTTTTGAGCCACCCCGTGGAGCCGGCCCGGGCCGTAGCTAATCACGGTCAGGCAAAATCTCTCGCAGGCATCGCGGACCACCGCTGCCCTCGCGGAGGTTGAGATGTCCTCGTCCTCGGCTGCAGCAGGAGGCGACCTCGTCCGCCGGATGGCGGCCGTGGTGGGCAGGGCACAGTGCATCTCGGACCCGAGCGGCCTGCTCGTCTACGAGTGCGACGGCCTCACGCACGGCCGCACGCGCCCCGGCCTGGTGGTCCTCCCCGGTTCCACCGGGGAGGTGGTGGAAGTGGTGAAGCTCGCCCGCGAGGCCGGCCTCCCCATCGTGCCGCGTGGCGCCGGCACGGGCCTCTCCGGCGGCGCGCGCCCGGTTCCCGGCTGCATCGTGGTCGGGCTCTCCCGCATGAACCGCATCCTCGCCGTGGACCTCGAGAACGGCGCGGCCCGGGTGCAGCCGGGGGTAACCAACCTCGACGTGTCGCGCGCGGTCGCCTCGGCGGGCTTCTACTACGCGCCCGATCCTTCCTCGCAGAGCGTCTGCACCATCGGCGGAAACGTCGCCGAGAACTCCGGCGGCGCCCACTGCCTCAAGTACGGCTTCACAGTGAACCACGTGCTCGCGGCGCGCCTCGTGCTCGACGGCGGCGAGGTGGTGGACCTGGGCGGCTCCGCCCCCGACACGCCAGGCTATGACCTCCTCGCCGTGCTCGTCGGCAGCGAGGGGATGCTCGGGATCGTGACCGAGGTGACCCTGCGGCTCCTGCGCAAGCCGGAGGCGACGCGCACCTTCTTCGCGACCTTCCCCTCCACCGACGAGGCAGGCGCGGCCGTCTCCGGCATCATCGCGGCGGGTATCCTGCCAGCGGCCATCGAGATGATGGACCGGCTCGCCATCGTGGCGGCGAAGGCGGCCACGGGGCTCGACTGGCCGGACGTGGGGGCGGCGCTGCTCATGGACGCGGACGGGCCGCTCGCCGAGGTCGAGCACGTCGCGAAGCGCGCGGTGGAGATCGCGCAATCCGTGGGCGCGCTCGAGATCCGGATCCCGCGCGACGAGGCCGAGCGCCAGCTCATGTGGAAGGGGCGCAAGAGCGCCTTCGCCGCGGTGGGCCGGATCAGCCCCAACTACATGGTCGAGGACGGCGTCATCCCGCGCTCAGAGATCGCGCGCGTGCTGCGGGACATCGAGGCGCTGGCGCGCGAGGCGCGACTCCGCGTCGCCAACGTCTTCCACGCCGGCGACGGCAACCTCCACCCGCTCGTGCTGTACGACGCGCGCGTGCCGGGTGAGGAGGAGCGCGCCGCCTGGGTCGGGCGCGAGATCCTTCGCCTGTGCGTTCGCTACGGAGGATCGATCACGGGCGAACACGGCGTGGGGGCCGAGAAGGTGGAGGCGATGGCCGACATGTTCGGAGAGGCAGACCTCGACACCATGTCGCGGGTGCGTTGCGCCTTCGACGGCCTGGCGCGCTTCAATCCGGGCAAGGTCTTTCCCACGCCGCGCCTGTGCGGAGAGCGCCCGGGGCCCTACGTGCCGCATCCGGCCGAGATCACCGGCCAGGCGGAGCGATGGTAGCGGGCGCCCGCCAGGGCACCCCCGGCGACGCCGTCGTGGGCGTCGTGCCGCGCCTCGTGCTCGAGCCGGCGTCGGTGGCCGAGGCGGCCGAAGCGCTGGGCGCGCTTGCCCGCGACCGCCTGGCGGTGACGTTCGTGGGCGGGCGCACCGAGATCGAGCTGGGGTCGCCGCCTGCGGCCCTGGACGCGGTGGTGCGGACCGGGCGACTCGGGCGACTCGTCGAGCACGCACCGTCCGATCAGAGCGCGACGGTCGAGGCGGGGATGCCCCTCGCCGAGCTCCAGCGGCTCCTCGCGCCGCATCACCAGCGGCTCGCGCTCGATCCTCCGCGGGCAGAGCTCGCCACACTGGGCGGCGTGGTTGCGTCGAATGCCTTTGGGCCCCGGCGGCACCGCTTCGGCGGGGCGCGCGACGTCGTCATCGGGATGACCTTCGTCCGCGCCGACGGGACGCCCGCCAAGGGGGGCGGCAAGGTCGTGAAGAACGTGGCCGGCTTCGACGTGCCACGGCTGCTCGTCGGATCGCTCGGCACGCTGGCGCTCATCACCACCGTGACGGTGCGGCTGCACCCGTTGCCGGAGGCCGAGAGGTGCGTCCTCTTCGCCGGGCTCGGGCCCGCCGAAGCGCAGGAGCTGGTCGCCCAGGCAAAGGGGGCGCAGCTCGAGCCCTCCTCCGTCGCCGCGCTCACGAGCGACGGAGCCCTCGACATCGCCTTTCGCTTCGAGGGATTCGCCCCGGGGACCGCCGAGCAGTGCGGGCGCCTGCTCTCGCTCGCCGGCAAATTGCGCCGTTCGGCCGAGCTGCTCGACGACGGCGCTGCCCGCGGCTTCTGGGCGCGTCACGACGCTGTCCGCACTGGCGGCTCGCTCCGCGTCAAGATCGCGACGCCCCCCGCGGCGCTGGTTCCCATCGCCAGCGGCCCGCTCCAGCGCATGCTTCGCAGCGCGCTCAGCTCAGGAGCGGCCGTGCTCTATCCTACCGTGGGGATCGCGTTCGCCTCCGGGGATCCCACCTCGGCGGAGGAGGCTTCACGTGCCGTGGCCGAAGCGCGAGCTGCGCTCGCCGCGCTCGGCGGATCGCTCGTCCTGGCCGCAGCGCCGCCGGCGGTACGGGCTCTCGCGGACGTGTGGGGGCCGCCTCCGCCGTCCCTGGCGATCATGCGGCGCCTGAAGGACGAGCTCGATCCCGACCACCGCCTCTCGCCTGGTCGCTTCGTCGGAGGCATCTGATGGCGACGCCGACGGCTCATCGCCCGTCACCTTCGAACGTGGAGAGCCCGCCTTCGGCGCCGTCCGCAGGGCCGCAGGCAGCCCGCACGCGTGGCGAACGGGAGGAGAGTGGCCAGGCAGTCCGCCCCCGTGGCCCGGCCGACGACTGCGTCCACTGCGGGTTCTGCCTTCCGCACTGTCCCACCTACGTCTCATGGGGCGAGGAGATGGATTCGCCACGCGGCCGCATCGACCTCTTCCGGGCGCTCCAGGACGGTCGGCTCGCGCTCGACGAGAGCGTGGTTCGCCACTTCGATCGCTGCCTCGGCTGCATGGGCTGCGTGACCGCGTGCCCGTCCGGAGTCCGCTACGACGTGGTCATCGAGCAGGCGAGGGCCCAGATCGAGCGCGTCCATCGCCGCCCGCTTCTGGAACGGCTCCACCGCGCCGTCGTCTTCGCGCTCTTCCCGCACCCGGCGCGGCTGCGCTTGGCGGCGCTTCTCCTGCTCGTCTTCCGCGTCACGGGGCTGCGCTGGATCCTGCGCCGGTCCGGCCTCCTGCGCCTGTTCTCCGCCCGCCTGGCCCAGCTCGAGGCGCTCGCGCCGGACGTGGGAGTCCTGCACGTCGCGTCCGGAGTCCCCGCGCACACGCCCGCGCAGGGTGAGAGGCGCCTGCGCGTCGGTCTCCTGGCGGGCTGCGTCCAGCGCGTCTTCTTCCCAGGCGTGAACGCCGCCACGGTGCGCGTGCTCTCGGCAGAAGGTTGCGACGTGGTCGTGCCGCCGCGCCAGGGCTGCTGCGGCGCGCTGTCGCTGCACGCCGGGCGCGAGGACGAGGCGAAGCGCATGGCGCGGGATCTCATCCTCCGCTTCGAGGAGGCCCACGTCGACGTCATCGCCGTGAACGCCGCCGGCTGCGGATCGACCATGAAGGACTACGGGCGCATCTTGGCCGGCGATCCGGAGTGGGCCGCCCGGGCCGCGGCCGTGAGCGCCAGGGTCAAGGACGTGACGGAGCTCCTCGCCTCGCTGGAACCGCGCGCGGAGCGGCACGCCATCCCCGCGCGAGTTGCCTATCACTCCTCGTGCCACCTGGGGCACGCGCAGTCGGTACGCGAGCCGCCGCGTGCGTTGCTGCGCGGCATCCCCGGCCTGGAGCTGGTGGAGATCCCGGAGCCCGAACAGTGCTGCGGCAGCGCAGGGGTCTACAACCTCTTCCAGGTGGAGAGCGCGTCCGAGATCGGAAGGCGCAAGGCGGAGAACGTGCTTTCCACGAACGCCGACCTCCTCGCCAGCGCCAACCCCGGTTGCACGCTCCACATCCAGCGCCTGCTGCGCGAGCGCGGCGCTGGCGTGCGCGCCGCCCATCCCATCGAGATCCTGGACTGGTCGATCCGGGGAGTTCGCGACGGCGAGTAGCGCCGCCGCGCCTCCCGGTCGAAAGGCACTACACCGACGCCCCGTGCTGCTCCTGCATGCGCCGGGCGAACTCCTCGCCACCCCGGCGGATCTCGTCCTCGGAAAGGTCGCGCGTGTGCGTCATGACCATCCAGGAGTGACCGAACGGGTCGGTAACCACGCCCATGCGATCGCCCCAGAACATCTCCTGGACTGGCATCACGGTCGTGGCGCCCGCGCCCACGGCGCGCTGGAAGAGCGCGTCGGCGTCCTCCACGTAGAGCGCCAGCGAAGCGGTGGCTGGATGCTCGCGGCTGGGCGCGTGCGTGGTGCTGTTCGGCATCTCGTCGCTCAGGTAGAAGAGCGAGTCGCCTATGCGTAGCTCCGCGTGCCAGATGCGCTTGCCGTCCGGGGAAGGCATTCGCATCACCTCCTGGGCGCCAAAGGCCTTCTTGTAGAACTCGATCGCTCTCGCAGCGTCCTTGAAGGCGAGGCTCGGGGTGATGGTATGCGTATCCTTCGGGATCGGTTTCACACTGGCCATCTCGGATCTCCTCGTATCTGCGAAGACTCCGGCCAGGGGCCGGTGCAGGTGAGTAAGCTTCCGGAGATGGCTCGGCAGTCCAAAGTGGGAGGCCAGCACCCAACTTACACGGCTGGTGGGCTCGACCCCGTCCGCTTTAACCGGCCCTGAGTAGCCGGCGCATGAACCCCCAAACAGGGAAGGGCTCCTGATCGTCCTGCTGCTTCCTCCCCGGTGGCGGGCGAGGCTCGGCCGTGAGCCGCTTCAGCTCCGCGTTGGCTGACTGGAACGACTGGATGGCCCGCCGTATTGCGTCACCGGTAGATGCGCCGTTCAGTGAAGCGAGGACCGCTCTCTTGTACTGAATGCGCGCTTCCTCGGACCTGGCCATCGCTCGCTGGAGTTCGGTGGTCATGGGTGCGCTCGCGTGTGTTGGTGAGGAACCGTGTGGGTGGTTGCGCAGTGAAACCTCCACCAGGGATAAACCTTCGCTTTGGACACAGGGAGACCCCAATAGGGAGTCGGCCGGCGCGCCAGGCGCTCGGGCCGCGTCGCGACTTGGGAATCTTCGCATGACCACTTTGGAGGTCCCTTGGACACGGGAGGCCCGCCAGGCCGCCCCAAGCCATGACCTTGAATCGCGGGGTTGTGCGCCTCGTCGCGTTCTGTTGAGGTGGTACAGGAACGACAGGAGCGTAGCGATGACGCACAAGATGGCCCCCGAACTCGTGAGCGGGTTCGAGGAGATCGATGGGCAGCATGGCTTGCTGTTCCAGCGCCTTGATGCGGCCTTGCAGGCAGTCCAGTCGGACAGCCTCGCTGCGACCAAGCGCGCGCTCCAGGCCCTCGGCGATTACCTCCTGGCACACTTCGCGGAAGAAGAGAGGTTCATGGCGGCCGCCGGCTACCCGGAACGCGGCCGTCACAAGTCGGCTCACGACCTCTTCATGCAAGATTTCGTGCAACTCACGCGCGAGCTCGACGTGACGGGCTTGAGCCTGCCCGTCGTGGATTGGATCAGCGCGCGGGTCCCCGAGTGGATCAAGTTCCACATCCAGGTCAACGATATCCCGCTTGGGCGTTACCTGGCCACCAAGCGCTTCCGGCCGGAGGTCGAGGCCACTCGCCGCGCCGCGAAGCCGCGGGCTTGACGGCCGCTCTCGCGGGAGCACCGGGCCAGCGTTCCCGCTGGGGCCGCCACCGGCATGGTCCACCCTCCGAATGCGACGTGCCGCGCGTCGCTCGTCAAGAGCAAGAGAGCAGCCCGCCGAGGCAGCGCCGCGCCTTGCGTTGGCGGCCGGCAAGGCTGGAACGACCTTCGGTGCTTCCGGAGAGGATATGACTGCGCGCGCGTGGGACGAAGGCATCGGCACCGGTATCGACTCGATGGACTCCGAGCACCGGCTTCAGGTGAGCTTGGTCAACGCGCTCGAAGAGCTCGTCCGGCAGGGCATGGACACGTCGCTCGTCGTCAAGACCGTCGAGCAACTGGTGGGCTTCACGAACGTGCACTTCCTCTCGGAAGAGCTGATGATGCGTCTCTATGCCTGTCCCCAGCACGACGCTCACAAGCTGGAGCACGGGCGCCTCGTTGGGCAGGTCGACGAGATCCGGCGCCGCCTGGAGGCAGGCGAACAGAAGCCGGCTCTCGAGTCCATCGATGCGCTGCGGAGATGGCTCGTCGATCACATCAAGAGCATGGACCAAGCCTTCGCGCTGTGGTGCGCGAAGAACGGGATCCGCGCGCGCTGACGCCAGTCAGCGCTGGTAGCGAAGCGAACTGCATCAGCGCCCCGTGCACTCAAGACCTGTCGAAAAATGTGACCGCTCTGCGGCGTGGCCGGGGTGGTGCCCCGACGGGCTTGCCCGGCGGGGCGGGGGCCGCCTGCGCCCCCGGCGACTCAGTGCGCGCAGAGTCGGGCCACTTCGCGATCGAGGTCCGCGAGGTCGAAGGGCTTCTGGAGCCAGGCGTCGGCGCCGAGCGGGCACTCGCCTACCACGGCGCTCGCGACGACGACCGGGATCTCACGAAACCTGGGATCGGCCCTGATCTTGGTGAGGAACGTCCAACCGTCCATTCGAGGCATCATCATGTCGAGGACGATTGCGCTCGGCTCGAGTCCGACCTTCAGTAGATCGACCGCCTCCTGCCCGTCGGCGGCGACCGTCACCTGGTAGCCCAGCAGTTCCAGGATCTCGGCCATGACTGTCCGGATCCCCTCGTCGTCATCGACCACGAGCACGCTGCATTTGGGCGCCTCGCGCAAGCGCCGAGCCACCTCCGACTCAGCTTCACCCCTGAAGGGGTCCGTCGCAGAGTGGGTGACCGTAGTTTCGACATCCATGGTTGACGACCTGGCTGATCCTACACAGGACGTTGCAAGAATGAGGACGCCCGGCCGGGGGTCAAGTGGCGTCTGCCGGAATTCAGGGCCTTCCCCAATAGGCGGCACGGCGTGCTTTCGCCGAATCGCCCTCGGGGCATGGATGGAACACGGGGGAACCCGCCTGAGCCTGACGCTCCTTGGGCGGCGGACGTCAAGACCTGTCGAAAAATGTGATCGCTCTGCAGCGTGGCCGGGGTGGGGCCCCGATGGGCTTTGCCCGGCGGGGCGGGGGCGGACTGCGCCCCCGGCGACTCAAGACCTGTCGAAAAACGCCTTCGGCTTCTTAGCCGGGGTGGGGCCCCGACGGCTGTGCCGGCGGGGCGGGGCGGCGCGAGCCCCGGGTACTCAGTGGACGAGACGCGATTCCGTCTCGCTCGCCCTCTCCCTCAGCAGGGGAAAGATCTTCAGGAGGTCCCGGGCCTGTTCTGCGTACGGCGCCGGGCGCGCCACGAGGAGGGCGACCACGCCGTCCGGCCCGAGCAGCTCTTCGCCATCCAGGGCACCAAGCAGATCCTCGACGTCTGGTGTGAGGCGGTCGATGTTGCTGCGCACCACGACCTCGGCCACACCGCGGATCCGCTTGAGCCCCTCGACGATTCGCTGCCAGCTCCCCCCACCGTCCCGCATACGGCGGCGCTGGTCGTGTTCACGGGGGCCCCCTTCGAGCGTCACCTGGATCCGCCTCAGGCCAGCGCCGGCAAGGCGGCGCGGCGCGATCGCGCCGAGCAGGGTCCCGTTGGTGATGAGGTGGCCCGCGTAGCCGATCCTTTCGTACTCGCACTCCCGCCGGAGCTGGGTCGAGAGCTCGAGCACGAGATTCGCTTCGAGGAGTGGCTCGCCGCCGAAGAAGGCGAGGTCGAGCTGGGATGCGCCGTGTTCTCCCGCGCGTTCCACCACGCCGTCGAGCAGCCTCCTCGCAGCCGAGCTGGTCAGAGCAACCCCGCCGCCTGGGTCGCAGCCACGGCATCGCACATTGCACGAAAAGTGTAAGTCGACGAGGCAGCTCATGCATGGCGAGCCATCCCCGGAGGCCGACGTCCGGGGCCAGTTCCTCACCTCGTCCTCGAACACCACGCGCATGTGTGTCCTCCACCCCGCGGCCGACGACCGACCCTGAGAAAGGTTGTTCAAGCCGATACGCTCGACGCTGCGCACGGCCTTGAACACCGGCCTTGACCAAGATCAGAGAGCTGCGCGTGAAATAGGGGGCGTGCCGGTGAGAACGGAAGCACCATCGGACGCCCGCTGACGTGCTCCCATTTCGAGCAAGGGCCTGGCGAGCGCCGGGATCACTCAAGACCTGTCGGAAAATGGATCGCCCGGCCCTTGGGCGAGGGTGGGGCCCCGACGGGCTTGCCCGGCGGGGCGGGGGCCGCCTGCGCCCCCGGCGACTCAGTGCTGCTCGCCCGCGTCGTCGAACGGCGGCCATCCTCGGAGCCTGTCACCGGCTCGGCTGACTCTCGAGCTAGCGACCACACGCCCCATGAGGGGCAGCATGCGCAACCGACCGTTCCCGCGCCTATTTCACGTAAAGTAACGCCGAAGCGGTGCTTGCCGGCCTGGCAAGCAGTGCACAAGTAAGCATTTGTTCGAGCTCTTCGTTTACTACCTGTAGTGGAAAGGCCATCCGTGGTCTCGGACTGCACGATCGCGAGGGAACAGGACGGCCAGCGGGTTGCCTTCCGGATGTCTGGAGTTTTCGACCGCACCAGTGCCTGGGCGCTCCGCGAGAAGATCGAGCGCGAGAGCGCCAGCGAGCTCCTCCTCGATTTTTCACAGGTCCGTGACTTCTCGGATCTGGGCGTGGCCGTGCTCGCCCATGGCGTCACGCGCACTGGCCAGCGCGTGATCTTCCGCGGGCTCCGCCAGCACGAGATCCGGATCTTTCGGTATTGTGGCGTGGCCGTGGATGAGACGAGCGCTCGCGAAGCCGACGCCATGCCTGTGCAGCGAGCCTCGTAGACCGGCAGCGCCACCACAGCTCAGGCTGCACCCTCAGGTGCTCAAGACCCTGTCGAAGAATGTGATCGCTCTGCGGCGTGGCCGGGGTGGGGCCCCGAAGGGCTTTGCCCGGCGGGGCGGGGGCGGCCTGCGCCCCCGGCGACTCAGCTTCCTCGGACGTCGTGTATGAGCGTCGTTCGGAAGGAGGGCCTCGCCGGGTTGCAGTGCCGCTCGTGGATCGGTCAAGCGAGCGGCGGCAGCGGGGGAGCCTGCCCCCGCCGCCCTCGCCCGCCCGCGGCGCTGAACATTGAGGGGACCCCCTCCCCACGTCAGAGCGCGGCAGCTCCTCGCCGAAGCACCGCGAAGATGAGCACGATGACGGCCAGGATCAGGAGGACGTGAATCCACCAGCCCATGGCCGCGCCGCTCACCATCCCGAGCGCCCACAGGACGAAGAGGATGATCGTGATCGTCCACAGCATGCGCTTCCCCTCTCCCGCGGCTCGCGCGAAGAATTGCACGGCGCCGGCGGTGTAAACCCGCGCGGCGCCGCACCCCCTCCTCCGGCCGGGGACGACGAGCGCCGGCCCAGGCACGAGAATCAAGCTGCAATCACCGGCCACGGTCGGCAAGGCCCCACTTCCCTGCGGGAGTCGCAGCAGCGGGGCGCGAGCACACGGGCGGCCGCCCGCCGCAGGAGAGGGCCCTTCCGGCGAAGGCGATCCCCATGAGCAGGATGCCTAAGCTTCGACGGAGTGATCGCCGGGGCGCGGTCGCGGGAGGGGTGCCAGATGAAACAGCGCCACGACGGCAAGGCGGCCGCCGACGGCCAGGCTCACCTGCGCGGACTGTCCAGCCGGGAGCTGGTGAACGAGCTCGCAACCAAGGCCAGCCTGCTCGCGCGCAGGGAGGTGGCACTCGCCAAGAGCGAGGCGCGGGAGGACCTGCGGTCCGAGATCAGGATGGCGAGCGGAATGGGAGTGGCGGGAATCTGTGCCCTGATGGTGCTCCAGCTCTCGCTCCTTGCCGTCGTGCTGGCGATCGCCGAGGCGGGGATGGTGCGTGGCTGGCTGGCGGCGTTGCTGGTGGCAGCCGGAGTGCTCGCCATCGGCACCGTGGCCGGGGTCGTCGGGTGGAGCAAGCGAGTGCGTACGCCGATGGACGCGACACGCCGGTCGTTGCTGGAGAGCGTGCGATGGGTGAAAGAGCGAACGGCATGACGCCCCGGCGCGAGGACCAGGACGACAGGGGGCCGGGCGCGCCGCACCGGATCGAGGAGGAACTCTCGTCGATCCGCGAGGAGATCGGGGACCTGCTGCGCGAGCTCGATCGTCGTCGCCGCGAGATGTTCGACGTGCGGCTCCAGCTCCGGCGCCACCCCATCGCGATACCGGTCGCAGGCATTGCGGTGGCGGGCATCCTGGGAGGGGCCGTGGCGCTGCTGGTCCGAAACGATCGACACAAGCAGCCAAGGCGCCACAAGGCGCGTCAGATCAGGCGCGCGCTGGGGCGGATGGTGGATCATCCCGAGCGCGTCGCTCGCGGCGAGCCGCCGCCCGGCGAGATGATCCTGGTCGCGATCGGCACCGCCGTGGCTGCATTCCTCCTGAAGCGTGCGCTGGCGCAAGCGGTGCCCCGCCCTGCCCACAGGAAAGAACGAGCGGCCGCCGCCTCCGCCCTCACCTGAGGTGCTGTTGGATCTCCGTGGGTCGTGCTCGCCGCCAGCGCATGGCGGCAGTCGTCATCGTGCCCGCGCCAGCCGCTCGAGCGCAGTCAGCACCAACTCACGACCGACGTGGAGCTGCGTACCGTCCCAGAGCGCAGGAGTCTGCTCGCCGCCTCGCGCTGCGAGCGCGGCTCGGTGGCTCTCGAAATCGACGTTGCGGAATTCGACCACCTCCGTGACCCCGAGCTCGGCGATCCGGCGCCGCGCCTCGGCGGAGTCGGTCTCCGCAATCCGGTGGAAGAGCTCAACTCGACTCGTCCCGGGCATGCCTTGGATCTACGTCAATGCCTGCCGGCCCGCTCGAGTGTCAGCAGAAGACGAGCCCCCGCAGCTACTGACAGGACTAGGCAGCGTCGGGCACGCCGAGAGCCGGGAGCCGGATCTGCAACGGCTCGAGCTCCTGCTCGCCCGTCACGCGCACCACTCGATAAGAGGCAGGGTCGGCCAGGAGCTTGCGCACGAGCGCCTGGTTCATCGCGTGGCCGCTCTTGCGCGCCACGAAACGGGCGATGAGCGGCATCCCGAGGAGCGTCACGTCGCCGAGGGCGTCGAGCACCTTGTGGCGAGCGAACTCGTCGGGGAAGCGTAGGCCCCCTGGGTTCAGGATCGAGAACTCGTCGACGACGATGGCGTTGTCGAGGCTCCCGCCGAGAGCGAGACCGGCTGCCTTCATCTTCTCGATGTCGCGCAGGAAACCGAACGTGCGAGCCCGAGCGACCTCGCGGGAGAAGGCTCGATCCGAGAACACGAACTCGAAGGTCTGGTCCGTGATGAGCGGGTGGTTGAAATCGACGGTGAACCGGATGCTGAGCTCGCGCGCCGGCTCGACGCGCGCCATCTTATCCCCGTCCCGCAGCTCGACCGGCTTCTGGACCACGAGGAAGCGCTTCCCCATGCGCTGGGTGCGTACTCCCGCCTCCTGAAGCAGGTACACGAACGGCGCGGAGGAACCATCGAGGATCGGGACCTCCGGTCCGTCGACCTCGATCCGACAGTTGTCCACGCCCATGCCGGTGAGGGCGGCCAAGACGTGCTCGACCGTGGCGACACGCCCGCCACCGCAGCCGAGCGACGTGCTCAGCATGGTGTCGACGACCTTGTCGGCGCGAGCAGGGATCTCGATGCCAAGATCGCGGCGCACGAAGGATATGCCTGCGTCAGGCGCGGCGGGCGCGAGCGTGAGCGTGGCGGGCTTGCCCGAGTGGAGACCCACTCCGCTGCAGCTCACGCGCTTCCCAATCGTCCGCTGGTTCCAGTAGGCCATGTTTAGGACGCCGCTCCCCTTTGAACCCCACAACGCCACAACCTGTTGCGCATCCGCGAACGAACCATGCTGGCCCGCACCTCGGCGGACACACTGCCGGGCCGAGTTATCGAGCAAGGTTTGTGCCATGGAAGCGTCGCCTGGCTGGTCGAGGTGTCTTTTGCCCCGGACTTGTAATGCCTTGATTCAATGACATTTTTCTTTGGTGTTCACGGAGGGTCGCGCCAACCACTTTCTCCTACTACGGCGTCGAGGCAGCCGGGTGCGACATTCGTGTCGCGGTCTGCATGGCGTGGCGCATTTCTGACGCAGCCCGACGTGCCGGGCGGGTTATACCATGAGAGCGGCGAGCCTCCGAAAAAGTCTCTACCCTGTCGCCAAGCTCGGTGGCTGAGGGGAGCGAAGCGCCGCGCCCCCTTTGGCCCCGTGCCCAATTGAAGTGAACCCTGGGAGAAGAGCGGAATCCGCATCAGCTGCAGCACAGCTGCGCCGACCCCGCCTCGAATGGAATCGACGACCGTGGCGAGTTCCTTTCCAGAGGTGAGGGAACGCGGTATCTCGCCCACCCCGGTTGGCGCCACGTGATACCGCTCAAGGACGATGTCCCGGTCAGCCGCGCCCCGATCGTCACGGTTGCGCTCATCACGGGGAACGTCGTGGTCTTCCTGTGGCAGATGCTGGTCGTCGGCCTGCCGGTCTCCGTCGAGATCGGAGGCGCGATACCGTACGAGATCCTCACGCTGCGGGACATCCGGCCTGTCGACCTGGTCCCTCCACCATTCACACTGCTCACGAGCATGTTTCTCCACGGTGGGTTCATGCACCTCGCCGGTAACATGCTCTTCCTCTGGATCTTCGGGAACAACGTCGAGGACGCGCTCGGGCGCGCACGGTTCCTGCTCTTCTACCTCGCGGGCGGGTTGGTGGCCGCGCTGGCACAGGTCACGGTCTCGGCGATGGGCGCCGATCGCGCTGCCCTGCTCGTTCCGATGGTCGGCGCGAGCGGCGCGATCGCCGGGGTGCTAGCGGCTTACATGGTGCTCTTCCCGCGAGCGCGCGTGCTGACGCTGGTGCCCATCTTCTTCTTCATCCGGCTCATCTACGTGCCGGCGGCCTTCTTCATCGGCCTGTGGTTCGCGATCCAGCTCCTGAACGCGTTCCTGGGGAGCGAGACGAGCGGGGTGGCCTTCGTCGCGCACGTGGGAGGATTCGTCGCGGGATGGGCGCTGGTGAAGCTCATGGGAGCAAGACGCGACTGGCGAGCGCGCAGCGCCGGATGGTAGCGGCTCGGCGTGTCCGTCGCTCCGGACCTCGGGCATCGGGCATCGGACCTCGGGCATCGGGCATCGGACCTCGGGCATCGGGAATCGGGCATCGGGAATCGGGAATCGGGCCTACAGCACTAGTTGCGGAGTGCGTGATTCCGGAGCGAGACCACGTCCGAAATCGAGCAACTCACCCCTGAAGCCTGAGGCCTCTCAAGACCTGTCGAAAAATCAGCTGCG
>JBGQLS010000009.1:0-39004 GCA_041500205.1 Anaeromyxobacteraceae bacterium | reverse complement strand
GGCGACGCCGCGCACGCCGTCCGTACCGAACAGCCGGCGCACTGCCGCGTTCGCCTCGCCAAGACCTTCCGGCTGCTGGCGCGGCTGGGGCTTCTCGGCCACCTTCGTCAATTCGCGGGTCGTGGTGCTCATGGGGAGTGAAGGTACGCGCTAGGTCGGGGTCGGCTCAAGGGTTGCTCAAGACCTGTCGAAGAATGCCCTTTGGCTTCTTAGCTAGGGTGGGGCCCCGACGGCTCTGCCGGCGGGGCGGGGCGGCGCGAGCCCCGGGTACTCAGAATACCGGGGACCGAGCCAGGCAAGCGAGACGCAAGCAGGGCGGCGACGGCCGGGCATAGCCAGAGGCCATGTGACGGAGGACGCAACGAAGCGATGCGCCGGGGATCGTTCGCCGCGGCGACGGGACCGGCGTTCTGGGCAGCCCTTTCATGGCCGATCCCGCTGGAGGTCGACCGACCCCTGGGACGGGTAGAGCGACTCCACCCGGGCGCCGGAGGGAAGGTGCAGGGACTCTGGTCGGACGAACCAGGAGGCGACGCCCGGGCCGCTGCGGGAGAGGTCGATGGTGACGGGGCCGAGATCGGCGCCGTCGAGCGACCGCAGCCGGGCCCAGGGCCCGGAGATGGACACGCGCAGGCTGTCCGGCAGGGGCACCGCCGGCTCGAGCCCCACCGGCAGTCGAGTCTCGAGCGGCACCGTGAACGTGTACGAGGCGCGCCGCTCGCCGTGGACGACGAAGAGGAGCGCGATGGCCATGGCAAACGACAGGATCTGCAAGCCGCGTTCAGACT
Organism: Anaeromyxobacteraceae bacterium; assembly: GCA_041500205.1. Lineage (GTDB taxonomy): Bacteria > Myxococcota > Myxococcia > Myxococcales > Anaeromyxobacteraceae > Anaeromyxobacter_A. The sequence goes on along the minus strand of JBGQLS010000009.1, from coordinate 38,216 downwards.
GCCGCACGGTCGTCCTCCGCCCCCTTCTTGTCGGTTGCGGGCCTGCCCGACTTCCCGGCACGGCCGAAGCGGGCCAGGAGCGCGGACGCGCCGCCTGACTGGGGAGCGAGGAGTCGCGCCAGGGATCCGCGCAGCGCCCCTTCGTCCAAGCCACGGTGGAGCACGCCATCCACCGCCAGCGAGATCTCCCCGCGCTCCTCGGAGATGACCACCACCGCAGCGTCCAGTTCCTCGGCGAGGCCGATCGCGGCACGGTGGCGCGTCCCGAGGTCGCGGGCTGTGGGCGTGGCGGTGAGCGGCAGCAGGCAGCTCGCGGCCGCGACCCGCCCGCGCTGCACGACCGCGGCGCCGTCGTGGAGGGCGCCGCTCGGGTTGAAGATGGCGAGGAACAGCTCCGCCGACGGCACCCCGTCGATCCTCACCCCCGTCTCGATCACCTCGCCGAGGTCCGCCAAGCGCTCGAGCACGATGAGCCCGCCCCGGCGGCGGCGCGATAGCTCGGCGGATGCGCGCGCCACAGCCTCGACCAAGCCGGCCTGATCGCTGCGGTCGTCCGGCGCGAGCCAGCCGAGGAAGCTGCCACGTCCCAGGTGTGCGAGCCCGCGGCGAATGTCGGCCTGGAAGAGGACGATCACGCCGAAGATGAAGGAGTAGGAGAGGAAGTGGCCCAGCAGCCAGTTGAGCGTGACGAGGTTCGCCCATTGCGAGCCGAGATACCCGAGGCCAAGCACGAAGAGTCCGACCAGGACGTTGGTGGCGCGCGTGCCTCGGATGAGCAGCAGGACGCGGTAGATGAGATAGCCGACGACGACGACGTCGATGACGGCGCGCCCCACGTCCTTCAACGTGGAGCCTGGGCCGAGAAGGTACTGGACCAGGCTCGGCAGCGTCATGGCTGCCCCTGTCTGCTCGAGCTGGTGCCCACCCGCATGCCCCTCTAGTTTAGCCCCACCCAGCCAAACTGGAAGCATCCCTGATCGCCGCAGCGACCTGGGCGGCCTGACGAGCTGCCGCAACGTCGTGCACCCGGATCACCTCCACCCCCGCAAGCACACACGCGGCGACCGCCGCGAGGGTGCCCGGGAGCCGTTCATCCACCGAGGCACCCGTTACCTTCCCGACGAAGCTCTTCCGGGAAGGCCCGACGAGGAGTGGTCTGCCCAGCCTTCGCAAGCGCGGCAGCGCCGCCAGGAGCGCCAGGCTCTGCTCCGCCGTCTTGGCGAACCCAAGCCCGGGATCGAGCAGGATCCGGTCTTCATGTACGCCCGCCTTCACAGCCCTCTCGAGAGCCTCGCTCAGTTCGCGTTCGACCTCGCCCACGACGTCGGCGTACACGGCGCGGGAGGCCATGTCGGCCGGCGTGCCCCGCATGTGCATGAGCACGGCGGGGACCCGCCTCTCCGCCACCAGGTCCAGCAGCGCCGGGTCGGCGAGCCCGGAGACGTCGTTCACCAGGTCCGCCCCGGCGGCCAGCGCCGCCCGGGCCACCGCGGCCTTGCGAGTGTCGACGGAGATGGGGATCTTGCAGCCGCGCTGCCTCAGGCGCTCGATCACGGGCACGACGCGCCGCTCCTCCACGTGAAGCGGCACCTCGGGTGCGCCCGGGCGGGTGGACTCGCCGCCAACGTCGACGAGATCCGCGCCCTCCGCTACGAGCCGCTCCGCGTGCGCCACGGCGGCATCGCGACCGAGGAAGCGTCCGCCGTCCGAGAACGAGTCGGGCGTCACGTTCACCACGCCCATGAGAAAGGGGCCGGGCCCCTCGAAGACCCGGCCCCCGATGCGCATGGCTTTCAACGCGAACCGGGGGCCATTTCGATCAAGCCTTCCCCGGCTCGACCTTCGGCACCGGGATCGTGTCGAGCAAGCCGGGCTTCTTCGCCTTCTCGACGATGGGCGGGGCCGGGGGGTTCGACTTGGTGGGCGGCGGCCGGTTGATGGTACCGCCCGCCATGAGGATGTCGATGTCCGACGCGTCGATGGTCTCGTGCTCGAGGAGCGCGTCCGCGATCTTGTTGAGCATCGCCTGGTTCTCGAGGATCACCTTCTTCGCGCGCTCGTACTGCTCGGTGACGATGCGCCTCACCTCGGCGTCGATGTCCTTGGCCGTCTGCTCGGAGTAGTGCTGCTGCGTGGTCATCTCGCGGCCGAGGAAGACCTCGCCTTCCTTCCTGCCGAACGCGAGCGGCCCCATCTTCTCGCTCATGCCCCACTCGCAGACCATGCTGTGGGCGAGGTTCGTCGCGACCTCGATGTCGTTCCCGGCGCCGGTGGTCTTCTGATCGAAGGTGATCTCCTCGGCGATGCGGCCACCCATCAGGATCGCGATCTGGTTGAGCGCGAACTCCTGGTTGATGTTGAGCCGGTCCTCCTGTGGCAGCTGCTGGGTCAGGCCGAGCGCGCGGCCGCGCGGGATGATCGTGACCTTGTGCACGGGGTCGGTGCCGGGGAGGATCTTCGCCACCAGCGCGTGACCGCCCTCGTGGATGGCGGTGGTGCGCTTCTCCTTCTCGCTGATGATCATCGAGCGCCGCTCGGTGCCCATGATCACCTTGTCCTTCGCGAACTCGAAGTCGCTCAGGTCGAGGCGCTCCTTGTTGCGACGCGCCGCGTAGAGCGCCGCCTCGTTGACAAGGTTCTCGATGTCCGCGCCGGAGAACCCAGGCGTGCCGCGCGCGATCTGGGTGAGGTCGACCTGGGAGTCGAGCGGCGTCTTCTTGGTGTGCACCTTGAGGATGCCGAGGCGGCCGTTCAGGTCGGGGCGCGGCACCACGATGCGGCGGTCGAAGCGGCCTGGCCTGAGGAGCGCCGGGTCGAGCACGTCGGGTCGGTTGGTGGCCGCGATGAGGATGACGCCCTCGTTCGACTCGAAGCCGTCCATCTCGACGAGGAGCTGGTTCAGCGTCTGCTCGCGCTCGTCGTGGCCGCCGCCCAGGCCGGCGCCGCGGTGGCGGCCGACGGCGTCGATCTCGTCGATGAAGATGATGCAAGGGGCGTTCTTCTTGCCCTGCTCGAAGAGGTCGCGGACGCGGCTCGCCCCGACGCCCACGAACATCTCGACGAAGTCCGATCCAGAGATGGAGAAGAACGGGACGCCTGCCTCGCCGGCGACCGCGCGCGCGAGCAGCGTCTTCCCGGTGCCCGGCGGTCCCATGAGCAGGACGCCCTTGGGGATGCGCCCGCCGAGGCGCGTGTACTTCTTCGGGTCCTTGAGGAAGGAGATGATCTCTTCGAGCTCGTCCTTCGATTCATCGATCCCAGCCACGTCGGCGAAGGTGGCCTTGTTGTGGTGCTCCGTCATGAGCTTGGCCTTGGACTTGCCAAAGCTCATCGCCTTGCCACCACCCGACTGCAGCTGCCGCATGAAGAAGAAGAAGAGCAGGAAGAGGAAGACGAGCGGGAGGTACTGCACGAGCACGGTCACCCAGAACGAGTTTCCCTCCGGCTTGTCGTAGACGACCTTGACCCCGTGCTTCTGGAGGCTGGTGAAGATGGTCGCCATCGGGTCGATGGGGCCGACGGTATGGAACTCGCTGTTGTCCTTGAGCGTGCCCACGTAGTTCACGTTGTCCTTGACCTGGACCTCGCGAACCTCGTCCTTCTCCACCTTCGCCACGAAATCCGAGAACGCGAGCTCCTTCTGCTTGCGATCGTGCTGAGCGAAGAACTGGTAAAAGGCGACGAACATCAGGATCAGCACGACCCAGAGCAAGACTGTCTTGTAGGACTGGCGCAAGGCTCTTCACCCCTTCCGGCGAGACGCTGGTTCGCTCACAACCGCCGGTGGCGCCGGAGTCATTCCGGCACCGCTACCAGAGCGGCCTGTGCACCTCATCCGTGGCTACTCTATAACAGGGCAGCGGAAGGTTGCAGTCCCGCTACGCTGCCTCACGAACGCGTCCCCGATTCCAGGACCCTGGCAGCCGATTCATCAGGCGTGCCAGCCCACCTTCAGCGCGGCCGCGCCCGACGCGCGCGCGCTCAACTCCGGGACACAGAGCACGTGCCCCTCGAGATCAGCGATGACGAGCAGCGCATCGCGCCTGGCGCGCGGGATCTTGTGGTCGATGAGCCATGCCTTGAGCTTCTTGCCGCCGCGACCGCCAGCTGGGCGGAACCTGTCGCCGGGGCGGCGGCCACGCAGCTCCAGCGGCCAGGGAGGAGGCTCGCCGGAGGTCCAGGCGATCTCGACCGTGCCACCGCCGCCTCCCGGCAGAGTGTAGGTCCCCGGACCTGGCAGCGGGACGCAGGGCAACGGGGCACGCTCGGGCTCGGGGTTCCCGAACTCCACGACGCCCTGGCCGACGCGTGCCTCGAGGCCGCCGGGCAAGGCGAGTCGCTTCGGGTGCGGCGCGCGCAGGTGCCGCATGACCGACTCCACGTGATCGGCACCCAGGCCGCGCCGGCTCCCGCTTGCGCCGCGCCACAAGCGTCTGAGAGCCCTTCGGCGAACGGCCACTGGCAGAGCGAGGAGCGTGGCGATGTCCGCGCGCGACGCGCCGGCCGGCACCGCGCGCGACGCGAGGCGCTCGAGGGCGCGATCGTCATCGCGCAAGAGGCCTGCCGTCCGCGCCAGTCGGCGCTCGATCCCGGGAGCGAGTGCCTCCAGGGCCGGCAGAACTTGGGCCCGGATGCGATTGCGGAGGAAGCGCGTGGAGGCGTTGGTCGGGTCCTCGCGCCAGCCGAGCCCCCGGTCGCGTAAGTACCCGAGAATTTCCTGACGCGAGCGGTCGATGAGAGGACGGATAACGATTCCTCGGCGCGCTGGAATGGCTGCCAGCCCGCGCGCCCCGGAACCGCGGAGCAGCCGGTGCAGGACCGTCTCGGCTTGGTCTCCCCGGGTGTGGCCGGTCGCTATGTGGCTGGCGTCCTGCCGACTCGCCGCGGCCCGGAGCGCCGCGTAGCGCGCGTGGCGCGCTGCTGCCTGCAGGTTCTCGTGCTGCGCCACCGTCACCGCCGTCCGCGCGAGAGCCACGCCCAACCTGGCGCAGAGTGCCTCGCAGAACTCGCCGTCGGCGGCGCTACCGGCGCGCAGCTGGTGATCGACATGGCAAGCACTCACCCCCGCCAGCAAACGCACGCCACGCAGGGCAACGAGCACACTCAGGAGCGCCGACGAATCGGGCCCGCCCGAGAGCGCGACGAGCACGCGCGCTTCCGGCCGGATGAGGCGCCGACGGCGGACCGTTTCGAGCACCGCCGCCTCGAAAGGATGAAGGCGAATGGAAGGCAAGAGATCGAGACGCGAGGGTCAGGCGGGGTGTAGTGGCGCGCCTCGACTTTTTATAGCGCCGCTGTGCTCCTACGGACATACACGACTCTCGATGGAATGACCTCTCTGCGTCCACGGTTTGATCTGGCGCAGGGCGAGAAGTGAGGGCATAGTTGTTGGCTTGAGGCCCCATTTGGAAGCCTGGTCTGTCCCGGTGGAGTTGCTTTTCGCCAAAGGGAATGAGATGTTGGGGCTTGGCGTTGAAGCACCGACGACGGTGTAGAGGGGGTATTCGAAACTTTTAAGCGCTGGGCCTAGGGGTCCCCCCCCTCCCCCTCTGGGCCCACGGGGAGCCGGCAGCGATGCCGGCTCCTCACTTTTTTGGGCGCGTCAACGCAGGAGCGCCTCCCGCACCACTCCACTCTTCCGCCAGTCCTCGGCGCGTGCCGGGCAGAGGCGCCATCTTTCGCCTGAGGTGAAGCAAGGCAGGCGGGCGAAGAGGGGTCTCCACTGCACCCATCCAGTGAGCTAGCAACTTGACCGACTGACCGGGGCTCGCGTACAAGCAACGCAGCTTCCACACACGGAGATGGAGGGCTGATGCCCGGCACCGACAAGCGAAAGCAGTCCCTGTACTTCCCCGAGGACATGCTCAACGAGATCCAGGCAGAGGCCAATAGGCAGGATCGTTCGCTCTCGTGGATCGTCCAGCAGGCGTGGCGCATCTCGCGCGGCGAGATCATGCGCTTTCCTTCGGTGAATGACGTGCTCTCGGGCGTGGCGCGCGAGGACGAGCGCGAGGTAAAGGGCACCTAAGCCCGCGCGCTCTCCGCGCTGCTCACGATGAGTCGCCCAGCCGCGCCCGGGCCGGACGAGCCCGGCGAAGCCAGAGTCTCGGATGACGGGACCGGCGAAGCCGATGGCGCCGATCTGGCCTCGGACGAGCGCGACGACGTTTCCCAGGAGCCTCGCCGGACTGTATCGCTCCGCGTCAAGATCGCGTGCGCGGCCCTGGCCGCGCTGGCGGCGCTCGCCCTGGTGCTGGGATACCGCAGCTACCAGGAGCGTCGCATCGTGGCGATCTCCGTGGCCCGCGCGAAGCAGCTCGTGCGCGCCGACACCTGGCTAGGCTATCACGAGGCCGCGGCACTCCTCGGCGTACGCGCAGCCAAGGCGGATCCTCTCGAGGCAGGCGCCCTGCGCGCCTTCGCCCTGGCGATGCTTTCCCTCGACTACCGCGACAAGGCCGCCGCCGCGGAGGCAAACGACGCCTTGGTGGAGCCAGGGCGCGCCGCGACCATGTCCACTCATGCGCAGCTCGCGGTGGCCGCAGTGGCGCTCGGGGAGGGCCGCGCCGGTACCGCCTTGGAGTACGCGTCACGCGCTGGCGAGGAAGCCCTTCCCAAGCTGCTCTACGCGCGCGTGGCGCTCCTGGCCGGGAACATCGCCGTGGCTGGGGAGGCCGTTGACCGCGCGCTGGCCGCGGATCCAGATCTCCCGGCAGCGCTCGCCGTGAAGGGCGACCTGCTCCGTCGCGCTGGCCGTTCGGCCGACGCTCGCCAGGCCTACACCGCTGCCCTCGCCTCCTCGTCGCGCGCGCTCGAATCAGGGCTCGCCGGTTCAGCCACGCGGCCCGGGGCGTCGGCTCCTCATGCGCGCGCCAGCTTCGGGCTCGCCAAGCTCGCGCTCTCGCGCGAGCTCCCTCCCGAGGTAGCGACCGGGGCACTGGCCCGGCTCCTCGACGACCGCTCCGGCACGCCGCAGGTCGAGCGTGCCCGCTCCGCAATGTTCCTTTCCGCGTTGCAGGCGCGCGCCGGGGACCGGGCTGCCGCCGGGGCGGCCCTGGACAAGGCCGGCGTCGATGGAACACTGCGCGCCTGGCTCGAGAAGGCCTCCGGTCAGGCCGAGGTGGAGCGCGGCCGGTACCGGGTGCCGGACGCAACGCCCGGCGTGCTCCTCAGCGCGAGCGACGACGACCCGTACGTCCCGCCCGCACCACCACCCCAGGTCCAGCCCTCGCCGCCCAAACCAGTCCTGCACGGGTTCCAGGTCCACCCGCTGGCCAAGAAGGCAAAGTCGAAGCACAGCGCTCACGCCAAGAAGGCCGCGACCAAGAAAGCGCCGCGATCCGGCTATCGCTAGGACTGCCCCATCCCGCTTGCATGACCTGAGAGCCTGTGAGTTTATCCCCTCCCGTCGCCGCGACGGCCGATCTGCGGCGCCGGGCATCGTCGCAAGCCCTCGAAGTAGCACGAGCTACTCCTTCGGGCCTGCTCCTCGTGCGGCTTGCAGCTAGGCCGTCTGACTCGGTCCGGGGATAAACTCACAGGCTCTGAGACGATGCGCGCGACACTCGTCATCGCCGGATCCGCATTGGCCGTCCTCGCGGCCGCGAGTCTGATCGCCATCCTGTTCGTCGAGCCCTCACCCCCACCTCCTGCCGCCGAGCCGGCGGCCATTCTTCCCGAGGTTGCGGCGGCCGTTGCGGCCGCGAAGGAGACGGCGGTCAAAGAGGCGGCCGCCAAACAGGAGGCAGCCGAGTCAGCAGCGCGAGAGCAGACGGCCAGGGAAGCAGCCGCCAGGATCGCAGCAGTAGAAGCAGCAGCCAAGGAAGCCGCGGCGAAGGACGCTGCGGCCGCGGCCGCCAAGGAGCTGGCGGTCAAGGATGCGGATGCCTCGGACGGCGGCGCCGCGCCTCCTGCCGGTACGCCCGGTGCCGTCGCGGCGGCCACGCGGGGGGCGGACGCCGGTGCTGAGCCGCACCAGAACCCGCCTCGCGAGGGCCGGACCGCCGCCATCCCACCGGGCACCACGGCCAGGAGCCGCGAGCAGCTCAGCGCTGCCGCCATCACAGCGCGGCTCGACGAGCTGAAGCCGCGCCTCTCCCAGTGCTACGAGGGTGCGGAGCGCGCCGCCGGCTCGCCGGGCGCGGCGAGCGTTTCACCGGTCTTCGTGGTCCAGCTGGAGAGCGCAGATGAGCACTACCGCGTCGTGGACGCGGACGTGGACTCACGCGGTGGCGCGGAGGACGGAGTCCTCGAGTGCATGCGGACGGTGTTGCTGGGCGCGACGATCGCGATCCCCGGCGCGGAGAATGCCGAGCGCGCCACCCTGCGCTTCTCTCCTTAGAAGCGAGGGCGGCCCTCTTCGGCCGACGCCCGTAAATCGCGCAACTGGAACTCGCTCCTTCGCGCGGTGCGCGAGCACAAAGCAACGCACTGCACGGCCACCCGGCACGCGTGGCTGGAGGACACCGGAAGACACGCTCCAAGGCGGCTGCCTGCCTGGACGATAGGCACCACCATGCACGGTTCTCCGGCAGTCATGAGCCCGGCACAGCAACTTGCTCAATGAACGGGCGCCCCCGTGCGCGGCATACGGGCTGCATCTCCCGGTGCGGCCCCCCTTCCCCAGCATCGGAGAACCCGTGAGAAAGCTCCTCGTATCGGCGCTCGGCGCCCTCGCCCCCGCCGCTGCCTTGGCCGGCACGCCCGGCCAGGTGGACTCGGGCGACACCGCCCTCGTCCTCGTGAGCGCAGGCCTCGTGCTGCTCATGACACCGGGGCTCGCCTTCTTCTACGGCGGGCTCGTCCGCTCCAAGAACGTGGTCCACACGATGATCCTCTCCATCGTCTGCATGGCGCTGGTGGGCGTGCTCTGGGGCCTCGTGTCGTACAGCCTGTCCTTCTCTCCGGGTCCGGGCGTGCTCGACAGGTTCGTGGGCGGCTTTGCCTGGATCGGCCTGCGCGGCGTAGGCGCCGAGGTCGCGAAGGACCTCGCTCCCACCGTGCCACACGCGGCGTTCATGCTGTTCCAGGCCATGTTCGCCGTCATCACCCCCGCGCTCATCTCCGGCGCCATCGTGGAGCGCGTGCGCATTAAGGCGTACCTGCTCTTCATCGCGATCTGGAGCATCGTCGTCTACGCGCCGGTGGCCCACTGGGTGTGGGCGCCCGGCGGCTGGCTCCGTCAGCTCGGCGCGCTCGACTTCGCGGGCGGCACGGTCGTCCACATCAACGCGGCCTCCGCCGCGCTCGTCTTCGCCATCGTGTTGGGCAAGCGCCGCGGCCTCCGCCAGCCGTCGGTGCTTCCGCACAACGTCCCCTTCGCCATCCTGGGCGCGGGGCTCCTCTGGTTCGGCTGGCTCGGGTTCAACGGGGGGAGCGCGCTCGCGGCCAACGGGCTCGCCGCCTACGCGTTCTCGAACACCTTCTTCGCGCCGGCCGCGGCGGCGCTGGCGTGGGGCCTCGCCGAGCTCTTCCTCTTCCACGGCAAGATGTCGGGCGTCGGCCTCGCCTCCGGCGCCGTGGCGGGTCTCGTCGCGGTGACCCCGGCGGCTGGCTTCATCACTCCCCTCGCCTCCATCGGGCTTGGCGCCGCCGCCGGCCTCGCCTCCCTCACCGCGGTGCGCTTCCGTCCCAGGCTGGGGCTCGACGACTCGCTCGACGTCTTCGCCGTGCACGGCGTGGCGGCGACGCTGGGCGCGCTCCTCACCGGCGTCCTCGCATCCAAGGTCGTGAACCCGGACGGCGCCGACGGCAGCTTGCACCTCCTCGGGATCCAGGCGATTGGCGTCCTTGCCACGTACCTGTGGTCAGGCAGCCTCTCCTTCGGGATCCTCAAGCTCGTCGGGCTCGTCACGCCTCTCCGCGCCGAGGAACAGGACGAGTGGTCGGGCATGGACGCGGCCGAGTCGGGCGAGCGCGGCTACATCACGACCGACGAGTCGTCGGCCTCCCAGGTCGGCTCTCACGCGCACGGGCACGCGCCCGAGATGCGCCACGCCACCGCGAAGTAGCGCGCACCTCCACCGGCGCCAGTACTCGGCCCGCCTCGGTTTCGGGGGCGGGCCGTCTCGTTTCATGCGCTGTAGCGGGAAGCGAGCTGCTCCCCCGATTCCCCACTCAGCGGCGTCCCAAGAATGGGCGAAACGTGCGTCCCCAACATGCGACACGGCGTCGCTGCCTAGACCACGGGCAGCAGCTGCATGACAGGCAGGCAAGCGAACGGCTCCCGCGAGCGAAGAACCAGCTCCCTGTACCGGCTTTTCGCGCGGGCACATCCCCTGCAGTGAGCGCTCGCACAACCAGCACTCACTCAACGTCATCAGAAAAGGGGTTTTGCAGTGCTCAAGACCTTCCGCACCTGCTTTGCCGCTGCGCTTCTTGCGCCCCTGGCGGCGCTGTCCCAGACGCCGCCGGGCGCGCCCGCTCCCGCAACACCGCCCGCGGCCGAGGCGGCGAAGCCGCCGCCGAAGTGGTACGACACCGTCGAGATCCACGGCCTCGTCGATACCTCGTTTTCGGCGAACTTCAACCAGACCCAATCTTCCCCGAACGAGCTGCGGGTTTTCGACGCACTCAACGGGTTTCAGCTTTCGTACGCCAAGCTCTGGACGCAGCTCGCGCCGACCACGCCCTTCACGGGCGGCTTTCGCGTGGACGTCGGGTTCGGGCAGGCCGCGGCCATCCTGAACGGCAGCAGCCTCTACGGCCTGGGGCCGACCGTCACCCCTTCGAGCGGCATCGGCAGCGTCGCCCTCCAGCAGGCCTACGGCAGCTTGAAGCTGCCCCTCGACATCGTCGTCGACGGCGGCAAGTTCGTTACCAACGCCGGCGCCGAGGTCATCGAGGCCAAGGACAACTGGCTCTACTCCCGGTCGCTCCTCTTCGGGTTCGCGATTCCGTTCACGCACACCGGCGTTCGGGCCACGGTTCCGATCCCCGGCGTCGAGGGCCTCTCGTTCATGGCCGGGCTGTTCAACGGGTTCGACAATCCCCCCGGCCAGGTCGGCTCGAGCAAGGTGGGCCACGGCGCTCTCGTGTACTCCGGGCCCTCGAGCACCACCGCCGTCCTGAACTTGTTCTACGGCAAACCCCTCCCCGGTCAGCAGGACAAGACCCTGGTCGACATCGTGCTGGGACGCGCCTTCGGCGATCTGGCCCTGAACGTCAACTTCGACTACGGCGACCAAAACAGCACCCAATACTGGGGCGTCGCTGGCATGGCCCGCTACAGCCTGCTCGGCGACAAGCTCCGCATCTCGGCGCGCGGTGAATACCTGAACGACAACGACGGTCTCATCTTCGGGGCCTCCAACAAGTACTTCGAGGGCACGCTCGGCATCGCCATCCCGGTCGGCTCTCAGGTCGAGTTCCGGGTCGAGGGGCGCCACGACCGCATGGACACCGCGGCCTTCGCGACAGGCAAGGACAACCAGACCACCCTGCAGGTCGCCGCCCTGGCCTGGTTCTGACCTAGCAGTAGCACGCAGTCGCGTCCGTCCTCCCGTCACGGCGTACGCGTAGGAGGCGACCGGCTTCGGCCGGCCGCCTCCATTCGTTTTTCGGTTCGTGAGGTGGGACCTGGCCGGATCCTCACCAGGGAGCGGAGACATCCCTCAAGCTCCCTCCCACGCTTCGGAGGCCGAAGGCCCATCGACGAAGTTCACTCGTCGTCCCTGAAATCGTAGCTGCGGACCCCGTGCTTCTTGAGCAGCCGGTGCAGCGTCTCGCGCTCCATCCCCGCGCGCTCGGACGCCTTGGTCACGTTTCCCTTGAACTCCCGCATCAGCGCCACGAGGTACTCCCGGGAGAAGCGCTCCCGGACCTGGTCCACCGCGTCGCGGTAAGGCAGGGCGCTCAGCGCCGCACCAGGTGGCGCGCCTGTCTCCGCCGGCGAGAGCTCCGGGGGGAGATCCCCGAGCGCGAGGCGCGCCCCCCTCGCGACCGCGACGGCCCGCTCCACGGCGTTCTCGAGCTCACGCACGTTCCCGGGCCAGGCATGGCTCGCCATGAGCGCGAGCGCGTCCGGCTCGATGTCGGTGATCTCGCGCCGGCACGCGCGCGCGTGCTTCTCCAGGAAGTGCGCGGCGAGCAGCGGCACGTCCTCGGGTCGCTCGCGCAGCGCAGGGAGCCGGATCGGGAACACGTGCAGCCGGTAGAAGAGGTCCTCCCGGAAACGCCCGGCGGCCACCTCTGCGCGCAGGTCACGGTGGGTGGCGGCGATGACGCGCACGTCCACCTTCACCGGGTCGTTGCTTCCGACCCGCCGGATCTCCCTTTCCTGGAGCGCGCGGTTGAGCTTCACCTGGGTCGCGAGCGGCAGCTCCCCGATCTCGTCGAGGAAGAGGGTCCCGCCCTCCGCCTCCTCGAAGAGCCCGGCCTTGGCGCTCGCCGCGCCTGTGAACGAGCCCTTGGCGTGGCCGAACAGCTCGCTCTCCACCAGATCGAACGGCAGCGCGCCGCAGTTCACCGGCACGAACCGGCGCGCCTTGCGCCCCGAGTTGTAGTGGACTGCGCGCGCGGCGAGCTCCTTCCCCGTCCCCGTCTCACCCCCGAGCAGCACCGTGATGTCGAGGCCCGCCGCCTGCTCGAGCAGCCGGTACACCTCGAGCATCGGCGCGCTCTTCCCGATGATGTTGTGGAAGGAGCAGGGCCCATCCAGCTCGCGCCGCCGCGCCGCCGCCTCGTCCCCGCGCCGCTTGTGCTCGGCGGCGCCTGCCACCACCAGCGCAGCCGCATCCGGATCGAAAGGCTTCTCGAGGTAGTCGTACGCCCCCATCTTCATCGCCTGGACCGCGTCGGCGATGGTGCCGTAGCCCGTCATCATCACCACCTCGGTGGACGGCGAGCAGGCCTTGACCGCGCGCAGCACCTCGAAGCCCCCCACGCCGGGCATCCGGATGTCGGTCACGACCACGTCGAAGGCGTCGTTCGCGACGAGCGCGAGGGCGCGCGCGCCGTCCGCCGCCGTGGCGACCTGATATCCGTCGGCGAGGATCTTCACGAACAGCTTCAGCATGTTCTCCTTGTCGTCGACGACGAGCACCCGGACCTTCGCCATCACGCTCTTCCTTCCTGGCGCGGCAGGCGGAGCGTGAACTCGGCGCCGCCGCCGGGGCGGTTCGCAGCCTCGATGTCGCCGCCGTGGGCGCGAGCGATCGCGCGCGACACTGCGAGCCCGAGCCCCGTCCCCTTCTCCTTGGTGGCGTGGATCCGGTTCAGACCGGCGAGCGTGAGGTAGGATGCCGTGGCGCAGATGAGGACGAGCGATCCGAACCCGAGGAGCAGCTCCCTCGCGGTTCCCGACCAGTTCGGCAGCAGGTTTTGCAGCACGCAGGCCCTTGGTAGCGAACGCCACGCCGCCCGGCGAGCGCCTACCGGAGCGATCGTGATCGCACAGACGGACGCAAAGCGTGTGTGACCGAAGACATCATATCGTGACGGACAGCAGGTGACCTTCACGATCACACCCAAGAAGGCGGTCCTCTTGAACCTTTCAGGCCAGCGACGGCTCCCAACTGGCGTGCACCGCTCGAGCTCCCACGGCACCCGGCGACCAGGTCTAGCCCTCCTCTGGGCGGCCGCCCTGCTTCCCTGTTTCGCGGCCGCGGATGACGTCACGATCGCCGACGCCATCCGAATGTCCTGGGCGAAGAACGAGGGCCTCGTGGCGGCAGGCTTCCAGGCCCGCGGTGCGCGTGAGCAGGCCAGCGCGGCGGAGGCTGGACGCCTACCGACCCTCACCCTGAGCGCTCGCGGGGTCGCGACGGACGAGCCGATGATGGCCTTTGGGCTCAAGCTCGACGAGGCGCGCATCACAGCAGCCGACTTCGCTCCGAACCGACTCAACTCGCCCTCGCTCATCGGTGGCGTCGGCCTGGGGGCGACGCTCACGCAACCCATCTATGCCGGCGGCCGGATCGGGGCAGCGATCAGTGCCACCAGAGCCCAGGCCGACGCCGAATCGAGCAGCCTCGAGCGACGCCGTCAGGAGCTCTCGCTCGCGGTCTCCGAGGCCTACTTCGGCGCGCAGGCTGCGGTCCAGGGCCTCTCCTTCGCCGACGACGTCCTCGCGCATGCCCGCGAGATCGAGAGATTCGTGCGCCAGCGCAATGCCGAGGGCCTCGTCCTCGACGCCGAGGTCGCTCGCGCTTCTGCGTCTCGTGCCCAGGCTGAAGCGGAGCGCGCAGCAGCCGAGCAGCAGCTCGCTTCAGCCAGGTCGCTGCTGGCGCTGATTGGAGGCGAGGAGATACGCTCGGCGAACCTGGTCACGCCGCTCGCGACCCCCCTGCCGCCCTCCCCCGCGCCCGACGCCAGCGCGCAACGCCCCGACCTGCGCTCGGCGCGCGCTCGCTCCGAGGCGGCCCGGAACGCCGTGACCGCGGCCAAGGCCAGCTTGCTCCCGGAAGTCTTCATCCAGGTCTCGGCCGAGACGATGCGGTCTGACCTGGACCAGGGGGCTAGCTGGGTGACGGGCATCCTCGGCGCGCGCTGGCAACTCGGCATGGCCGACCTGCATGCAGTCCGCGCCGCCGAATCGCGCGCCAGCGCCGCCGACGCGGCGGCCCGGTGGCAAGAACGGCAGGCGGCGCGCGAGGTGGAGGAGGCCCGGCGCGCCGTTTCCAGCGCGGACGCCCGGGTCCTCTTCGGCGAGGAGGCGACGGCCGCGTCGGAGTCGGCGCGCGCCCTCCGCATCGCGCGCCACCGCCAGGGGCTCTTGCTCCTCACCGAGGTGCTCGACGCCGAAGCCGGCCTCGCCGGCGCGCGCGCCCTGCTGCTCCGCAGCAAGCTCGAGGCGCGCCTCGCTCGGGCCCAGCTCCAGCTGGCCCTCGGCGAACCCGTGGAAGGGGTGAAGCCATGAAGCGCACCGCCCTGCTCGCCGTCGCATTGATCGGTGGCTCGCTCGCGCGCGCCGCGCCGCCCAGCCCTGCGGGCGCGCGCCCGCCGGTCCCCGTCCACGTGGTGGTGGCGGGGCCCGCCGCGGCGCCTCGCTGGATCGCCGCCAACCTCGCCGCCGCCCGCCGCGCCACGGTCTCGACGCGGCTCTCGGCCGCGGTGAGCGCGGTCACGGTGGAGGAGGGAATGAGGGTGCCGGCCGGGAAGGTGCTGGTGCGGCTCGCCGACGAGGACGTCCGGGCGCAGCGCGCTGCCAGCGGGACCGCGCTCGCGAACGCGGTCTCGCAGGAAAAGCGGATCGAGAGGCTCGTGGTGGAGCGTGCCGCCACCCAGGCCGAGCTGGAGCAAGCGCAGGCGCAGCGCGCGCAGGCCCAGGCCGCCGCCTCCGCCGCGGCGGCCGGCATAGCGCAGACGGAGATCCGCGCACCGTTCTCCGGGACGGTCCAGGCGCGGCGCGTGAACGTCGGCGACTTCGTCGCTCCAGGGCAGCCGCTCCTCGAGATCGAGGGCGACGACCTGGAGCTGGTCGCGACGGTCTCGGAGGACGAGGCCCGAGGCATGGCGCTCGGCCAGAAGCTGCGCTTCGAAGCCGGCGGCAGCGAGGGAGTCGCCGAGGTGACGGCGCTCGCTCCCGGCGGCGATCCGCTCTCCCATCGCCGGACACTCCGTGCCCGGGTGCGCTCCGGCAGGGCTGCGCTCACCAGCGGCAGCTTCGCCCGCCTGTCGCTCCCCCCGGCGCCCCCGCGGCCGGGCGTCTGGGTCCCGCGCTCGGCCCTCGTCGAGCGCGGCGACCTCACCGGCGTCTTCGTCGCGGCCGGCGGCCGCGCCGAGCTGCGCTGGCTCGCGCTGGGCGAGCTCGCCGGGGACCGCGTCCCGGTGCGGGCTGGGCTCACCCCGGGCGAGCAGGTGATCGACGCCCCCGGTGCCCTGCGGGACGGTGACCTGGTGGAGGTGCGCCCGTGAGCGCCCAGGCCCAGCTCGGCCTGGCCGGCCGCCTGGCGCAGAGCTTCCTGCGCAGCAAGCTCACGCCGCTCATCGTCATCGCGTCGCTCCTCCTGGGCGTCGCCGCCGTCTGGCTCACGCCGCGAGAGGAAGAGCCCCAGATCATCGTACCGATGGTCGACATCCTCGTCGGGTACCCGGGCGCCAGCGCGCGCGAGGTCGAGAGCCAGCTCACGACGCCGCTCGAGCGGCGGCTGTGGGGCATCCCGGGCGTCGAGTACCTCTACTCCGCCTCGAATGCCAGCGCGGCCTTCCTGACCGTGCGCTTCAAGGTGAACGAGCCGCTCGAGCCGAGCCTGGCCAAGGTCCACGAGGAGCTCCGGGCACACCCCGAGGTCCTGCCCGCAGGTGCGCAGGGCCCCATCGTGCGCCTCCTCACCATCGACGACGTCCCCTTCCTCACGCTGGCGCTGCGCGGCGAGGCCCTTCCGGCCGGACAGCTCCGGGCACTCGGCGAGGAAGTGGCGCGAGAGATCGCGGCCATCCCCGAGACGGCGCAGGTCCGCGTCCTCGGAGGCGCGCGCAGGTTCGTGCGGATCGAGCCCGATCCCGAGCGCATGAGGAGCCTGCGGCTGTCGCTCGCCGATCTCCAACCGGCGCTGGCCGCCGCGGACGCGCAGCTTCCGGCTGGTGCGCTCGTCGACGCAGGCCGCCGCACCGAGCTCGAGGCTCGCGGATTCGTGCGCTCCGCGGCCGAGCTGCGCCGTGTCGTGGTGGCGCTGCGGGACGAGCGGCCCATCTACCTCGAGGACGTGGCGCGGATCACGGACGGACCCGAGCCCGAGCCGGCCATCATCCTCATGGCCCAGAGGGACCGTCCCGGGTTCGACCAGGTCGTCTCGATCTCCGTCGCGAAGCGACCCGGGACCAACGCCACCGCGCTCGCCAAGACGGTCGAGCGCAGGATCGAGACACTGCGCGGCGGTCTCCTACCCCGCGCGGTGGAAGTGAGCATCACCCGCAATTACGGCGAGACGGCCGGCGAGAAGTCGAACGAGCTCATCGAGCACCTCCTCATCGCGACGCTCTCGGTGATCGCCCTCATCGCCCTCGCCATGGGCTGGCGCTCGGCGGTCGTGGTGGGCGTGGCGGTGCCGGTCACGCTCGCGCTGACGCTGCTCCTCACTTATCTGTTCGGGTACACGCTGAACCGCGTCACGCTCTTCGCGCTCATCTTCTCCATCGGCATCCTCGTCGACGACGCCATCGTCGTCGCGGAGAACGTCCACCGGCACCTGCACCTGCCGGGCCCGCGCAAGAGCTTCGCGGGCACGGTGGTCGAGGCCGTGGACGAGGTGGGGAACCCCACCATCCTGGCGACGTTCGCCGTCATCGCCGCCATCCTGCCCATGGCGTTCGTGCGCGGCCTCATGGGCCCGTACATGCGGCCCATCCCGGTCGGCGCGAGCGCGGCGATGATGTTCTCCCTCGCCATCGCCTTCATCGTCAGCCCCTGGGCAGCGCTGAAGGTGTTCCGCAAGGAGGCGCGGCTGCCGGCGGTCGACGCCTCGGGGCTGCCCCCCGGGGACCCGGGGCGGGACGCACCTGAGCCCGTCTCCGACGCGCAGCACGCCGCTCTCGAGGTCGCGCCCGACACGCGCCTCACGCGAATCTACCGGAAGGCGATGACGACCCTCCTCTCGTCAGTGCCTGCCCGCTGGGCCTTCCTGGCTGTCGTCGTGGTCCTGCTCGGAGGAGCGGTCTCGCTCGTCGCCTTCGGGGTCGTGAAGGTGAAGATGCTGCCCTTCGACAACAAGAGCGAGTTCCAGGTCCAGCTCGATCTTCCGCCCGGAGCAGCTCGCGAAGACGCGCTCGCGCTGGGCCAGAAGCTCGGCCGCCGGCTGCTCCAGGAACCCGAAGTGAAAGACGTCCAGGTGCACTCCGGTGTGGCAGCTCCCTTCACCTTCGTCGGCATGGTGCGGCACAGCTTCCTGCGCGAGCAGGCGGAGCAGGTCGACCTCCAGGTGAACCTCTCGCCGAAGGGCCAGCGGAAAGCGCAGAGCCACGCCATCGTGACGCGGATCCGCCCCGCCCTCGAGGAGCTGGCGCGGCCGGCGGGCGCGAAGCTGAAGCTGGTCGAGATCCCTCCCGGCCCTCCGGTCCTGGCGACCATGGTGGCCGAGGTCTACGGGCCCAGCGAGGGAGAGCGCGCTCGCATCGCGCGCGAGGTCCTGGCGGCCTTCCACGCCACCCGGGGCGTCGTCGACGTCGACTCGTCGCTTTCGGCCACCGCCCCCAAGACGTCCCTCGTCGTGGACGCGGAGAAGGCATCGCTCCACGGAGTCGCACCGGCCGCCGTCGTCCAGACGCTCAGCGCGGCAGGTGGCGGCCTCACGCTCGGGACGTTCCACGTCGAGCGGGGCGCGGCCCAGGTTCCGGTCGTCCTGCAGCTCGCGCCCGCCCAGAGGTCGCGCCTGGACCAGCTCCTCGCGCTGACCGTGCCGGGGCGGAGCGGGCTCGTGCCGATCTCCGAGCTGGTGCGCGTCCAGGAGGGGAGCGCGGATCCGGCCATCCTCCACAAGAACGTCATGCCAGTGGCGTACGTGTACGGCGATCTCGCGGGCGACATCGAGAGCCCTGTCTACGCACTGGCGGCGCTCGAGAAGAAGCTCGCGGGCCTGCGCGGTGCGGGAGGGGAAGTGATCCCGCGCTTCGGCCTCGCGCTCCCAAAGTCCACGGAGCTACCGGCGATCAAGTGGGACGGCGAGTGGCACATCACGCTCGAGGTCTTCCGGGACCTCGGCATCGCGTTCGGCGCCGTCCTCATCCTCATCTACGTGCTGGTCGTGGGATGGTTCCAGAGCTTCGCCATCCCGCTCGTGATCCTGGTACCCATCCCGCTCAGCCTGATCGGCATCCTGCCGGCACACGGCCTGCTCGGCGCGTTCTTCACCGCCACCAGCATGATCGGCTTCATCGCCGGCGCCGGGATCATCGTCCGCAACAGCATCATCCTGGTCGACTTCATCGAGCTGAAGCTGCGGGACGGGACGCCGCTCGTGGAGGCGGTGGTGGAGGCCGGCGTGGTCCGCTTCCGGCCCATGCTCCTCACCGCGTCGGCCGTGCTGGTCGGGAGCGCCGTCATGCTGGCAGACCCGATCTTCCAGGGGCTCGCGGTGAGCCTCATGGCCGGCGAGGTCGCCGCCACGCTCCTGTCGCGGGTCGCCGTGCCGATCCTGTACTACCTCGTCGCCCGGCGGGGCCGCGCCGCGGCACTCCACCGCGAAGGCGCGATCGGGCGCGAGGAGGGTGCTCGGGGGGCGGCTCCGGCCGGCCTCGAAATGGTTTCAACGATGTCCAAAACTGGGAGTGCGCAATGACCGTGAGTCGTGTCGTCCACGCCGTCGCCGGGACCATGGTGCTCCTGAGCGTCCTCCTCGCGTACGCGGTGAGCCCGTGGTTCCTGGCGCTCGCCGCCTTTGTCGGCGCGAACCTGTTGCAGAGCGCGTTCACGCGCTTCTGCCCTCTCGCCATCCTGCTTCGCCGCGCTGGCGTGCCAGACGCCTGCCCTGTAGAAACGCGGCCGTTCTGATCGCCGTCAGGGCGCGCCCATCGCCCGGCGCGCCGGCGGGAGCAGCTCCAACGGAAATCTCCCCGCGCTGAGCGTGTGTCCCACCAGGTAAGTGGGCGTCGCGCGGACACCGTCGCGCAGGCCGGCGGCCACGTCGGCGGCGAGCCGGCGTTCGGTCTCGGGCGAGCCGACGCACGCGCCGAAGCGCTCCATGTCGAGGCCGAGCTGCTCCGCCAACCTGGCGGGAGCCAGGCGCTCGCGCTGGTTCCGGAACAACGCGTCGTCCATCTCGGCGAAGCGGCCCTGCGCTCCAGCGCAGATGGCGGCGCGGGCGAGGGCGCACGCCGTGGGGTGGACGGTCCGCGCCACTGCGGGGTTGCACGAGGCGTCGAGCGGGAAGTGCCGGCTCACGAGCGTGATGTCCGGCCGGCTGGACAGGACTGCTCGGACCTCCTCGTGCGCGCGCGCGCAGTAAGGACACTCGTAGTCGCTGTACTCGATGACCGTCCCCTCAGGCACGTTCACTCCGCCGCCGGACGACGCCGTTCCGCCCTCCGGCGCCGACCCCGCCCCCGGCCGCGCAGCAAGTGGCGACGGCACGCCCTCGGCCTTCGGTTGCTCCCAGTAGCGGGGGTAGAGCGCCACCGCGGCCGCGACGACGGCCGTTCCCCCCAGAGCGAGCGCAGCGGCACC
The DNA here is from genome assembly GCA_041500205.1 of Anaeromyxobacteraceae bacterium. GTDB lineage: Bacteria > Myxococcota > Myxococcia > Myxococcales > Anaeromyxobacteraceae > Anaeromyxobacter_A. The sequence goes on along the minus strand of JBGQLS010000009.1, from coordinate 18,118 downwards.
AAGCGGCCTGTCTCGGGCGGCCGCGAGGTCCGCACGGACCGCCGCCGCCACGCCGATCGGGACGCAGGCGCGCCACCCGGCGGCGAGGAGGGCCAGCGCGACCGCCCACGACCCTGCGCAGAGGAGGCACCACGCGCCGATGGCGAACTCGCTCACGAGCGCGAGCGCAGCCGAGGCGGCGACCGCCGCCGACGCGACGAGGAAGAGGAGGCCGCTGGGCCAGCTGCCACGCGGCTGGCGCTTGGCTAGCCCCCAGGCCGCGAGGGTCCCCGCCAGCGCGTATCCGAACGCTCCCCAGACCGCCACGGGTAGACCGAGCACGACCGAGAAGCGGCTCGTCGCGACGCGATCGCAATTGACGACGTCGTTCAGCGCGCAGAAGCTGGCGAACCCCGCGTGCGCCCGGGCATGCAGCCGCGTGAGCAGCAGGGAGAGCGCGAGACCAGCCAGGGCCAGGGCCAGCGCAACCGCAAAGGCGCCACGCGGGGTGGGCGCGGCCGGGCGCCCTGCCGGCGTCGGAGAGGGACGCGACTTCCGCCGCCGTGACATGGGTCTTTCGACCTCCTCGAGGAGCGCGACTGGCTGGCTGGATCTTACTTCAGGCTCGGCCTGCGGGCAGGTCGTCTGCGCGACAGACCCTTGAACGTGCCCTCGGCCTCCGCACGGGAAGCGCGCGTGAGTGGCGCGAAGGCTCGTCCCCCGCGCCATGGGCGCATTCGTCACCGAAGAGGACGAGCGCGACGGAGAGGGACCGTCCAGCGATGGGATCGCCGCCCGGCCAGGGCTCTGTCTCAACCTTGCAATTGCGCCAGCACGGCGTCGAACACGAACATCTCCAGGCGCTCGACCTCGGCCTCCTGCACGTCCACGAACGCGAAGCAGGCGCGGACGTTCCCGACCTGCTGCTTCACCTCCAGGACGCGCGCGCTCGCCCGGAGCGGCTCACCGCCCGGGATCCGCAGCGAGGCTTTCAATTCGTCGCCCACGCGCGGCGGACGCGCGAGGAGCGCCGAGAACCCGCCCGGCGACACGTCGAGGGTCATGGCGCGCTCGCTGCCGTCATGGAATTCGAGATCCGCCTGCAGCGCTCGCGCCACCCGCAGCACCCGGCGCGGCCGCTGGCCCGCGTGAAGCGCGACGTGCTGCGCGGCGAGCAGCGCGCGAGCCAGCTCGTCTCGGGCAGCCTGGTAGTGCGTGAGGTCGCTCCCGGTCAGAGCACCCGCCTTCGCCTTGCCATGGAGGTCCCGGAAGCCCTTCAACCACTCGCTCAGACCCATGCGCCCTTCCTCCCTGCGCTCATTCAGGTCATGGTAGCGAGACGGGCGACGGACGCCGCCCCGCGATCCTGGGGGTGAGCAGAGCGCCGGCGCAGTGGGAGGAAGGCGCCGCCTCGATACCTCCGGCGCCGAGGTGCGGAACCGCGCTACATTCCGCCACCCCGCGCCGGGCCCCATGCTGAATGGAGTCGACGCTACGGGTGAATTCCGTCCTAGAGCGCCTTCTTCAGCTCGGGCGCCGGCTTGAAGCCGATCGTCTTGGTGGGCGCGATCTCGATCGCGGCGCCGGTCTGCGGGTTTCGGCCGACACGCCCCGCGCGCCGCTTCACCACGAAGGTGCCGAAACCCGGCATCGAGAACCGCTTGTCCTTCCGGATCGCGCGTGCCAGGTGCTCGAAGCACGCGTCCACCACGTCAGACACTTGCCGCCTCGAGAGGTCAGGCCGCGCCGACCGCACTTTCTCGATGAGGTCCGCCTTGGTCACGATGGAGCCTTCCCCCGCCTGGCTGGGGCGTCACATGGACGCGCGACCCTAGCGCCCGGCCCGTGACTCGTCAAGCCGCTCCGGCGCCAGAGTTTGCTTGACAGATCGACTACTCCCTCAGTCCTGGCGACAGCCTCGCGAAGGACGGGATCCCCAGCGCCGAGCGCGTCTCGGCCGGCGTGGCGGGCTCCCGGCCCGCGCCTCGGGCCATCGTCACTGCGCGTTCAACGAGCTCGCTCGAGCCTTTCGCCAGGACTCCCTTGGAGAGGTAGAGGTTGTCCTCCAGCCCCACGCGCACGTGTCCGCCCATGCGGAGCGCGAGGCCGGCCATCTCCAGCTGCGCGCGCCCGACGCCTGCCGCGGTCCAGGGGACGGGCTCCGGCAGCCCCTCCCGCAGGAAGCGCAGGTTCCTCTCGCTCGCGCCCATCCCGCCAGGCACTCCGAGCACGAACTGCACGTGGTAGGGCCGGGCGAGATGACCCTTCCCGAGCAGCCAGCCCAGCGTATCGAGCATGCCGCCGTCGTAGACCTCGCACTCCGGCACCAGGCCGGCCTGGCGCAGGCGCCCCGCGATCTTGACGATGTCCGGGCGCGCGTTGACGAACACGTCGTCCCCGAAATTCATGGTGCCGAGGTTGAGCGTACCCATCTCCGCGCCGTCCACGAGCGAGCCCAGCCGCTCCTCCACGCTCATCCCCACCGCACCACCCGTCGAGCACTGGATGACCACGTCGCAGGCGGCGGCCCGGACCCGCTCCACGATCTCCAGGAAGTGCGCGGCCTCCTGCGACGGGCGCCCATCCGGCCACCGAGCGTGCAGGTGCACCACCGCCGCGCCGGCGCGCCAGGCGTCCACCGCGGCCTGCGCGATCTCGGCCGGCAGGTACGGGACGTACGGGCTCTGCGCGCGCGACACCTCGGCTCCGACCACGGCCGCGGTGATGATGACCTTTTCCATGGCTTCCGACATGGGAACCCTATCTGCGCTGTTTCTCCTTGGGCACGACGCACGTGCCGGTGGCCCGGCACACCAGCACCGGCTCCACCAGTACCTCGGCGGCGCTGTCGGACAGATCCGGCCGCGCGGCGACCACCCGGCGCGCCTCGAAGCGCATGGCGCGCGAGGTGCTCCCCACCCTCGTGATCTCGCCGGTCGCCTCGACGTAGTCGCCGGCGTGGACCGGGGCGAGGAACTCGACCGCGTCGTAGGCGCGGAACAAGCCCTCGTCGCCGTCGTGGCGGATGAGCAGCTCGGTCGCGACGTCTCCGAAGAGGGCCAGCATGCGCGCGCCGTCGACCAGATCGCCTCCGTAGTGAGCGTCCGCCTGGGAGAGGCGCAGGCGGATGAGGACCTTCGTGTCGTCCGTGTCGTCGGCCATGGCACCTCACCTCGCTCACCGATGCCCCGCGTTCGAACCTGCAACCGGCGAACGCCCGCCCCGCCGGGTGAAGGTCAGTGCAGCGGCTTCCCCATCCGCCGCAGCACCTCTCTCACGATGTAGTTCGCGACATCCGACGGCCTGGTGCCCGCTCCGAACCCGGCGTCGTACCCGAGCTCGAGCGCGGTCCTGTGATCGAGCCGGGGCCCCCCCACGATGGCGATCACCTGCTCGCGCACGCCGAGCCGCGCGAGCTCGTCGAGGAGCTCGCGCGCGTTCTCCTTGTGCACGTCACGTTGCGTGACGACCTGCGAGACCAGCACCGCGTCGGCCCGGCGCTCCTTCACCAGCCTGGCCAAGGTCGCGTTCTCGACCTGGGCGCCGAGGTTCTGCGCGTCGAGCATGGGATAGCGCTCCAGTCCGTAGTCTCCCGCGTAACCCTTCATGTTCATGATGGCGTCGATGCCGACCGCGTGGGCGTCCGACCCCGTGCAGGCGCCCAGGACGACGATGCGCCGGCCCACTTCCCGCTCCACCAGCTCGTTCAGCTCGTCGAATCCCTTCTTGCGCGTCACCACCTCCGGCACGTCCAGGGCTTCATAGTCGACGACCGCCGCCGTCCGCCCGTAGACCACGAAGAAGGTGTAGTCGTCGGCCGCCCGCTCCATGGCCGCGACGTGGACCTGGTCGAGGCCCATCTGGCGCACCACCTCCACGGCCGCCTCCCGCGCGCGCTCGCCCGCGGGCACGGGGAGCACGAAGGACAGCTGCACGACCCCGTCGTCGCGCCGATCGCCGTAAGGCCGGACGAGGAGCGACGAGGGCATGTCAGGCCCCCGGCTTCGTCGTGAGCACGGCGCTCGAGGAGAGGAGCCGGGAGGCGCGCAGCGACTCCTCGCCCAGTGGTGAGCGGCCAGTGAAGAAGATGCGATACTGCTCGCCTCCGTCGCAGACGGCCCAGGCCCAGCCGTGCCATCCGTCCTGATCGGCCTCCTGCACCACCGCCTTGCGTCCGGCGAGCGTGGTCGGGTGGCGCCGCACGTTGATGAGCTTGCCGCTGCCGCGGGCGAGGGAGTCCTCGGCCTGGGCCAGGCACTCGCCGTCGTCCTTGAACCGCCTCTCCGACACCTGCGCGTCGATGCGCGCGTCGTTCTGCGGGCTCACCAGGAGGACGCGGCGGGGATCGCCACGGGCGGGCCATGCAGCGGGCGCCTCGAACGACAGGCGACCCACGGTGAACATGAGCATGCCCTCGTCGCCGGCTGGCCGCGACTGGGGCCCCTGCTCCTGCGCGCGCTCCTGGATGAGGTTGCAGCCGGCCAGCGCCAGGGTCAGGACCATCGGACCCCAGGCCCTCGCCGGCGCGAGTGAGACTTTCGAAACGCTCATGGAACGGTCCCCTCCAGGATCTCCAGAAAAGGATTGAAGTAACTGGGCGCGCGCTCGACCACGCCGGAGCCGCCCTTCCCGCCGTCTTCCGTGCGCGCCACGTCGCCGAAGCGCGCCTTCCCGATGGCCTTCATGAGCCCGTCCTCGGCCACCTCTTCGAGGAGCGCCAGGGCCTTCCCCAGCGTCTCTTCCGCCCGCCGGACGATCGCGCCATCCGGCCGGAGCTGGATCTCGGCACCCATGCTGCGCCAGGCGCGGTAGACGTAGTCGGCGCTCTTCAGCGCCTCGTAGCGGTCCATGAGCAAAGGGTTGTGCATGGCCTCCGTCATCATGCCGAGGAGCTGTATGCCCTGCCCGGTGATCTGGGCCACCACGTCGGCCATCACGTCGTAGGCGTGGCTGAAGAAGATGTCACCCTGCTTGTGCTTGGTTGGCGGCATGTACTTGATGGGTGCCTCGGGGAAGAGCGTCCGCACGAGCAGTGCCTGCGCCAGCTCGCGCGCCAGGGTGTCTTCGCGCGCCGGATCGATCTCGAAGCTGTGCCCCAGGCCGATGAGGCGATCGGGCAGGCCGGCGCGGTGCGCGAAGCTCTCGTTCACGAACTGGGACGCGATGACCGTGTGGGCGGCCTCGTCCGCGTCGGCCGTGGTGATGTAGTTGTCCTCGCCGGTGTTGATGACGATCTCGGCGAACGCGCAGATCTGGCGCGAGAAGTGCTGATCGCACAGCGTCCGCTTCATGTTGATGTCGCGGAAGAGGATCCCGTACATCGCGTCGTTGAGGAGCATGTCCAGCCGCTCCCACGCCGCGGCGAACGCGATCTCGCTCATGCAGAGGCCGGAAGAATAGTTGGTGAGGTGAAGGTAGCGTCCGAGCCGGCGCGATTCCCCGTCGAGCGCCTCTCGCATGATACGGAAGTTCTCCTGCGTCGCATAGGTCCCGCCGTAACCCTCGGTGGTGGCGCCGTCGGGGACGTAGTCGAGGAGCGACTGGGCCGTCGATCGGATGACGGCGATGACGTCCGCGCCGGCCTGGGCGGCTGCGCGCCCCTGTTCCACGTCGTCGTGGATGTTTCCGGTCGCCACGATGACGTACTTGTGCGGACGGGCGCCGATCCCGAGCTCCGACTTCAAAGCCTGGCGCGCGGCCACCCGGGCCCGAAGCTCCGCCGCCGCCGCCCGCGCCTCCCTGCGCATGTCGGCGAGCATGGCTGCCTCGTCCTCCGGGGAGAGCGGCGAGGGCGCCCTCGGCAGCGCGGCGACGCGCTCGACCACCTTCGCCGGATCGCGCGCGCCGGTCCGCTGCACGTAGCCGAGCCACCAGGCCGCTCCCCGCCCCACGAGCCCGCGCGCATGCAGCTCGTCTACCATCAGGTTCACCCAGGGAACACCCGCCGGCCCCGCGCCGTGGAACCCGAACAGGCGAAGGACGGTGCGCTCGATGGAGACGGTCGTGTGCCGGCGGACGAAGTCCAGCACCTGTGCCGTGACGCGGTCGGCCAGAGCGCGGCAGCGCGCCACCCTGGCCTCATCCAGATGGAGATCGGGCACGACCCGGCCGTCGGCGAGCCGCATGGCCGCTTGATATGCCGCCCTCGCCTGCCCCGCAAGGAGATAGGCGAGAGGAGCGGAGGGCTTCAGGCGGATCTGGCAGCCTTCATGGCCGCAGGAAGTCGCCCGAGGAGCGCCAGGATGGGCAGGAGCGGCGCCTCCCCCGAGATGAGCCCGGCGATCGCTTCGGCGACCTGGCGATCACAGGCGACGCCACGCCACAGGGGATCCGGACCATAGAGTCGCCTGGCGAGCCGCGCTCCCAGCCCGAGGAGGACGCCCGAGCGCGACGCGAACAGCTGCGCACGGTAGGCGTGAAGAGACGGCGGCCGCCCACGCGCCAGGTCCACTGCGGCGAGGCGTCCCGCGATGCGACCAGACCACAGGGCATAGCGGATGCCCTCGCCGACGAGCGCGTCGACGCCCAGCGCCTCGCCCGCCAGGAGGGCGTTGCCCTTTCCTACCGGCCCACCCGCCTCGAAGAGCCGGATGGCGCTGCGGCCGGCGCGCCCTCCCGCCGTCATCCCCTCGCGCCGGGTGAAGCGGGCCAGCGCCTCGTCGAGCCCGGCGAACCGCTCGCTGGAATAGACGCCGCAGTTCTCGGAGGCTCGCCCACCGTCGATACAGGGGAAGCGCCAGGCATATCCGGGCACGCCGACGTCGAGATCGAACACGAGGTCCCACTGCCGCGCGGCCGGCGCGCGCGCTTCGCGGAGCGGCACGCGATGCCCCGCCGGGAGTCCGAGCGCACGCCGCGACGTGCCGGAGACGCCGTCCGCGGCGATGAGGGCGCCGAACCGGATACCGCCCTGCCCGGTGACGGCGACGTCGCCGTCCACCGCTTCCAGCGGCGCCTCCTCGATGACGCTCGCGCCCGCCGCGCGCGCCTGCGCGACCAGGTCCGCGTCGAACTCGAGACGTCGCACCACGACCGCCGGATGGGGAAGCTCCACGCGCACGGTGACGCCCCTCGCGCGTAGCACGGCATGGGGCGCGACCACGTGCGGCACCCGCAGCACGAGTCCGGAAAGCTCGAGCTCCCGCAGGCCACCTCCCGTGATCGCTCCTCCGCACAGCTTCTCGCGTGGGAAACGCGCGGCATCCACCACGATGACCGCGAGACCAGGAGCCGCCCGCCGGGCTGCCACCGCGGCGGCGCAACCTGCCGGTCCTGCGCCGACGACGAGGAGGTCGCAGCGCACCGTCTCCCGTCCCCCTCGCCCCGCGCAGGGACTCCTGGCCGCGCTTGTCGCGGCCAGGGGCGGGGAGACGAGACCGCGACGGCTCGCCGGCGCGGTCGATAGGGCCGGGAAGAGGGGCTGGCCCCGGCGGTCGCCGTCGACCCTCACCCTAGCCCCTCTCTACCCTTCGACCGACGCACTTCTCGCCGTCGGTCGCTTCCACGCGCACGCGCACCAGCTCGCCGCGGCGCTCGCCCGCGCACGGCCAGCGCACCGACAGGTAGTTGCGCGCCGTGCCTGCGGCGAAGCCATCGCCAACACGCTCCACTGCCACCTCCAGCTCGCGCCCGCGCTGCGCGGCGGCGAAGGCACGCCAGCGCCGCGCCGAGAGCGCGGACAGCTCGCGGGCGCGTTCACGCGCCAGGCCCGCGCCGACCTGCCCGGACATCGTCGCAGCCCGCGTGGCCGGCCGTGGCGAGAACGGGAACACGTGCAGGTACGAGAGAGGAAGGCTCTCCACCAAGGCGACCGTGGCACGATGGTCGTCCGCCGTCTCGCCCGGGAAGCCGGTCATGACGTCGGCACCGATGCAGATCTCGGGCACCTCCCCTGCGAGCCGCTCCACCCGGGCCGCATATGCGCCAGGTGAATAGGGCCGGCGCATGGCCGCGAGCACGCGGGGCGACCCGCTCTGGAGCGGCAAGTGCACGTGCTCGCACAGCACGGGACGGGCCGGGCCCTGGAAGAGCCCGAGCGGCAGCTCCAGCGGCTCGACGGACGAGAGCCGGATGCGGCGTGCGAGCTGCCTCTCCCCGGAGGCGGTCACGAGCTGCGCCAACGACCTCCGCGGCGAGAGGTCGCGGCCATAGGCGCCGAGGTGGACGCCGGTCAGGACGACCTCTGGGCTGGCGCTCCCGAGCGCCTCGATGGCCGCGAGCGCCTCCTCGAACCCGAGGGAGCGCGCCGGCCCGCGCGCCAGCGGCACCACGCAGTAGGCGCATCGCGCATCGCAACCATCCTGTACCTTGAGGAAGGCGCGCGTGTGGCGAAAAGGCCTGGGCAGGGTGGACGCACGCCAGCCACCGCCGGGCCACGCCTCCCCCTGCTCCGGGCGAAAGGCGCGGTCCTCGTGTAGACGTCTCAGCACCTCGGTCACGGAGACGCGCGAGCGCGCGCCCACCACGGCCGCCACGCCCGGCAGCGACTGCAGCTCCTCCGGCCGGACCTCGGCATAGCATCCCATGACGACGATGCGCGCGCCCGGGTGCTCGCGCGCCGCCCGGCGGATGGCCTGCCTCGCCGCCGCGTCCGCGTCCGCGGTCACGGTGCAGGTATTCACCACCACGTACTCGGCGACCTCGCCGTTCGCCGCCAGGACGAACGAGCCCGAGAGGCCGCACGCTAGCGCGTCGAGGTCGCTCCGGTTCACGCGACAGCCCTGCGCCACCAACGCGACCCTGGGCCGCTCAAAGGTCCGCGATGCGTCCGCCACCCAAGACCTCGTCCCCCGCGTAGAAGACCGCTGCTTGCCCCGGGGCCACGCCGCGCACCTTGGCCTGGAGCGCCACCTCGGCGCGCTTGCCGAACGGCCGGACCTCGCCCCGCTCGCCCGGGTGCCGGTGCCGCACCTTCACGAGCACCGCCAGCGGCCCGGCCGGCGGGCTGCCAGCCACCCACCGCACGTCCTCGACCGAGAAGCGGTCGCGGGAGGCCTCTTCGGCCGTTCCCACCACCACGCGCGCGGACTCCGCCTCGACGCGGACCACGTAACGTGTTTCGCCGCCGCCTATCCCGAGGCCTCGCCGCTGGCCGACCGTGAACCTGTGCACCCCGCCGTGGCGCGCCAGCACCTCGCCCGACGTCGCGATGAGCTCACCGGCCCGCAGGCGCGAGGGCGCGCGCAGCGCGACGAAGTCGCCCGCGTCACCGCGGGTGACGAAGCAGATCTCCTGCGACTCGGGCTTCTCGGCCACGGGCAAGGCGAACCTGGCCGCGATCCGCCGCACCTCCCGCTTATCGAGCTCGCCGACCGGAAAGAGCACGTCGCGCAGCGCGTCCCGCGAGAGGCCGTAGAGGAAATAGCTCTGGTCCTTGGCGTGGGGGGCGGCGCAGAGGGCGAGGCGATCGCCCCGCCGCTCGATGCGGGCGTAGTGGCCGGTGGCGAGCTTGGCCCCCAGGGCGCGAGCGCGCTTGAGCAGCCAGTCGAACTTGACCTCGCTGTTGCAAGCCACGCACGGGTTCGGTGTCCGGCCCGAGACATAATCGTCGACGAAACGATCCACCACCGCGCGCCCGAAGTGCTCTTCCAGGTTCGCCACGTAGAAAGGGATGCCCAGAACGCGCGCCGCAGCTCGAGCGTCGTCGAGGTCGTCCGGCCCGCAGCAGGAACGGCCGCGCGCCTGATCAGCATAGTCGAAGACGCGCATCGCGACGCCCAGCACCTCGTGCCCGGCTTCGCGGAGCAGCGCAGCGGCGACCGACGAGTCGACGCCGCCCGACATGGCGACGAGAACGCGCAGCTCATCCTCCAGCGTGGCGAATGTAGCCGACTCGCCTGATGGCGCCAAACCAGTGCGTCCGCGTCACGGGGTTGCTCCCTTGGTGCGGCCGTCCGGACCGGGCTGCGCGCCAGCTCTTCCCCTGCACGTAGCACCTCTGCGGCGTGGCCGGGGTGGGGCCCCGATGGGCTTTGCCCGGCGGGGCGGGGGCGGCCTGCGCCCCCGGCGACTCAGTCCCGAGGCGCGGGCGCGGCAGGCTCGACCGGGATCTCCATGACGAACTTGGACCCGGTGTACTGGTGGGAACCTCCGACCGGCTGCGTGTGCGGCGGGCTCTCGACCACGATGCGCCCGCGGTGCGCCTCCGCGATACGGCGAGCGACGGGCAGGCCGAGACCGGAACCGGGCATGCGCGCGTCCTCGCGGCGGTCCGGGTGGCGGAACGGCTCGAAGATCTTCTCCAGCTCGCCGGCTGCCACCCCCGGACCCTGGTCGTAGACGGAGAAGCGCAGCCTGGAGGAGTCGCGGCTCACCTCCACCAGCACCTCGCCGCCGTGCGGGGAGAACTTCACCGCGTTCTGAACCAGGTTCGCGAGCGCCTGGCGCAGCTTGCGCGGATCGGCGGCGACCGGGCCGCCGCGCGAGGGCCTGAGCTCCAGGTGGAGGCGCGCGTCACGCGCGGCCACCTTCACCTCGTTCACGACCTCCTCGGCGAGGGCGTCGGGATCGACCGCCGAGAGCGTGATGGCGGACTGCCCCGCCTGCAAGTTCGCGAAGTCGGAGAGGTTGTCCACGATGCGCGTGAGCTTCGCCACGGAGGACGCCATGCCGTCGACGACCTTGCGCTGCTGCGCCGAGAGCTCGCCGATCCGCCCCGACTGCAGGATCTTGATGTAGCCGGCGAGCGGCGTGAGCGGCGTCGACAGCTCGTGCGCCAGATCGTGCATGAAGGCCGACCCGCGGCGGTCCAGCTCCGCGAGCCGCTGGCGCGCCCGCGTCTCCGCCTCGCTCGGCAAGCGCTCGCGCTTCCCCGCCAGGTACGCCTTCACCTCTTCCACGAAGTGGGCCTCGTCGATCGGCTGGGCGATGAAGCCGTCACAGCCTGCCGCCAGTGCGACGTCGTGATCCGCGGCGGAACGCCCCACCGCCACGAAGGGAACATCAGCCAGCAACCGGTCCTGCTTCAGTCGCGCGGCGAGCTCGAAGCCTTCGATGTCGGGCAGGCGCGTGTCGGCGATGACGAGGTCGGGCGTGCTGGAACGCGCCCGCGCGATACCGTCCAGGCCAGTGGCGCTCTCCTCCACGGCGAAGCCGCTCGCCTCCAGGAGGCGGCGGACCGCGACGCGGCTGGGCGCGTCGCCTTCGATGTACAAGACCCGCTGCGGCATCATGAGCCTCGCCGACAAGTATAAGGGGCTGCGGTACGATCAGCCGTCCCGTCGCCAGCACTTCTCTCGCCTCCCTCTCTACGGCGCTCGCGAAGCCCACCAGCCCGTCAGCTCAGACGTGAGCGAGGAGCGTGTATTCAGGAGCGGATCATCGAGGACGCGCCCGAGGAGATGGCGCAGCGCCTCGCCGACCGCGGGACCGCTCGGCACTCCCAGGATCTCGGCCACCGCGTGCCCGTCGAGCGCGAGCTCGGCGATGGAGAGCGGCGGTCTGCTCCGCTCGATCCGGGAGAGCCGGGCGCGGAAGGCGCGCAGGGCGCCGCGCTCCCGGCGCTGACGGGCGGGCGGGCGCACGGCGCGAGCATCGGCGTCCCACAGCGCGAGGACGGCGGGCGCGCGCGAGCGCCTCACGCGCGACAGCCACCGGCGTTCCTCGCCCTCCCCGGCAGGGAGAGGCGCGCGCGCCTGCGAGAGCAAGCACCCGCCGTGGAGCAAGACGAGCGCGGCCGCGCCCTCGCGGATCTGGCCAGGAAGCCGCATGCGCTCGAGGGCGGCGCTCGCCCGGCGCGCCGCGGCCTCGGGCGTCTCCGAGAGCGCCAGCACGTGGAGCAGCGCCGCGAGGCGAAGCGTGAGCTCGCGCCCGGCAACGGCGGCCGCGTCGAAGGCATGAGCGCGTTCAGCCGGCGCGAGCGCGGCCAGATCCGGAAGCACGACCGCGAGGAGGCCCGTCTCCGCGAGCAGCTGGAGCCCGTGCCGCGCGTGCTTCGCGACGACCAGCCGCGAGAGCTCCTCGCCGACGCGCTCGACCGAGACCTTGTTCGCGACCGGCAGCGCGCGGGGGATGGCCGCCGCCGTGGCGGGATCGAGGATGAAGTCGAGCTCCGCGGCGAAGCGCGCCGCGCGGAGCGGGCGCAGGCCGTCCTCGGCGAAGCGCGCCTCGGGGTCGCCCACCGCGCGCAGGATCCCCCGGCGCAGGTCGTTCCGGCCGCCGAACGGATCACGGAACGCGCCGCCGAGCGGGTCGTATGCGAGCGCGTTCACCGTGAAGTCGCGGCGCGCCAGGTCCTGGTCGACGTCCTCGAGAAACGTGACCGAGGAGGGCCGCCGCCCGTCCACGTAGGCTCCCTCGCCACGAAAGGTGGTGACCTCCACCGGCGTCCCCCGCTGAAGAACGGTGACCGTCCCGTGCTCGATCCCGGTAGGGATGACCTTGGGAAAGAGCGCCATCACCTGCTCCGGGTGCGCCGGCGTGGCGACGTCGTGGTCGCGCCTGCCGCGCTTGTGTCCGAGGAGCACGTCGCGCACGGCGCCGCCCACCAGCCAGGAGCGGTGGCCAGCGGCGTCGAGGACGCGGAGCACGTCGAGGACCGGAGCGGGAAAGTCCGCCTGAACGAGCGCGCGCGGCGGCCTTGGACGCGAGAGAGACGGGTGGGCCAGCATGCTTTTCACTGGGTCAAGGTCCAGCGTGAGGATTCCACGGCGCCTCAGCGGTACAGACCCTCCGCCAAAGGGTCCTGTAACGTACTGATTCGCAGGAGTTTTTGGTGACCCCGGCGTGACTCGAACACGCGACCTACGGTTTAGGAAACCGCCGCTCTATCCATCTGAGCTACGGGGCCAAGCGATTGCGAACAACACGCTGAGCTTTCGAGGCTTGCGGGCGTCGGATGGGTGCCCGAACGGTGAGATACCTAGCCGATACCTGAGGACTTCTCAAGCACGACGAGGCCGTCTTCTGGTGCGCCTATGGAGGTCCAGAGTCCGAATCACGCAGGCTTCGCGTCTCTCACGCGTGGCTCGGACGGGAACCTGACTGGTGGCAGCGGGTTTGGAAGAGGGTCATTCACGATTCGGCTGACGGGCGCGGACGGCCAGGAACTCACGGACAGCTTCGACTGGCCCGCGGCCGGCATCGCGGGCCGGATGCTCACTGGACGGGGGAACTTCCAGTAAGCGAGGCGCTACGAGATCCTCGTGAAGCACGGACCCGCGTTCGACAGGGATGGCCACCCCGGCGAGAGGGGCAGCAGGCGGTAGCGTCCCGTGACCTCGGTCACGGGACGACGCGCTCCGGATGCGCGACCCGAAGAAGATGCGCACAGGCCGGGCACGTCATGACGGCGCGGACCGTCGTCCAGGCGACGTACTCGCTCCACGCACCGCACACCGGCCGAAGCTCCGTCCCGATCCGGCCGACTTCGACGAAGTGGATCACGGCAGGCTGAGGCAATCGTCCTTGCGTGCGTACTTCGCTCATTCCTGTCTTCGTGGGCATGGGCTCATGCACTGAGTCGCCGGGGGCGCAGGCCGCCCCCGCCCCGCCGGGCAAGCCCATCGGGGCCCCACCCCGGCCACGCTGCAAAGCGATCATATTTTTCGCCAGGTCTTGAGTGGACGCGCGTCAACGCGCCCTGAAGCCGGAGTCGCCCTACCGGTAGATGGGATGCTGGTCACCCGCGATCGCCGAAGCAACGGGCTGGTTGACCACCATCACGCCAGCCCCTTCTGGGACTAAGTCGGCTTCAAAGAGGCGTTGGCGTTGAGCGGGTCAGCGGCGCGGCGGCAGGTGATTCGGGGCACACGCCATGCCCGAGCCGTCGGGCGCGGTGCGGCACGTCCCGCTGAGCTCGGCGCCGTCAGGAGCCGTGAAGCTGCACGCGACCCCGTCCTGAAGCGACGAACAGGCCTGGATCGCTTCCGGCGGCGGATGGAATCGACCCGGATGCCCGTTCGGTGCGCATGCCGCGGCCTCACCCTGAGGGCCCGTGCGGCAGGTGCCGCTCATCTGCGCACCATCGCCGAAGGTGACGCTGCAGGACGCTCCAGCCTGGAGCCCATTGCAGGCCTGGATCGCCTCCGGCGGCGGGCCGCGTGGGGGACCGTCCGACCTTCCATCAGGCGCGTCCGCTCGCCCCACGCCTGTCCAGGCCAGGCTCGCCAGCACGGAGCAGCCGATCCACCAGCTCTTCCAGTTCCTTGCCATGTCGTTCCTCCTCGTTCGGGCTGGCTTCGTACCAGCCGATGACCAACCGAATGCGCGGCCACGGCAACGACGATAGCGCCCGGATCGTGCGGGCCTGTGCGGTGCGTGTGACGGAATACCTCTCCCGGTCGGCCCTCTCTGTCTCGACCGCGTTCACGCCATCACCTCGAGCGCCGCGCGGCGATCCCCGCCGCCAGGGCGGCGCCGAGAGCGGCGGCTACTGCTTTGCGTGTCATGCGCGGGAGCATGGCGCCTCGTCGCGAACCGCGCTTGGCCGGGATGTGCGCGATTGTTACGGTGCGCGCGGCGGCGCGGGGAGCTTCACGGTCATCGTGGTGCCGACGGTGGGGGTGCTCTCCGCGGTGAGGGTGCCCCCATGCGCTTCGACGATGCGGCGCGCCAGGCTCAGCCCGAGGCCGACCCCGCCCGTCGCGCGCGTGCGGCTCTTGTCGCCGCGGAAGAAGGGCGTGAAGAGACGTGACAGGTCTTCAGGCGGGATGCCCTCTCCCGAGTCGATCACCTCGATGGCGACCGTGGGTCCGCGCCGGCACGCGCGCAGCCGGATGGCCGAGTGAGACGGCGAGTACTTCTGCGCGTTGTCGAGGAGGTTGTCGACCGCTCGCCGGAGGAGCACTGCGTCTCCCTCGACCGCCGGCAGCGCGGAGTCGACGTCCACGTCGAAGCGCCTTGCCGGGTGGCGGTGCCGGACCCGCTCCACCGCGCTGTTCACGACCTGCGCAACGTCGAGCGTGGCCACGTGGAGGGGTGGCGCGCCGCTCGTCGCGGTGCTGCTCGCGAGGTCCATCCGCGCCGACGCGAGGATGTCGCTGACGAGCCCCTCGAGCTCGGAGAGGTCCTGGGCGATCTCCGCCAAAGATTCGCGAGCGACCGCGGCGTCCCCACTCTCCGCGAGGTCGAGGGCCACGCGGATGCGGGCGAGCGGCGTCCGGAGCTCGTGCGCGACGTTGGCGAGCAGCTCGGTCTGCGCCAGGATGAGCCTCTCCATGCGGTCCGCCATGACGTCGAACGAGCGCGCGACGGCGCCCAGCTCGTCGCGTCGCGCGAGCCCCGTCCTCGCCTTGAGGTCCCCCCCCCGAGCGCCTGCGCGGTCTGCGCGAGACGCTCCAGCGGGCGGGCGATGGCCCGGCCCAGGAGCGCCGCCGCCACGCCGAGCGCGACGACGAGCAGCGCGACCAGGATCGTCCCGAAGGGCGGCGGGGATCGTGATCGGTCGGCCGTCTCCAGGAGGACGTATCCGAGAGGGCCGTCGCGACCGGGCACTGCGAAACCGAGCTGGCAACGCTCATGTGTGCACGTTCCTCCGCGCTCGATCATGCGCCTCGTCGCGAGCGAGGCCCGTTCGGCGCCCGTGAGCCGTGGCAGCGGCAGGGGAGCACTCGAGGCGACCAGTGTCCCGTCCCACCGGTATGCAGACGCGGCGACGTTCATCTCGCGCCGCACCGCCTCGAGCTCGCGCTCCACCTCGCTCGGGGACGACCAGTGCTCGGCGATCTTGGACGCCGCGTAGCGAGCCATCTCCTCGAACGGGCCACCATGCTGCGGCGGGCGCAGGATGACGACAGCGAGGACGTACAGCGCCAGCAGGACCGCGAGCAGCGCGGTGGCGCTCACGAGGTAGATGCGGATCGCCAGCCCGTGCCGTCGCTTCACGGTGTCGCTGTTCACGGCGGATCCTCGCCGCCGGGAGCGAGCAGGTACCCGGCGCCCCGGATGGTCTTCAGCAGCCTCGGGTGCCGCGGATCTTCTTCGAGCTTCTGCCGAAGGCGCGAGATGTGGGCGTCGATTGAGCGGTCGAAGGCCTCGTCCGCGCTCCCCTTCGTGAGGTCGAGGAGCTGCTCGCGCGTGAGGACGCGCCCGGCGCGCTCGGCGAGGACGCGGAGGAGCACGAACTCGGCGGTGGTGAGCTTGAGGGCTCTGCCGGCGAGCTTCGCGCTGTAGTCGCGCGACGACAGCTCGAGATCGCCGACGCAGATGAGCTCCCTCGGCGGCCCGATGGCGCCTCGTCCACGGCGCACGAGCGCCCGCAGGCGGGCGAGCAACTCTCGCGTGGAGAACGGCTTCGCGAGGTAGTCGTCGGCGCCGGTCTCGAGCCCGAGCACGCGGTCGGCCTCCTCCCCGAGGGCCGTGAGGATGATGACCGGCACCGCGCACCGGGCGCGCAGCTCGCGGCACACCTCGAGTCCGGAGAGGCTGGGGAGCATGAGGTCGAGGATGACCACGTCGTGCTGGCCCTTGAGCCCTTCGGCCAGGCCCTTCCGCCCGTCGGCCACCCACGTGATCTGGAGGCCGTACGCTTCGAGCGCCCGGCTGGTCAACGACGCAAGCCGCTCGTCGTCCTCGATGAAGAGGACGCGGAAGCCCTGGGGATCCATCACCGCCACGAGGGGATTCTAAGCGAGGAAGTGGGGGCGATCGGAGGCCGCGAACAATCCGGCACGGCGCGGCAGCGGGAAGCGCCGGCGAAGGCCAGGGACCCTTCACACGCCGGCGAACCACTCGTAGCCCTGATCCTCCCAGTAGCCGCCAGTACGGACGGGCAGGAAGGTGACCTCGCTCAGGTACTTCACCATCTTGTACCCGAGCTTCACGGCGGAATAGAGGCGCAGCGGCGCGCCGTATTCGGTCTGGAGCGGCTCACCACCCATGCCGTAAGCGAGGATGGTCTGTGGGTGGAGCGCGCTCTCCAGGTCCCAGGACGAGTAGTACCCCGGCTCGAAGGATCGGAACTCGACGTATCGCACCCGTGGATCCACGCCTGCCAGCCGGGCGATCTCGGAGAGGCGCACGCCGTCCCAGGACGCCACCGCCGACCAGCCCTCCACGCAGTGATGGCGCACGCGCGTCCGGGTCCTGGGCAGGGCCTGCAATTCCGCGCTGGAGAGCGTTAGCGGGCGCGCAACGAGGCCGCTCACCCGGAGCGCCCACCCGGCGGGTGCCACCGGGAACTCGGGTGTGACCTTGTAGGGCGGGAAGTCCTCGGGATCGCTCTCCTCCTCCGCCGGCAGCTCGGGAGCGAGCCGGCGGGGATCGAAGAGCGCGCGCTGGAACCGCTCGTTCGCCCGCTCCATGAGCCCGAGGAAGCCCGCCTTCGGGCGCATGCTGTCACAGGCGAGCCCACCCAGAGCGAGGACACCCGCCGATCGGAGGCCGGCAGCGAGGAAGCTCCGGCGCGACGGCGCGCTCATGGCGCTCCCTCCGGGCGAGCATGTCCCCCAGCCGTCATGTCCACCAGGGTGCGCGGATGCAGGAGCACCTGGATGACGTGCACGACGGTGAAGAGGAGGAGCGCCTCCAGGACGATGAGGTGGACGGCCCGAGCGAAGTCGTACCCGCCGAGGAGGGCCGTCAGGCGTGGCAACTGCACCGGCTTGTACATGGCGAGCCCGGAGAGGATGAGGAGGGGCGCCATCGCGAGCACGCCCGTGTAGGTCAGCCGCTGCATCCCGTTGTAGAGCCCGACCGGCGCCGGAGGCTCCTTGCGGATACGCAAGTCGTGGAGCACGGTCTGCCATGCGCTCACGGCGTCGCGCCGCGGGAAGAAGAGACGCCGCCGCCATTCACCGCTCGCGAAGAAGTAGATTCCGTAGACGACGGCGTTCGCGGCGAAGATCCAGCCGAACGCAAAGTGCCAGTGACGCGCTCCCGCCAGCCAGCCGCCGAGGGTCAGCAGGGCCGGCGCGGTCACCCCCTGCAGCGGATACCAGTCGTAATCCTGTCCCCGCGGCCCGAGCAGGGGATAGGCAGCGAGGATGCGCAGGCCGCTACCGGCCATGACGGCGAACAGCACCAGGTTGGCCCAATGCGTGAGGCGGATGATCCAGGGCTGAGCGGGAGGCGGCTTTCTCATGTCGAATGACGCGCGGTAATCGGTGAGAGGGTGATGAGCTTTACGTTCGGCGACTCGAACGGTTTCGCCCTTGATGGATTGTGCCCCGACGGGACTCCCCGGCTTCGTTCGACTGGACGT
>JBGQLS010000008.1:0-40674 GCA_041500205.1 Anaeromyxobacteraceae bacterium | reverse complement strand
GGGCCCCCGATCCTCGGGCGACAGCCCCTCACCCCGGCCCTCCGTCGACCCCGCCGGCAGAGCCGTCGCGGTCTCGTCTCCCCGCCCCTGGCCGCGACAAGCGCGACCAGGAGTCCCTGCGCGAGGAGAGGGAGATCCTGGACTCCGGGCGGCCGGAGCCGGGAACCAGAGCGTTCAGGCCATCTCCTCGAAGATCCCCGACCGGCGGTCCTTCCTTACCCGATGGCCCGGGAAGAGCCTTCCGTTCATGGCGACGTGGACACCCGGCGCGAGGACCTGCGCGAAGGAGAGAGCGCTGCCCAGGTTGAAGAGGCCGTCCGAGCTACCGAACGCGTAGGGGATCATCGCGCCGGTGAGCACGATGGTCTTCGCGATCGCCGCCTCGTGTAGCGCGCGCGCCGTGTCGGCCATCGTGTCGGTCCCGTGCGTGATGACGATGCGCGCCTCGGGGCAGCTCCGGCAGCTCTCGACGACGAGCCGCCTGTCCTCGTCCTTCATGTCCAGGCTGTCGATCATCATGAGCGCCTGGACGCTCACGGCCAGCCGGCAACGCCCGCGGCTCAGCATCTCGGGCAGGTGGGTGTCCCTGAAGAAGAGCCGCCCGGAGAGCTCGTCGTACTCCTTGTCGAAGGTACCACCGGTGACGAAGACTCGGATGGGGTCGTTCACGCTGGCTCTCCTCGATGACCGTCTTGCGCGCCGGGCGCGGCCCGCAAACATACCTCTTTGCTCATCTCTCTTCGAAGCGAACTCGGCTATACGCTCTCGGCCATGCCGAACAGCCTCATCGTCATCCATGTCCATGTCCGCGTGAAGCCGGCCTGCGTCGACGCCTTTCGGCAGGCCACGCGCGAAAACGCCGAGCAGAGTCTGCGTGAGCCGGGCATCGCGCGCTTCGACGCCGTGCAGGATTCCGATGATCCGACGAGGTTCGTGCTCGTCGAGGCGTACCGCGACGCCCAGGCGCCGGCCGCGCACAAGGACACGGCGCACTACAAGAGGTGGCGCGACGCAGTGGCGGAGATGATGGCTGAGCCTCGCTCCTCCCGGAGGTACGTGAACGTCTTCCCCGAAGACGGACGATGGTGAGCTTCGACCTCGCGACGGCGACGCGCATCGTGTTCGGCGCCGGGCGGATCGCCGACGGCCCTGCCGAGATCGCCGCGCTGGGAGCGCACCGGGTTCTGCTCGTGACCGGGCGCTCGCCTCAGCGTTCGGCGGCGTTGCGGGAGGCGCTCGGCGCCCGCGGCATCGGCGCAGTGGTCTTCGGGGTCGAGGGCGAGCCGAGCGTTGACCTCGCGCGGGACGGGGTGGCGAGAGCGCTCGCAGCGAGGTGCGACGCCGTGGTCGCGATGGGCGGAGGGAGCGCGCTCGACTGTGGGAAGGCCGTCGCTGCGCTCGCCGCCAACGGCGGCGATCCGCTCGACTACCTGGAAGTGCTCGGCCGCGGCCGGCCCCTCACCACCCGGTCGATACCGTTCGTCGCGGTGCCTACGACCGCGGGCACGGGCTCGGAGGTGACGAGGAACGCGGTCCTCGGCTCGAGCGAGGCCAAGGTGAAGGCGAGCCTTCGCAGCCCGCTCATGCTGGCGCGGCTCGCCATCGTGGACCCGGATCTGCTCGCCGGTGCTCCACCGTCAGTCCTCGCCTCGAGCGGGCTCGATGCCCTGTCGCAGCTCGTCGAGCCCTATCTCTCGGCACGCGCCAATCCCTTCACGGACGCGCTCGCCCGCGAAGGCATCCGCCGCTCGGCGCGCTCCCTCCGCAGCGCGTGCCTGGTGGGGCCCGACGCCGCCGCGCGCGAGGACCTCGCCCTGGCGAGTCTGTTCGGCGGCATGTGCCTCGCCAACGCCGGGCTGGGCGCGGTCCACGGCTTCGCTGCCCCTGTGGGAGGCATGTTCGCAGCCCCGCACGGCGCGGTCTGCGCGGCGCTCCTCGTCGCCGCGCTCGACGTCAACCTCCGAGCCCTGCGTTCACGGGCGCCCGGCCATCCGAGCACGGCGCGCTTCCAGGAGGTCGCAGCCTGGCTCACCGGCCAGGCGGACGCCGCCGCCGAGGACGGAATCGCCTGGATCGCGGACCTGTGCCACGCCCTGCACATCCCGGGACTCGCGCACTACGGTATGACGGCCGCGGACGTGCCGGCGCTCGTGGCGAGGGCCAACGCCGCCAGCAGCATGCGCGGCAACCCCATCGCCCTCACCGACGATGAGCTCGCCCAGATCGCGGAACGATCGCTCGGGGCGTAGAGGAGGTCCCCTGATCCTCGGCCTGCCAATGCCAGCCAGTTAGCGCTGGCTCCATTCTAGGCTTCTCCTGAAGCCCGAGGCCTGACAGCGGTGCTCGTTTGCATTGAGCCCGTTCCCGTAGCGCGGGGGCTTGTCCCCCGCTTGGCGTGTCGAGGGGGGCACAAGGCCCGGCGCTACAGAATGCGCGACCACGGGATCAGCTCAACCGGGCAGCGCCATGAGGCCTGAAGCCGGGTCCACCGGTCCTCGGCTTACGCCTTCAGTTCTCGCTGCAACGCCTTCGCCTCCCGGAGCAGCGGCATGCCTTGATCGGCTCGCTTCCACAGCTCCAGGAGCTGCTCCAGGGCCGCTCGAGCCTGGACATCCTCCCCCAGGCGATGGCGAGCGGCGGCGATGAGGTAGAGGCTGCGCGGGTAAGCCCAGGTCCGGTAGTTGCCGCTGCTGTCGAGGGTCATGAAGAGCGCCGAGGCGGTCCGGAAGCCCTCCAGCGCCTGGACGGCGTCGGCATCGCGTCCGTCCTCGAAGGCCATCTCACCGAGCGTGAGGAGGGCCAGGGCAGCGCAGTCGGCCTCGCGCGATCCGGCGAGGGGGCGGAGCCGCTCCAGCGCCTTCCCGCGCTCCCCCCGCTGCCGCGCACCCACCGCGTCGACGAGCGCCCGGATGTCCGACCTGGGCGAGAGCTTGCGCACCTGCGTCGCGGCGGCGTCGAGGTCCCCCGCCATGGCCAGGAGCACGGCGGCACGATCCGGCCGTAGCCCGGCCTTTCCCAGCGCCGCTGCCTCCCTTCGCGCCGCGACGGTGTTCCCGTCGCCCAGGAAGTGGACGAGCCGCCGGGCGCGGTAGATGGCGGCCTTGCTGCCCTCCCCGCCCACCGCCTCGATCACGGCCAGCGCCTCCCGCCTGCGGCCCTGGTAGGCGAGAGCGTTGAGCAGCCCCACTCCCACCGCGCCCTGGCGCGCGACCTCCTCCGCCTCCGCATACCTGTCGAGCAGCGTCAACGTGGCCGCGAGCTGGGTCCGGGATTCCTCCGACCCGTCGTTGGCGAGCGCCCTTCGATACGCTTCCGCGGCGTCGCCCCAGCGGCCGGTCGCCAGCAGGGCCGCGCCGAGCAGGCGTTCCCCGGTAGCGCTGGGCGTCTGCTCCACCCGGCGCTGGGCGCGCGCGAGGAGCTCCTCCGAGCGGCCCGCCGCCGCGAACGCGATGGGGAGGTGGCCGAGCGTCGGGCTCCAGGTCGGGTCGAGCGCGAAAGCGCGATCGAACCAGACCGCGGCCTCGGCGGACCTGCCGGAATGGAAGAGCAGGTCTCCCGCGAAGAAGTGGACCGCCCTGTCGTCGGGGTAGGCCTGGGACACCCGGCGGTAGATCTCGTGGGCCTCGTCCTCGCGCCCCTCCACCTGTGCATTCCAGGCGAGGACCAGCTGGCGCTCCTTCTCCGGCAGCCGGTCGAGGTGCTGCAGCGCCGATTTCAGCGCCGCCGCGCGCACGGGCTGGGGCAGGCCGACGAACTCTCCGAGATAGGCGATCTGGCATTGGGCGAGCGCGAACCCGGGATCGAGATCGACGGCCTTGCGATACTCCTGCATCGCCGCCGCCGGGTCATCCTCGAGCTGCTGTCCGCGGAAGTAGTGCTGGTAGGCCTCGAAGCTGGGGCTGGTGGCCGCCGCGACCATGACCTGCGAGGCCTTCACGTCGTCGGGCTTCTCGCGCAGCCTCTCGCGCGCCTGCTGCGAGAGGCGGTCGATGAGGGCCGGCACGCCGGATTTCCCGCGCGCCTTGTCGTTGAGCGCGAAGAGGTACTCGTTGCGGCTCGGGTCGACCGCCAGGAGGTCCATCGCGTAGACCTCGCCGAAGCGATGGAGGGAGGCGAGCACCAGCGTCTTCGCACCCGCGCGCGCCGCGATCTCCCGGCCCAGGACCTCGTCGATGTGCTGCGACTCCTTCCCCAGCTGCTTGGCGAGCGCGACCATCCGCGAGCGCGTGAGGACAGCGAGGTGGTGCGACTGCTCGAGCGACGTGATGAGCATGATCGAGAGGCCGTCCAGTTCCTGGTCCTGGGTTCCGTTGACGAAGTCGGCCACGGCCACGATAGGCCGGCTCACCGTGACCACGGAGGGGGCAGGCGGCGTGATGGGCCGGCGGTGGACCACCGTCGCCGCGATCCCCGCTCCCAGGACGGCGCCCGCCACCAGCACCGCTCGCCATCGCGCCTTGTGACGGCGGCGCACCCGCGGCGAGGGGCTGCCTTCGACAGGCGCCGGCGTGCGATCCAGGGATTGCTGGATGGCGGTCAGCGCGGAGAGCGCCTCTCCCGCGTCGCGAGGCCGCTTCACGGGGTCCTTCTCGAGCATCCGCCCGACGAGCTCGCCCAGCGGCGGCAACTCCAGCACCTCCAGGGCGGGTGCCGGGCGCGAGCCCTGCAGGCGCTTGCCGTCCGCCGGGAAGGGAAGCTCGCCCGAGAGCATGTGATGGAGGATGACGCCCAGCGCGAAGACGTCGGTGCGCTCGTCCTCGGGTGCCCCTCGCTCCTGCTCCGGCGCCATGTAAGCCCTGGTCCCGCCGTCGAGCTTGCGGCGGCCAAAGGCGTGGGCCATCCCGAAGTCGAGTACCTTCACCTGCCCGTCCTCGCAGAGGAAGACGTTGCCGGGCGTGAGGTCGCGGTGGATGACCCCTTGCGCATGGGCGTGGGCGAGGCCTTTCGAGACCTCGAGCCCGGTCCGCAGCGCTTCGCGGAGCGGGACGGGCCCCTGCGCGAGGCGTTCCGCGAGAGTGCGGCCGTGCAGCATCTCCAGGACGAGGTAGGGCCCCTCCTCGCAGCGGCCCACGTCGAAGAGCGTGACGATGTTGGGATGGGAGAGCCGGGCCGCCGCCTCGGCCTCGCGGAGAAGGCGTTCTTCCTTGAGCTCCACCCGCTCCCCGGCCCGCACCGCCTTGAACGCGACGGTCCGACCTAGCTCCTGGTCGCGTGCCTCGTAGACCACGCCGAAGCCGCCGCTGCCGATCTCTCGCAGGAGCTCGAAGCGCCCCACCACCTGTCCGGGGTGCAGGGAGGGAAGCCAGCCTCGGACGGACTCCACGGGCGCGCGGGCGAGCTCGAGCAGCAACGCCGAGATCGCCCCGGGAGGGACGTTCCTGACACGGCCCTGCTGTCCTCGTTCCAGCACAAGCACCCCCCACGATGACCCGCGCTCGGAGTCTAACGGTTGATGTTGGGGCTTCACTGGAAGGCCCCGCCTGGGGCCGCGTAACGGGCGGCCGCGGACGAGGCGACCTGGCCTCGTTCATTCACGGTGAGTTGATTTCCGGACGCGGATGCATCCTGGAGCGTGGGACGCTGATGGCGGCCTTTTGTGACCTGCAGGCCTGTGAATCCATCCCATCGCCGCGACGGCCGCCATGCGTCACCGGGCAGCGCCGCGGAGCGCGATTGCGGGACCGAGACCATGAGGCAGCCGCTGGCGGTCGCGCTGACCACAGAGGGGGTGTATCTTGATCCCCGACAAGCGCTTGCTTGCGTACCCCTTGCTGCGTGCCGAACGTCTCTTTCGCCAGCTAACGAATGCCGAATGTCCTCGTAGTCGAAGACGAGCCCGATATCCGGGAAGCGGTCGTCGAAGCCCTGTGTGCTGAAGGCCACGCCGTGCGCGTGGCAGTGAACGGCCAGGATGCCCTCGACCGCTTGAGGAATGGCGTCCGCACCGACGTGATCGTGCTCGACATGATGATGCCGGTCATGGACGGCTGGCAGTTCCTCGCCGCGAAGGGAGCAGATCCGGTGCTGGCGAGCATCCCCGTGATCGTCACCAGCGCGGCCCCCCAGAAGACGCCGCTGGGCGCGAGCGTCCTCCTGGGCAAGCCTTTCGACCTCGTGCGACTCCTCACGACGATCGCGGTGCTGGCCGGGACGTGAGCGCGGACGTGGAGCGGGCAGCGGCTGAAGCGCCCGGGGGAGAGCAGGGCAACAGGTTGCGGGGGGGTACCTGTCAGCCCCACCCTCCACCGGACGCTCGACAGTGTACCATGCGCGCCAGGTTTGGCGCATTCGGTCACATGTTTGCGTTCCAGGCCCGGCAAGGCGCGCTCGTCCTGAGTACCCGGGGCTCGCGCCGCCCCGCCCCGCCGGCAAAGCCGTCGGGGCCCCACCCTGGCTAAGAAGCCAAAGGCATTTTCGACAGGTCTTGAGTCGGACGCGACTTGCGACGGGCTCCCGGCGGCAAGGCCCGAGGCACGCCTCGTCCGTCACCCGGCGGGCGGTGAGGGCGCGCGGTACGCGCCCGGCGTCATGCCTGTCCAGCGCCTGAAGGCCCGGTGGAATGCGCTCCGGGACGAAAAGCCGAGTCGGGCCACCACCTCGTTCACGGATGCGCCCTCTTCGCGAAGCATCCTCTCGGCGATGCCCCGGAACACCTCGCTGCGCAACTTCGACACGCTCCAGGATAGCCGCTGAAGCCGGCGCTGCAGCGTCCTCAAGCTGACGCCCCCTTCGCGGGCTACCGTGGCGGCCGTCGCGCTCTTCGTGAAACCCAGGTGGGCGACCGCCGCACGCACGCGAAGGAGGAAGCCCTGGTCGGCCGAGGATTCGTGGTGGCGTTCGCGCACCCTCTCCGCCTCGGCGCGCAACGTCTCGTCCTTGAGCTCGCGCGTGAGCCAGACGATCCTGTGGACCCTGCCGCCCGAGACCTCGGCGCGGCTCCGAGTCTCGACCCACCTCCAGGCGCCGTTTGCGCATCGCAGCCGATACTGGATCCGGCCCAGGACACCGGAGCGAGGCGGGCCGTGGCCCGGTTTCAAGCGGCTCGCGTCCTCCGGGTGGAAGTACTCGTAGAGGTTGGAGCCGAGCAGTTGCCGCGGTCGCCACCCGAACATCTCGCGCACGTTTGCCGAGGCGTACAGACACTCTCCGTCGCCGGCATGGACGGAGATGAAATCGGGCGCGAACCTGGATATCAAGGCTTCCGCCTCCTCCCGCGTCAGCGGCTGTCGTCCATCTTCGGGCGCTTGCACCGCCTCTGCCCGCCGGCCTCGGGCCCGACCATGTCGGCCGCGCGACGTCTGAGCCATCGTCCCCCCTCCGGGGCGAGCCCTAGCACGCACTCGCAGTTACATGCAGCCTGCCGCCCTCCCCAGGGCGGCGGACCTTGGGCCCCTGCGATCCGGGAATCCCACGAGATCTCCGGCGGGGCGGCCCCCTCCCACCGTGGAGCATCTTAGCGCACTCTTCCTGGACTGAGTCGCCGGGGGCGCAGGCCGCCCCCGCCCCGCCGGGCAAAGCCCGTCGGGGCCCCACCCCGGCCACGCCGCAGAGCGATCACATTCTTCGACAGGTCTTGACTCACGCTGCGTCATAGTGCCGCCTGGGAGCATTCAGACTCGGAGGCGGTCCAAGGCGTGCGGGCGCGCTCCGGACCTGACCAGATCCCCCTGCCACGTCGGAACGGGCCACGCATCCGTTCAAGCCACAGCCGAGCCGAGGCAAGCCCTCCGTCTGGGCGCTGCCACGGCATTCCCGCCTGGCCGCCGCGGCGGTTAGATCGGCCCAGCTAATGCAAGTAGCCAGATGGGCTCACGACCACGCGTCAGGTAGATGGAGTGGCCCATGATTGTGCTAGATCCAGCTCCGTCATGCAGAAGGTGCTCGTCACTGGCGCTACCGGCTTCATCGGGGCAAACGTCGCCCGCGCGCTCGTCGAGCGCGGCGAAGAAGTGCGCGTGCTGGTGCGGCCCACCTCCGACCGCGGCAACCTTGCGGGCTTGCCGCTGGAGGTGGCCATCGGGGACCTGCGCGACGCCGACGCCGTCCGGCGCGCCGTCCGCGGCTGCCGGCGGGTCTTCCACGTCGCTGCGGACTATCGGTTCTGGGCGCGCGATCCCCGGGAGATCTACCAGAGCAACGTCGACGGCACGGTCCACGTCATGGACGCCTGCCTCGAAGCTGGCGTGGAGCGGGTCGTCTACACCTCGACGGTGGGCACCATCGGCCTCGCCGCGCTCCCCGCCCCGTGCGACGAGACGACGCCGCTCCTCGAGGGCCAGCTCACCAGCCACTACAAGCGCTCCAAGCTCGAGGCGGAGAAGGCGGCGTTGTCGTACGCCGCACGCGGGCTGCCGGTCGTGGTCGTGAACCCGAGCGCGCCCGTCGGACCGTGGGACGGGAAGCCGACCCCGACGGGCCAGCTCATCGTCGACTTCGCGCGCGGCAAGCTCCCCGCCATCGTGGACACCGGCCTCAACATCGTGCATGTCCGCGACGTGGCCGAGGGCCATCTCCTCGCGGCCGAGCGCGGGCGCGTCGGGGAGCGTTACATCCTCGGCAACCGCAACATGACCCTCGCCGAGATCGTGGCCGAGCTCGCCGGGATCATCGGGCGGCCCGCCCCGCGCCTCAGGCTGCCCTACGCGGTGGCCTGGACCGCCGGCGCGCTGAGCACCGCGCTATCCAACTGGATCACGCACCGGCCGCCCGCCGTCGCGCTCGAGGCCGTGCGGATGGCGCGCCGGCGCATGTTCTTCGACGCGACCAAGGCGGTGCGCGAGCTCGGGCTGCCGCAGACGCCGCCGCGCGCGGCCTTCGAGGACGCGGTCGCCTGGTTCGAGGAGAAGGGGCTCATCCCGGAATCACGCAGGAGGAACGTGGCTTGGGCATCCCGCTGAAGCAGGCCGTCGCCGTGGGCAGGTACATCGTCGAGCAGAAGATCCGCCGGAGGAAGCGCTATCCGCTCGTGCTCATGCTGGAACCCCTCTTCCGCTGCAACCTGGAGTGCATGGGCTGCGGAAAGATCCAGCACCCGGAGAGCATCCTCTCCAAACACCTCACCCCTGAGCAATGCTGGGCCGCCGCCGAGGATTGCGGCGCCCCCATGGTGAGCATCGCCGGGGGCGAGCCGCTCATCCATCCCGCCATCGAGCGCATCGCCGCCGGCCTGGTCGAGCGCGGCAAGTTCGTCTACCTCTGCACGAACGCGATCCTGCTCGAGCGCAAGCTCGACCTCTTCGAGCCGAGCGCGCAGTTCACCTTGAACGTCCACCTCGACGGCGTCGAGGCGCGCCACGACGCGTCCGTGCAGCGCGCCGGCGTCTACCGCGCCGCGGTCGAGGCCATCCGGGCAGCCAAGCGGCGTGGGTTCAGGGTCACGACCAACTCGACCATCTTCCTCGGGCACGACCCCGCCGACCTGCACCGGTTCTTCGACGACATGACGGCGCTCGGCGTCGACGCCATGACCATCTCGCCGGGCTACAGCTACGAGCGCGCCCCGGTTCAGGACAAGTTCCTGCACCGCGAGCAGACGAAGGAGCTCTTCCGCAAGGCGCTCGCGCCCGCCTCGAAGCGCAAGTGGAGGTTCAACCACTCGCCCATGTACCTCGACTTCCTCAAGGGCGACCGCGAGTACCAGTGCACGCCCTGGGGGAGCCCGAACTACAGCGTCTTCGGCTGGCAGCGGCCCTGCTATCTCTTCAGCGAAGGGGGCTACGCCCGCACCTTCAAGGAGCTGATGGAGACGACGGAGTGGGATCGCTACGGGACCGGCCGCCATCCCAAGTGCGCGGACTGCATGGTTCACTGTGGGTATGAACCGACGGCCGTCGAGGACAGCATGGCCAGCGTGGGGAACGTGGTCCGGTCCCTGCGCTCCACGCTT
This sequence comes from Anaeromyxobacteraceae bacterium, assembly GCA_041500205.1. Taxonomy (GTDB): domain Bacteria; phylum Myxococcota; class Myxococcia; order Myxococcales; family Anaeromyxobacteraceae; genus Anaeromyxobacter_A. The sequence goes on along the minus strand of JBGQLS010000008.1, from coordinate 30,788 downwards.
GGCTGACGGTGATGCGGGAGCTCGATCGCAAGGACAGCCACCTGGCGCTCTGCCTCGCGGAGGAGGTCGAGTTCACGTCGGGCGGCGCGAACGGCTTCGCGGGGCTGCGCTTCGATCACGACGCGCTGCCGGAGATCGACAAGGCATCGGTGAGCACGGAGGCCAAGCTCCTGGGGAAGCGCCTCGCCGCGCCCATCGTGGTGGGCGCGATGACGGGGGGCACGCCCCGGGCGGGCGAGCTCAACCGGCGACTCGCGCTCGCCGCCGAGAGGTGCCGGGTCGGCCTGGCGCTCGGATCGCAGCGCCGGATGCTCGAGGATCCCGGGACGCGCTCCACCTTCGCGGTGCGCGACATGGCGCCGGGCCTGCCGCTCCTCTTCGGCAACGTCGGCGCGGTACAGCTGAACTACGGGGTCGGGGTCCGCGAGATCCGCCGCCTCGTCGACGGGATCGGGTGCGATGCCTTCCTCTTCCACCTGAACCCGTTGCAGGAGGCGATCCAACCCGAAGGCGACACGCGCTTCTCCGGTCTCGTCCCGAAGCTGCGGGCCGTCGTACCCGAGGTGGGCGTCCCGGTGCTCCTCAAGGAGGTGGGAGCAGGGATCTCCCGGACCACCGCCCTCAAGATCCGCGATCTCCCGGTGGCGGGCGTGGAGACGTCGGGAGTCGGCGGTACCTCGTGGCCCAAGATCGAGAGCCTGCGGACGGCGGACCCCGTCCAGCGCACCACGGGCGAGCTCTTCGCGCGCTGGGGCATTCCCACTGCCGAGAGCATCACCATCTGCCGCAACGTCCTCCCCGATCGCGTCGTCATCGCCTCCGGCGGGATCCGCAACGGCATCGAGGCAGCCAAGGCGCTGGCGCTCGGCGCGGACGCCGTCGCCATCGCGCTGCCGCTCCTGCGAGCGGCGGAGCGATCGGTCGACGAGGCCGTCCTGGCGCTCGGCCGCGTGATCGAGGAGCTGCGCACGGCCATGTTCGTCACCGGCTGCCGCACGGTGTCGGAGCTCAGGCTTCGCGCCCTCGTGCGCACCCGCGACCTCACGGCGGAGGAGTGACCCTGCCCGCTCCCGCCCCCATCGCCTCGCGATACGACGCCATCGTCGTCGGCGCTGGCATCGCCGGCCTCATCGCGGCGAGCGATCTCCAGCAGCGCGGCCATCGCGTGCTCGTGCTCGAGCACAACCACCAGGCCGGTGGGCTCCTCTCGGGGATGCGCCGCCGAGGTTTCTACTTCGACGTCGGCTGCCAGTCCTTCGAGGACATGGGGATCGTCTTCCCGCTGCTCGAGTCGTACGGCCTCTCCGACCTAGCCCGCTTCCAGCGCGCCCGGTACCGGATGGTGATGCCGGGCCTCGACGCCGAGGTCGAGTCGCTCCCGCAGATCCGGCGGGCGTTCCAGGACGCCTACCCGGAGAGCGCGGCCGGCTTCGAACGCACCTTCGCGCTGCACGAGCGGACCTCCGAGCTCATCCAGCGCCTCTTCACCCCCGACCGCGTGCCCTACGTGCGCGGCGAGAGCGCGCTCGCGCTCCCGCGCTGGATCGCCCAGGCGCTGGCGGCGCCCGGCTGGGCCTCGCCGGCGCGCATGGCGCAGCAAGTCCGGGACCTCCGCACGTTGCTCCTCACGGACTTCACGGACTGGTACGAGCGGCAGCTCCCGCCCTCGGGCGTGCGGGACCTCCTCTCGCGGTGCGGGTACACCCGCATGAACGTCTTTGTCGCCTCGGCCTTCTGGCACCTCTGGGCTCACGACTACTGGTATCCGGAGGGCGGGTTGCAGCCCTGGTTCGACCGGTGGGTCGGGCGCCTGCGTGAACGTGGCGTCCAGTTCCTGTTCAAGCGCACCGTGACGGCCCTGGAGAAGCAGGGCGAACGCGCGACGGCGGTCCTCACGCGCAAGGGCGAGCGGTTCGAGGCGAGCGAGGTAGTCTACTGCGGAGACTATCGCCAGGCGGTCCACCGTCTCGTCGGGGCCGAGCGCTACGGCGCGCGCGAGCTCGCGCGCCTCGACGCCGCGCGCCACTCGGACGCGATCGTCTCTGTGTACCTGGGGCTCGACATACCGCAGGACGAGCTCCGCGACCGGCTCAAGACCGCGCACGTCTTCTTCTTCCCCACCTTCGACTGCCGGACCGCCATCGACCCGCGCGACCCCGAGGCGCACCGGACGGCCTTCCTCGAGGTGACCGCGCACGGCGCGCGCGACCCCACCCTGGCTGGCGCCGCGCGCTCGGCGGTGGTGCTGCAGGCGTTCACGCGCCACGACTGGCTCGACGGATGGGGCACCGGCCTCAGCGGCGACACGGCGCTCGAGGGCAGGACGCCGCCGCGCAACCCGGAGTACCGACGCGTGAAGCGCGCCGTGGCGGATCAGCTCGTCTCGTCGTTCGAGAAGCTGGTGCCCGGCGCCGGCCGCCGGGTCTCCTACCTGGAGGTGGGCGCGCCGCCCTCGGCCGTCCGCTTCACGCGCAACGCCTTCGGCGGAACGTGTGGGTTCGAGCTCAACTGGAAGAACTTCCCTTTCCTGAATCCGCTCGCGCACGTCGCCACGCCGCTCGAGAACTTCCACACGGCGGGCCACTTCACGGTCTGGCCCGGCACGGTCCCGACCGCGGCGCTCTCCGGGAAGATCGCGGCGCTGCGCGCCCACGATCGCTTGCGCGCGCGGCGCAGGTCGAAGGTGGCGCGGGGCGCATCAGGAACCGAGAAGACCCCGAGGCGCGACGTCGTGACGACCCGCGGCGCGCCCTGAGGGTGGTAAAGGGGGAATCGATGGAGAGCGAGCCGACGACATCGGAGGCGGGCAACGGCCTGTCGCAAACCGCCCTGCTGCGCGGCTGGGCTGAGTGCTGGCAGATCCTGCGCGAGAACGGGAAGACCTTCCACGTCATGGCGCGGGTGCTCGGGCCGCAGCGCGGCAACGCCATCGCCGCGCTGTACGGGTTCGCCCGCGTTGCGGACGACGCGGTGGATGAGCCCGCGCCGGGAGACACGCCGGAGCGCATCCGTGCGCGCCTGCGCTCGATGCAGGAGGAGCTGCGCCGCGCGGCCGCCGGCGAGAGCCAGGACCCCCGCTTCGCCGTGCTGGGAGAGACCATCCGGCGATACCGCATCCCGCTCCAGCCGTTCGACGACATGGTGGCCGGCGTCTCCATGGACATCGAGCCCACGCGCTTCGCGACGTTCGCCGACCTGGAGCTCTACTGCTATCGCGTGGCGGGGACGGTCGGCCTCATGATCACGCCCGTCGCCGGCTACCGGGCGGAGAGCCGCGCCCTCGAGCACGCCAAGACGCTCGGCACGGCGATGCAGCTCACGAACATCCTGCGCGACGTCGGCGAGGACCAGCGACGCGGCCGCCTCTACCTGCCCGCGGAGGACCTGCGACGGTTCGGCGTCTCCGACGCCGGCCTCGCCGCCGGGCGCGTCGACGCGAGCTTCCGCGCCCTCATGCAGTTCGAGATCGACCGGGCGCGTCGCCTCTACGACGAGGGCCTCGCCCTCATCCCGCTCCTCACCAGCGCCCGCGGGCGCGCGGCCTTCGAGTTCGCGGTCGAGGCTTACTCCGGGATCCTGGGCAAGATCCGGGCGTCCGGGTACGACGTCTTCAACCATCGGGCGCACCTCACGCTCGCGGAGAAGCTCGCCCTGATCCCCGCCTCGGCGTGGCGCGCCTGGACCGCGAAGGCGAAGGTCAAGAACGGCGCTGGGGGGCACGCGTGAGCACGGCCGAGGCGCGCCGGGTCCCCGAGCCCTTCGTCCAGGCCGCGCGGGCGGCCGCCGCCGGCGCGGAGGACTTCCTCTTCCGCATCCAGCGCGGCGAACACTGGTGCGCCGAGCTCGAGTCGAACACGACCATCACCGCCGAGTACGTGCTCCTGCGCCAGGCGCTCGGGCTCGACCTCGCCGAGCGGAAGGACCCCACCGCGCGCTACCTCTTCTCGCGCCAGAAGGACGACGGGAGCTGGGGAATCGCCCACGGCCTCCCCGGCGACGTCTCGACCACCGTCGAGACCTACCTGGCGCTGCGGCTCCTCGGCCTGCCAACGGACGACGGCCGCATGCTCCGCGCCGAGCGCTTCGTCCGGTTAGCGGGCGGGATCGCGAAGGTGCGCGTGTTCACGCGCATCAACCTCGCCCTCTTCGGACTCTTCCCATGGGACGCGGTCCCGACGGTCCCACCAGAGATCGTCCTCCTCCCGCCCTGGAGCCCCATCAACATCTACCGGCTCTCGAGCTGGGCGCGCGGGACGATGGTCCCGCTCTTCATGGTGTTCCACCACCGTCCCGTGTTCGCGCTCCCCGGCGGGCACGCGCCGGGGAGGGGCTCCGAGAGCGGCTGGCTCGACCATCTCTGGCTCGATCCGGGCAAGAAGAGCGTCCCCTACCGCCATTCGCTCCTGGAGACGCTTCGGGCTGACGGCCTCGGCTGGAAGGCGTTCTTCAACGCGGGCGACGCGTTCCTCCGCGCCTACGAGGGCGCCCGGGTGTTCCCTCCCCTCACCCGCCTCCAGGAGTACGCGCTGCGCGCGTGCGAGCGCTGGGTGCTCGAGCACCAGGAGGCGAGCGGCGACTGGGCCGGCATCTTCCCCCCCATGTTGAACGGCGTCCTGGCGCTGCGCCTGGCCGGCCACGCTCTCGACTCCGGCCCGGTCCAGCGCGGGCTCGAGGCGATCGAGCGCTTCGCGATCCTGGACGGCGAGGGCTTCCGGATCGAGGCTTGCCAGTCGCCGGTGTGGGACTCGGCGCTCTCGCTCATCGGGCTCGCCGACGCAGGCCACGACGGCAAGGACCCGCGCCTCAGCGCGGCGCGAGACTGGATCGCGCGGAAGCAGATCCTCGACGACCACGGCGACTGGAAGGTCTACAACCGTCGCGGCCCGCCGGGCGGCTTCTCGTTCGAGCACGTCAACACGTGGTACCCGGACGTCGACGACACGGCCGCCGTCGTGATCGCCTTCCTCAAGGGAGACCCGTCCTGCAGCGGGGAGCCGGTCGTCCGGCGCGCCGTCGACTGGACGCTCTCCATGCAGAACGGCGACGGGGGCTGGGCCGCGTTCGACGTCGAGAACGATCGCACCTTCCTGAACGAGATCCCGTTCTCGGACATGGACTCGCTGTGCGATCCGTCCACGCCGGACGTGACGGGCCGCGTGCTCGAGGCGCTCGGCATCCTCGACGAGCGCCGCCACCGGAGGGTCTGCCGCCGGGGCGTCGCCTACCTGCGCCGCTCCCAGGAGAAGGAGGGGAGCTGGTTCGGCCGGTGGGGCGTCAACTACGTGTACGGCACGTCGAACGTCCTGTGCGGCCTGGCGCGCCAGCGCGTACCCGCGTCGGACCCGATGGTCAGGCGCGCGCTCCGCTGGCTCGAGTCGGTGCAGAACGAGGACGGCGGCTTCGGCGAGGGCCTCGCGTCCTACAGCGACCGATCGGTCATGGGGCGCGGCCCCTCGACGGCCTCGCAGACGGCATGGGGAGTGATGGGGCTCCTCGCCTACCGCCCGGCGTCGGACGAGGCGGTCGGGCGCGGCATCGGGTGGCTCGTCGACCGCCAGCGCGCGTCCGGACCGGCGGCCGGCTCGTGGGAGGAGGAGGCGTTCACCGGCACCGGGTTCCCGCGCCATTTCTACCTCCGGTACCATCTCTACCGGCACTACTTCCCGCTCATGGCACTCGGGCGGTTCTGCGCCGCGAGCGGCGCGTAGGCGCGGCCTTGTCGCCGCCGGGCTTCGCGTCACTACTCTGGGGCACGGTCGTACATCGACCGTACGTGTACGCCTTCTTCGTCTGCTTCCTCTTCTTCGCGCTCTACCAGCTCGGGTGGCGGCGCACCGCGACCTTCGCTGTCGCGACCTGGCTCATCGCCTTCGGGTGCGAGTACAGCTCGACCCGGAACGGCTTCCCCTTCGGACCGTACCGCTACTTCGACGCAACCCGCGCGAGCGAGCTGTGGATCTCGAACGTCCCGTTCTGGGATTCGCTCTCGTTCATCTTCCTGTCCTACTTCAGCTACGCCCTGGCGGCGGCCCTCCTCTCGCCGCGCGAGGCGCTCGCCCGCGGCGAGTGGCCGGGTTTGCGCCACCGCGCCGCTCCGCTCGTGGGCGGGCTGGTGATGATGCTGCTCGACGTCGTCATCGACCCGGTCGCGCTGCAGGGCGAGAAGTGGTTCCTGGGGAGGATCTACGAGTACCCGTATCGAGGGTTCTACTTCGGCGTGACCGCCGCGAACTTCGCCGGCTGGTTCTTCGTGGGCGCGGCGAGCCAGTGGGTCTTCCAGCTGGCGACGCGCGTCCTGCCATGGTGCGCGGGCCCCTTTCGGCCCGTCCACCCGCGGTTCGTGTGGGCGGTCTACGCCGTCTACGCCGGCGTGTTCGGCTTCAACCTGGCGGTGACACTGGCCATCGGGGATCTAGCCCTCGCGGCGGCCAGCGCCGCCGTCATCGCCGTCACGCTCTCCTCGCTGGCGTGGCGCTTCCGGGCCCGGGGCAGCCTCGCGTGATCCTGGTCTGCGCGGCGACCGGCACCGAGGCCGCCGCGTGCCGCCGCGGAATCGCGGACGCCGGGGCGTCCGGGTTCGAGGTGCTCAAGACCGGGGTCGGGACGGAGCCCGCCGCGCTCGCGCTCAGGCGATGGCTCGAGGCCAGTGCCGGCGGCGCAACACCGGCATCTCCTCGACAACCGGCGCTCGTCGTCTCGTCCGGGTTCGCGGGCGCGCTCTCATCGGACATCGAGCCGCTGGCGTGGGTGACCGCGTCGAGCGTGCACCGGCTGGTGGATGGCCGCGCCGTTCCGGTCGTGCTTCCGGGAGGGCTCATCCGCATCGCGGAGCGCGCCACCGCGTGCCATGTGATCTCGACCGGCCAGGTCCTGGGACACGGCGTGGCCGGGCTCGCGGAGCCCGCGGTGGTGGACATGGAGTCGGCAGGGCTCGCCGAGGCCGCGGCCGCGGCCGGGATCCCCTTCCTCGTGCTGCGCCTGGTAACGGACACGCCCGCACACCCCATGGCGTCTCTCGGGCGCAGCCTCGCCGCCGCGCTGGCGGCCCGCGGCGTCGCGAGCCGGGCCGCACAGGGGGCGCGCGCGGCCCTCGATGCCGTCCGCTCCCCGATGCACGCCCTCGCCTTCGTGCGCGAGAGCATGGGCTGGTGCGAGCGGCTCCGCGCCGGGTGGCGCGATCATGCTCGCCGCGGCGTGCCGTGCTCGCCGATGGGCTAGGCCCCCTGCCGCCGCCAGCCGTCATACGCGGAGGCGCTCCGCGCGCAGCCGACCGTGCACTGATCGGAGCACGGCTTCGTGACGTGGAACTGCTCCTCCAGATCCTCGACCGTGTAGTCGAGCAGGTCCTTCGAGAACATCTCCTTCGTCTGGCTGCACCAGTGCACCTTCCCGAACTCGTCGACGTACAGGTATCGGGAGCCAGAGCGGCACCGGAAGGGCGCCGCGCCCTCGTCGATCAGGCGCTGGCGGTAGTCCGCCGACTCACGGCCGCGACGCCCGAGCAACCGCTTCACGTCCTCGAACGCGGCGAGCTCCTCCGGAGGCAACCGAAGGCGCCCCGAGCCGTCGTGGAGGAGGACGATGCGCGGCGTGAGCCCGAGCCCCTGCGTGAACTTGACCACCTCCAGCGCCTCGGAGGGCGGTGCGCTCCCGATGACGGCGCTCACGACCACGCGGAAGCGCGCCGCGCGCGCCAGGGTCTCGAGCCGTCCCCGGAGCGGGTCGAGCACCTTGATCGTCGTCGCGTTGCGGCGCACGCCGTCGATGCTGATCTGGAGATCGGTGAGCCCCGCGTCGTTGAGACCCTCGACCAGCTTCGGCTTCAGGCGGTAGCCGTTGGTGATGATCTGCCGCCGGCGGAACCCGAGATCGGTCATCCGGCGCACGATGGCCAGGAGGTCGGGGTGCACGGTGGGCTCGCCGCCGGTGAGGCAGACCATCCAGGTCCGCAGCTCGCGCAGCTTCGCGAGACGCTGATCGAGGAGCGCGCGGTCCACGGGCGGCGACGTGCGATCGTACTCGTTGCAGTAGCCGCAGGAGAGGTTGCACCGGCGTGTCACGACCAGGTGCGCGAGGAACGGTCCGTAGCGAAACCAGTCGAGGGCCTTCAACGGCCTGACTACGGCCGGCGCGGGCGGCTGCGGATCGGAGGGCGCGGGTACGTGCGGGGCCATGGAGTCTCGTGAGGTCAGCGGTCCGGAGCGACCCCGACCTGCTCCTCGGCCAGCGACGCGCGGCCGAGCACTCCGCGGCCGAGCACGCAGGCCCCGAGGACGGTCTCGGGGATGAACTGCATCATGTGGTAGAGCACGCCCACCGCCAGACCTTGCTCCGGCGTGGCGCCCACGGCGACGCAGGCCGCGGCGGCGCCCGCCTCGAAGAGACCCATCTGCCCCGGCGTGACGGGCACCGCGTTCGTGAGGTTGACGAAGAGGAGCACCAGGGCCACGCCCGCGTACGAGGGCGGCATCGCCACCGCCGCCATGGCGAGCGCGATCTGGCCGAGATCGAGCACCCACATCCCGACGGTGATCGCGAAGACGACCGCGGCGGCGCGACCGTTCCCGAGCACGGCCATGCCCTCGGAGATACGGCGCAGGAGGCCGCTCGACCACCCGCGCCCGGCGAGCGCGAACCAGACGGAGACCGCCACCCCGAGCGCCGCGCCCAGGGTGACGAGCCCCAGCGTCACGCGCACGCCTCCGGACAGCGGGAGCAGGTAAGGCAGCGGCAGGCAGAGGAGGCCGAGCACCACCGTGTTGCACATCTCCTCGAGGAGGAGGACGGCCACCGCGCCGGCGACCGGCACGCCGTCGCGGCGGACCAGGACCACGCGCGCGGCGTGGCCCGCCCGCGCCGGGAACAGGTTGGTGACGGCGCAGCCGGCGAGACAGTACCGATACAGAGTGGCCAACCGCAGCTCTCGCATGGGGGCGAGCATCGTCTGCCAGCGCCAGGTCTTGAGCGGCAGGAGCAGGCACAGGTGACCGACGGTCATCAGCGCCACGAGCCGGTAGTCGGCCCGGGCCAGGGCTCGGCCGACCACGGCGGGATCGATCTTCCGGACGAGATAGAAGGTACAGACGCCCAGCACGCCCGCCGCCGCGAGCCAGCGCAGGAGCCTCTTCGTGCCCTCTCCGATCTCGAGCTTGGGCATGACGCGGCGCAGCCTACTACGATCGACCACTGCAGCGGGTGGCGTCGCGGAACGGTCACGCGCGCGTGTGCCTACCCTTCGCGGTGGACGGTCGCGGCAGGGAGCTCGCCCGTGCTGAACCACCGCTCCAGCTCCGCCATCGCCCGCGAGACTCCGCAGGTTGAAAGTCCTACCCCCGTCTGCACGAACACCATTCGGTCCCAGCCACATAAGGTCGTCGAAGGAACAAGAAGGCGTTCCGGATCCGACGCCGACACGGAGCTGGCGGGGGCCGCCGTTTGGGGTCGCTTTCGCAGGGTCCAGCCGGGGCTCCGTGGATCTGCTGCATCACGGACCGGTCGATGGCAGGGCCTCCTGCTAGAAGCACCTGATTCGGGCGAGACCGTCTCCGCTAGTTGACGCTCACGCCGGGCGGTGGTTGACATGGCCTCATGAGCAACGATACGGGGCATCGCGTCGCCGCGCATCTCGGACTGCGGCCGGAGGAGTACGACCGGACCATCCGCACCTTCATCCCGGGCTACGAGGAGATGCTTGCCACGGTGGTGCGCTGGCTGCGCGGCCATCTGCCCGACGATGGCCTGGTGGTGGACCTCGGCGCCGGCACCGGCGCGCTCTCGCACGCCATTCTCGACGCGATTCCCGGTGCACGCCTCGAACTCGTCGACGTCGACCCGGCGATGCTGGAGGCCACCCGAGAGCGCCTCGCGCCGCACGCCGGCCGCTACCAGGTCCGCCGCGCCGCCTTTGCCGACTCGCTGCCACCGTGCGACGCGGTGGTGGCTTCGCTGGCGCTCCACCACATCGTCACGCTCCCCGAGAAGCGAGAGCTGTACCGGCGCATCCGTCAGGCGCTCCGGCCGGGCGGCCTGCTGCTCGTCGCCGACGCGGCGCTCCACGAGGGCGGTCGCGCGCGGCAGCGCTTCTTCGCCGAGTGGTCGGCTTTCATGCAGACGCAGGGCATCACCGCCGCCGAGGCCGAGGCGCACTTCAAGCAGTGGGCCGCCGAGGACCATTATCAGCCGCTGGTGGCGGAGCTCGACGCGCTTGCCGCGGCCGGCTTTCCTTTCCCCGACTGCTTCTGGAAACAGGGGCCGAGCTGCGTGTTCGGGGGCTTCCGCGACGGATAGGGATTTGCTCCCCACTCGACGGTGAGGGAACGGGTGGTGCCAGCGCGAGCCGCAACGAGACGGGTGGATCGAACAGCGACGTCACTGATTCCCTTGAGCATTCGTTCGAGAGATGCTACCGCCCGCCTGCGCTCGCCGCAGGCGTGGGGAAGGATTGGAAGCCGATCTCGGCACGGTAACGGCGAGGGAGGTCTCAGATGAAGAACAGACTGGCCAGAGTAGTCATCGTCGGGTTGTTCACGCTCCTTGCCTCGCTGGGGATGGCTGGTGCCGCTGAGAGCAAGATCGCAGACAAGAAGGAAGCGGCCGTTGCCGCCGCGAAGGAGTGGCTAGTACTGGTGGACGACGGCAAGCTCGGGGAGAGCTGGGACGCCACCGCGGAGCTGTTTCAGAACGCCGTTCCCAAGGGACAGTGGGCACAGCAATTGGGAGGCGCGCGGACGCCGCTGGGTAAGGTCTTGAAGAGGGAGCTCAAGTCGAAGGCTTTCAAGACGAGCCTTCCTGGGGCACCCGACGGCGAATACGTCGTCATCCAGTTCGAGACGTCGTTCACGGACAAGAAGACAGCGGTCGAGACCATCACACCGATGCTGGAGAAGGACGGCAGGTGGCGCGTGTCCGGCTACTTCATCAGGTAGTCGACCAAGCGATCTTCAGCCCCCGGCAGATCCGCATCGCTCCCTCCGCTCGGCGTGCAGTTCCGGGAAAATCTCCTCGAGGCGCTCGATCATGTCGGCGGCGAGGGCGCGGAACTCTGCCGCCTGCTCCTCTGAGGAGACGCCCCGACCGGCCGGCGCCGGGAACCCCTCTGCTGGCTTGCCTCGCGCAGCTACGCCTCGGTGAACCGAGTGGTCAGAAGGCGATGGCAATCCCGCCGGGAGCGGGACGCAGCGCGCCAGGCTGCCCCTCCTTGCGCGAGTGGAACAAGTGGGGAATGCTTCACCCCACCAGTCCGCCGATGACGGCGCCGGCGACGACGTCGGTCAGGTAGTGCTGGTCGGCCGCGATTCTCAGGTAGGCGACCCCCGTCGCCAGCGCGAACCCAACGCCTGCCACCGCCCAGGTGCCGGAGTACCCGCGCATCGACGCCACCGCGGCTGTGGCTGCCACGATCGAGAAGGCGATCAGAAGATGCCGGCGATCGCGAGGCCAGCGTCGCCGGGGCCAGGGCTCACCGTGAGATGCGCGCCCGGGCTGTGGGCGTGCAGCCAGGGCACGGCGAGGCCGATCGAGACGCCGGCAGCGAGGCCCGTGAGGACATCGGTCGGGAAGTGGTGGCCCGAGGCGACGCGTTCGACGGCGAGGCTTCCACCCACGGCGCCCGTGACGAGCCACGGCCAGACCTGTTCGCCATGGCGAAGCCGCACGGTGTAGGCGGCCGCCGTGACCGCCGCCACGCCGGTGCTGACGTGACCGGCGTAGAAGGAGAGGTATCCCTCGTCCGAATTGACGAAGGCGGGGTCCCCAGCGTAGGTCCGCGGGCGCGGCCGCTGTGCGGCGACGTTGGCGAGCTGCTGGAACAGGATCGCGACCATGACGGTCTCCGACATCACGGTGACGTCCTCGACGAACGCCATGCTCGCCCCGACGTCGAGCAGTTCCAGCACCGGCGGCACGCCGAGCGCCATAAACACGGTGACGTCAGCGAGCGTGCCGGCGGTTGCGCTGTGATTGCCGACCGCGCCGCGATCGAGCGCGTTGAGACCCGAGGGGTCGCAGGGACAGCTGCGATGGACGAAGTGCGAGGCGAGGGTCGTGCGCAGCAGTCCGGCCGCCGCTCCGACCGCGATGATGGGCCCGTCGACAACCAGGCGAACCTGGTAGACCTCCTTCGGGCTGGTGGGGCTCTCCTCCTCCTCGGCCAGGGCCGTCGGGCCCGTGGCGATGGCAAGGAGGAAGGCGGCGAAGCGCAGGCAGCGGCTCGGGACGACGGTCACGGAGTGTCTCCTGGAGGAGGGGCAGCGGGGAAGCGGTCAAGAACGCCGAGGAAGCGCGAGACCGACCGCGCGATCATCAACTCTTCGTCCGTGCGGATGACCCGCACCGTGGTCGCGCTCGCGTCTGCGGAGATCACGTTGGCGTGAGCCGCGTTGCGTGCCTCGCTCAGTACGAGGCCGAGGTGGCTCAGCCCATCGCACACCCGGGACCGGACCAGTGCCGCGTTCTCGCCGATGCCGCCGGCGAACACCAGCGTGTCGAGCCCGCCGAGCGCAGCGGCGAACGCTCCGATCCACTTCTTCGTCTGATAGCAGAACAATGCGACGGCCTCGGCCGCGCGCTCGTCCGCGGCCTCCCGCGCCAGCAGGTCCCGCATGTCGGAGCTGGTCTCCGACACCCCGAGGAGTCCGGACTCGTGGTTGATCATGTGGAGGTACTGCTCGGCGGTCATCTGCTCGGTGCGCTGCAGGTAGGGAGCCAGGCCAGGGTCCAGATCGCCGGAGCGCGTGCTCATGGGCAACCCAGAAGTCGGTGTGAAGCCCATGCTCGTGTCGATGCTCTTCCCATCCAGCACCGCCGCAAGGCTGGCCCCGTTCCCCAGGTGAGCCAGGATCACACGGCCCTGGGCCGCCTCCGCGCCCGCCACGCGGGCGAGCTCCTCCATGAGGTAAGCGTACGACAGGCCATGGAATCCGTACCGCTGGACTCCTTTCGCGTCGAAACGGCGGGGGAGCGGGTACAGCCTGGCGACGCGAGGCATGGTGCGGTGGAAGGCCGTGTCGAAGCACGCCAGCTGCGGCAGCTTCGGATGCCGGTGGCGGAAGGCCTCGACGAGCTCGAGCTCGCGCGGGAGGTGATCCGGGTCGTAGGGACCGAGGCGGTGCAGCTCATCCAGCAGTTCCTGGGTGAAGAGTTCCGGCTCGGTGTGCCTCATGCCGTGCACCACGCGGTGTCCCACGGCCGCGACCGATGCGAACTCCTCCTGCTTCTCGAGCCAGCCGCTCAGGAGGTCCGCTGCCGAGCGATGATCGGCCGCTGCGAGGCCAAACCCGACCTCCCGACGTACCGTCGGGTCGCGGAATATCAGCTTCGCCTCGGGCCCCCCGATGCGGTCGACCTTCCCGTGGAGCCTTCGCTCCAGCGGCTGGCGCGCCTCATACAGCGCAAACTTGATGCTCGACGAGCCGCCGTTGATGCTCAGGATGCATGGACGCTCAGGCTTCATGGACGCTCCCCGCTACTTGCTCCTGTCCCAGCCGCCCGCATGGGCCTGATCGGTAAGTCAGGATGGTCCGGATCCGAGCTTCCGCTCGACGTCGAACTGACGCTTCGCAGTCTGGCGAAGCTCGCGTCGTCGACAGAAGTCCTATTCCCGGGCGTCCAGGTCGGAGTTGCTCACCAGGGACTCGCGCTCGAGCCTGAGCGTTCGATCGCGCACGTCCTTGGCGCCGAGCGCCGTGGCCTGCGCTCCCGCAAGGTTCGCCTGCCCCTGGGCGAGCTGCGCGGCGCAGGGATCGGGGCCCCGGCGGCCGCACCGTCGCTTGCAGTGGAAACGTATCACCTCCTGCCCCCGGCCGGCCGTCCAGCAGCATCTACTACAAGTGAAGCTTGTCGAGCTTCGCTTTGATTGCTTCCTTGGTGTCGCCGAAGCGCTCCTGGATGACACCGTAAAGCTTGTCCACCGAGCCTTCCGACCTCTTGATGTCGTCGTCGGTGAGCTCGGCCCAGGCCTTCTTTGCCTTTCCCTTGATCTGGTCCCACTTCCCCTTCGCCTGATCCTGGTTCATGTGATCCTCTCTCAGCCTACTGGCTGGATGCGTGTGGTTCGCGTTCGACGATGATCTCCACGCGCCGGTCGTTGGCGCGGCCTTCGGCGGTGGCGTTGCTGGGATGTGTCTTACGCACGGAACGTACCAGGCGTCGCGCGCGCGCAACCGCCCGCTGTTGCTCAGCCACCCAGGTCCGGCAGGGGCGCTGCAGGCCGTTTGCGAGCGTTCAGTAAACGTTCTGGCCCGAGCACGAGGTAGTCGACCATCCGGAGACGACCTCGCTTCCGCTTCCATTCGGGATCACCCTCATGGACATGTGAATCCTCGCGCCCGACTCGAGGATGACGTCGTGGTCCAGGACCCCGAGCTCGTTTCGCTCCGTGAACCTGACCTTGACCTTGCCCTCGGGTGCCTCCGCGATCCACTCGCCGCCCACGTTCGTCATGGATTTGGCGAGCCCCGTCGCCCACCGCGGGACGTTCTCGGGCTCAAGCCGCGCGCCAGCTCTGCAGGATGCGCATGTAGTTCGCCCGCGAGAACGCCGACGGGTCGGGGCACTTCGCGAGGCTCATGTTTCCGAGCATCTGCCTGAGCGACGTGTACTCGTTCTCTTGCATCCACCGCTCCATCTCGCTGCGCAGGAGCGCGAGGTGCTCCGGTCCCTTCATGAGCAGCGCCGAGACCACCTGCACCACGCTGGCGCCCGCCATCACCGCCTTGACGGCGTCGAGCCCGGAGTGCACGCCGCCCGAGACGGCCAGCGGGATGCCCACGCCTGGCTTCACGATGGCGAGCCAGCGCAGGCGCAAGAGCAGCTCCGATGGATCCGAGAGGTGCAGCGTGGGCGCCGCCTCCAGGTTCACGGCGTCGATGTCGGGCTGATAGAACCGATTGAACAAGATGATCGCGTTCGCGCCCGCCCGCTCCAGCTCACGCGCGAAGTGCGGCAGCGCGGAGAAGAACGGCGACAGCTTCACAGCGACCGGGATCCTCACAGCGGCCTTCACCGCGCGCACGATGTCCACGGTACGGCGCTCCACCGCCGCGCCCTCCTCGGCGGGGTCGGTCGCGAGATAGTAGACGTTCAGCTCCAGGGCGTTCGCCCCCGCCTGCTCGATGAGCTTCGCGTGCTGCAGCCATCCAGCGGCGGTGATGCCGTTCAAGGAGGCGATGACGGGCAGCTCGACCGCCTCCTTGATGCGCCTGATCTGCTCGAGGTACTCGTCGGGCCCGAGCGCGAACTCCGCGGGCCTGGGCATGAACGTCATGGCCTCGGGAAAGGAGTTCTCGTGCGACTCGACCGACGAGACCGCGTCGGCGAGCTCGCCCTCGATCTGCTCCTCGAAGAGCGAACGCATGACGATGGCCGAGGCACCCGCGTCCTCCAGCCGTCGCACGGAGTCGAGGGTATCGGCCAGCGGCGAGGCGCCCGCCATCAGCGGCGAGCCGAGCTTCAGCCCCAGGTATTCGGTCTTGAGGTCCATGGGAGCGCTCCTATTTCGCAGGCGGCGAGGGGGGGACGACCTTCTCGAGCTGCTCGTAGATGCGGAAGCGCTCCTGGATGTTGGCCTTGGCGGTGGCCACGAGCTCCTTGTAACGTTCGGGACCCTGCTGCTCGACCATGCGGAAGCGCGTCTCGTTGCGCATGTACGTGGCGAGATCGCCCTTGGGAGCCCCGGAGTCGAGCTTGAAGGCGCTCTCGCCGCTGGCCAGCCGCCGCGGGTCGTAACGGTAGAGCGGCCAGTATCCCGTCTCGACGGCGAGCTTCTGCTGCTCGACACCGTAGGCCATGTCGTACCCGTGCGCGATGCACTGGCTGTACGCGATGATCAAGGACGTCCCCGGATACGCCTCCGCCTCCTGGAACGCCTTCATCGTCTGGATGTCCTTGGCGCCGAAGGCGACGCGCGCCACGTAGACGTTGCCGTAGCTCATCGCCAGGAGGCCCAGGTCCTTCTTCGGGCGCGTCTTGCCAGCGATGGCGAACTTCGCCGAGGCGCCGATGGGCGTCGCCTTCGACGCCTGGCCGCCGGTGTTCGAATACACCTCGGTGTCGAGCACCAGGATGTTGACCTTTCGCCCCACCGCGAGCACGTGGTCGAGGCCGCCGTAGCCGATGTCGTAGGCCCAGCCGTCGCCACCGACGATCCAGACACTCTTCTTCACCAGGTAATCGGCCAGGGGCAGGAGGCGCTGGGCCTCGGGCCCACCCAGGGCCGGGAGCGCCTTCTTCAGCGCCTCGACCCGCGCCCGCTGCTCGGCGATCCCGGCCTCGGTGGACTGATCGCCCGTGAGCAGGCCCTGGACGAGTCCGGGCGCGAGCCTGGGCGCGAGCCGCTCCAGCATCTCGCGCGCCTGCTGCTCGTGCTTGTCGGCCGCGAGCCGCAGGCCCAGCCCGAACTCGGCGTTGTCCTCGAAGAGCGAGTTCGCCCAGGCGGGGCCGCGGCCGTTGGGATCGGTGCAATAGGGCGTGGTGGGCAGGTTCCCGCCGTAGATCGAGCTGCAGCCGGTCGCGTTGGCGATCAGCATGCGATCTCCGTAGAGCTGCGTCATGAGCTTGATGTACGGCGTCTCGCCGCAACCCGCGCACGCGCCCGAGAACTCGAACAGCGGCTGGAGGAACTGCGCGCCCTTGACGTCGAGCTTCACCTTGGTGCGGTCCGGCTCGGGCAGGCCGAGGAAGAAGTCGAGGTTGGCGCGCTCGGCCTCGCGCAGCGGAAGCTGCGGCGCCATGTCGATGGCCTTGTGCTTGGGATTGGACTTGTCCTTGGCGGGACAGACCATCACGCACAGCGTGCACCCGGTGCAATCCTCGGCGGCCACCTGGATGGTGTACTTGCTGCCCTTCCACTCGTTGCCGCGGAAGTCCGTGGACTTGTAGGTGGGCGGCGCGCCCGCGAGCTTCGCCGGCTCGAACACCTTGGCCCGGATGGCCGCGTGCGGGCAGACCAGCGCGCACTTGTTGCACTGGATGCAGAGGGCGTCGTCCCAGACCGGGATCTCGGAGGCGATGTTGCGCTTCTCCCAGCGCGTGGTGCCGAGGGGGAAGCTGCCGTCCACCGGGAAGGCCGAGACCGGGAGCAGGTCGCCCTTCCCCTCCATCATCAGCGCGGTGACCCTCTTCACGAAGTCGGGCGCGGCGTCGGGCACGGTGGGCGGCATGGAGAAGCGCGAGGTGACCTCCGCGGGGACCGCGACCTGGTGCAGATTCGCGAGCGTCTGGTCGATGGCTTCGAAGTTCTTCTGCACCACCGAGGCGCCCTTCTTTCCGTAGGTCTTCTCCACGCCCTTCTTGATGGCGGCGATGGCCTCGTCCTTGGGAAGGACTCCGGAGATGGCGAAAAAGCAGGTCTGCATCACCGTGTTGATGCGGCCCTTCATCCCGGTGGCGTTGGCCACGCTCAGCGCGTCGATGACATAGAGCCGGAGGTGCTTCTCGACGATGGCCTGTTGCACCTCGCGCGGGAGGTGGTCCCAGACCTGGTCCTTCGGATGGGGAGCGTTGAGCAGGAACACCGCGCCGGGCGCGGCGTACTCGAGCACGTCGAACTTCTCCAGGAAGCTGAACTGGTGGCAGCCGACGAAGCTCGCCTGCCTTATCAGGTAGCTGGAGCGCAGCGGCCGCGGCCCGAAGCGCAGGTGCGAGATGGTGATGGCCCCGGACTTCTTCGAGTCGTAGACGAAGTAGCCCTGGGCGTAGTTCTCGGTCTCCTCGCCGATGATCTTGATCGAGTTCTTGTTGGCGCCGACCGTGCCGTCCGCGCCGAGGCCGAAGAAGACCGCGCGCACCACCTCGGCGGGCTCGATGTCCAGCTCGCGGTCCCAGCCGAGCGACAGCCCGGTCACGTCGTCGACGATGCCCACGGTGAAGTGGCGCCGCGGCCTCGCCTTCGACAGCTCGTCATAGACCCCGATCACCATGGCCGGGGTGAACTCCTTCGAGGAGAGGCCGTAGCGCCCGCCGACCACCAGCGGGTCGATCTGCGTGAGGGCGTCCTCGCGCGCCTCGCGCAGCGCGGAGACCACGTCGGTGTAGAGCGGCTCGCCCACCGCTCCCGGCTCCTTGGTGCGGTCGAGCACGGCGATCTTCTTCGTGCTGGCGGGCAACGCGCGGGCGAAGTCCTCCACCGAGAAGGGCCGATAGAGCCGGACCTTGAGCAATCCCACCTTCTGGCCCCGCGCATTCAACCAATCGACGGCGTCGTGCGCCACCTCGGCGCCGGAGCCCATCATGACGAGGACGCGCTCCGCCTCGGGGTGCCCCACGTAATCGAACAATCGATACTGGCGCCCGACGAGCTTCGCGAAGGCGTCCATCGTCTCCTGCACGATGCGCGGGCAGGCCAGGTGGTAGGGATTCGCCGCCTCGCGTGCCTGGAAGAAGACGTCGGGGTTCTGGGCGGTGCCGCGGATGATGGGGCGGTCGGGCGTGAGCGCGCGCTTGCGGTGCGCCGCGATGAGGTCGTCGTCGAGCAGGCTACGCAGATCGTCGTCGGTGAGCTTCTCGATCTTGGCGAGCTCGTGCGAGGTCCGGAACCCGTCGAAGAAGTGCAGAAACGGCACGCGCGCGCGCAGCGTCGCCGCGTGCGCGATGGCGGCCAGGTCGTGCGCCTCCTGCACCGAGCCCCCGGCGAGCATGGCGAACCCGGTCTGGCGGCAGGCCATCACGTCGGAGTGGTCACCGAAGATGGAGAGCGCGTGCGTCGCCAGCGTGCGCGCCGAGACGTGCATGCAGAAGGGCGTCAGCTCACCGGCGATCTTGTACATGTTGGGGATCATCAGCAGCAGGCCCTGCGACGCGGTGAACGTCGTCGAGAGCGCGCCCGCCTGCAGCGCGCCGTGGACGGTGCCCGCCGCGCCGCCCTCGGACTGCATCTCGAGCACCTCGGGCACCGTGCCCCAGAGGTTCTCGTGCCCGGCTGCTGACCACTCGTCTGCAAGCTCGCCCATGTTCGAAGAGGGTGTGATCGGATAGATGGCGATCACCTCGCTGGCGCGATGCGCGACCGACGCAGCTGCTTCGTTGCCGTCGAAGATCACCTTGAGTCGCTCGGACACGGGAGACTCCTTGAATGAAGCCGGTACCGCCGCGAGGGTCGTGCGCTCGATGACGAGCGCGGGAGAATCATGCCGCGAGGCGCCCCCGCTCGCCGCGTTTTCGGCCTCGCGCGCCACCGGGAGAGGCGAGGTCACAGCATTCGCTGGACGCCCGCAGGCAGCGCGTCGAGCGGGGCGCGCGGCCGATCGTCGAGCGGCGCCGACGAAAACGTATCCCAGAAGAGGACCCGCCCGGTGCCCTTGGGGCGGGCCAGTACAGCCGCGAGCGCCTTGGCGGTGTAGGTCGTCTCGAGCTCTAGGCCGCAGCTCGCTGCGGACGCGAGCGCTGCTCGTGCAGCCGGCGTTGCGCAGCCGTAGGCGCCGCCGAACTGGTCCTGCACCACCTCGAAGTCGCGCGCGCGAAAGTGGCCGGCGTCGGGGCCGCCCGCAGCGCGGAGCAACGCGGCGGTGCGGTTGGCCAGCCAGGCGAGCCCGCGAGCATGAGCGAACAGCCGGTCGAAGACGCGTACCGCGAAGACCCGCGTGTTCTCGAACTTCGCCAGGCGCAGCCCGACCGCCAGCCCGGCAGCGGTGCCGCCCGACCCAAAGGGCACGTAGATGGCGTCGGGCGGCGGCAGTACGCCCACCCGCACCTGCTCGGCCACCTCAAGCGCGGCGACGACGTAGCCCAGCGCACCGAGCGGGCTCGATCCGCCCGGGGGGATGAAGACGCACCTGTCGTGGTGGTGCCGTCGCCCCACGACGGCCATCGCGAACGGCACGACCGCCAGGTTGCGCACGGGATGGAGACACGCCCCCGCCCCGACGGAGAGCAGCAGCGTGTCACGCGCGTGCTCCGTCGACGGCTGCGGCCACACAAGGCCGCACACCTCGAGACCGGCCCGGCGGCCGTAGACCGTCGTCGCGAGCAGATGGTGCGACCCGAACGCGCCCAGGGTGACGATGCGGCGCGCGCCGCGCGCGACCGCGTCGGCCAGGAGGAACTCGAGCTTGCGCACCTTGTTTCCACCGTAGGGCGCGCCCGAGCGATCGTCGCGCTTGACCCAGATGTCGAGCGCGGGCAGCCGCTCGACCGGCGTGGGAAACTCGCCGAGCGGCAGGCTGCGCAGGCGAGGCGCGAGGGCCGGGAAGGCGTGGAAGAGCGCATTCGACAAGCAGACCTATTCTACGACCGCGCGGGGCGCGCGATGACAGACCAGCATCTCCCGCGCTTGCGGTTGGTCAACGACGGGGCGGGGGCGAGGGCACCAGCTCCGGCCTGCCGGGCTCTTCATGATGCTGTCGAGCCGGACCAGTTGGTCGGTAGCGGTGCTCAGGCGAGGAGCGCCTTCAGGTCGTCCAGCGGCGTTGGTTTCGCGAGGTGCGCGTCGAACCCTGCTTCCTTCGCGCGCTGCTTGTCCTCGGGCTGCGCATAGCCGCTCACCGCGACGAGGCGGGTCGATCGGAGCGACTCGTCTTCGCGCAGAGCTCGGGCGACCGCGTAACCGTCCACGTCGGGGAGACCGATGTCGCAGATCACCACGTCCGGTTTCTGCTCGCGCGCGATCGCGATGCCGCTGGTGCCATCGCGTGCGATACAAACCCGGTGGCCTTCCAGCTCCAGCACATCCGAGAGCGTCAGGGCGAAGTCCATGTTGTCCTCGATGATCAAGACCTGTCGCCTCGAGGCCGCGCTCCGGCCTCCCTCGGCGTGCACTGACGTGGCCTGTGGCACGGGCGTGGCGAGGGGCAGGGTGAGAACGAACTCGGCCCCCCGTCCAATGCCTTCGCTGCGCGCCTCGATGGTGCCGCCATGCAGCTCGATGAGCCCCTTCGCCAGCCCGAGCCCCAGCCCGAGGCCGCCACGGGTCCTGGCGAGGCCGCGCTCCTCCTGCATGAAGGCCTCGAAGACGTGCACCACCTGCCCAGGATCGATCCCGATTCCGGTGTCGCGGACGCGGATCTCCGATTGCCCATCACATGCGCGCAGGCCGACTGTCACGACGCCGTGGCCGGGGGTGAACTTGTTCGCGTTGTGGAGGAGGTTTCCGAGGACCTGGGCGATGCGCGTCTCGTCCACGTCGGTCCAGACCTGGCCGGCGGGGAGGTCGAGGCGCAGCTCGATGTCGCTCTGCTCGAAGAGCGCGCGGTGGTCCTCGCATGTCTCGCGCACCACGTTGCGCAGGTCGAGCACCGCACGATGAAGCTTGACCTTGCCTCGCGCGATCCGCGTCACGTCCAGGAGGTCGTCCACCAGCCGGGCGAGGTGCTCGGTCTGACGGCGTATCACCCCCTTCGCCCGAGCAGCCTGAGTGCTGTCGCCGGGTACTCGATCGAGCAGGTGAACGGCAATTCCGATGGGCGCGAGCGGGTTTCGCAGCTCGTGCGAGAGCACCCCCAGGAACTCGGTCTTTCGACGGCCCTCCTCCTCGAGTCGACGGTTCGCCTCCTCGAGCGCCTCGGTCCGCTCGTGCACGCGCACGTCGAGCTCGTCGCGTGAACGGCGCAGCTCGTCCTCCATCGTCTTGCGGTCGGTGATGTCGGTGATGATGCCGAGGAGGTAGCGCTGCCCGTCTGCGTCGATGTGGAGCGTCTTGCGCGTGAGGATCACGTGCAGCCGCCCCGCGCGGTCAGTGAATGACTCCTCGTTCTCGTTCAGCTCGCCCGACGTGAACACCGCGTCGTCCTTGGCCCAGAACACCTCGGCCTCGCCCGCCGGGAAGAAGGCGTAGTCGCTCTTCCCGAGCAGCTCGTCGCGCGCGTAGCCCATGAACGCACAATAGCTGTCGTTGAGGAGCACCCATCGGTGCTGCTCGTCCTTCACGAACACCGGGTTCGGCAGCGCCTCGAGGAGCGACTGGAGGAACTGGCGGGTCCAATCCGAACCGCGACGTGGCGGTGCGCCGTCGCCAGAGGGAGGCGCGGGCGTATGCGGAGGGCCGAGCCCCATGGCCCGACTCTACCGCATCGCGACTGGCCCGTGGCGCCAGCGCCATCCTGGCGCCACGACGCAGCAGGCGGCCGAGATCCTCTACGATCGGCCCTGTTCGGCTCTCGCGGCGGGCAGCTCCCCCGTGCTGAACCACCGCTCCAGCTCCGCCATCGCCCTCGAGACGCTGTAGCGGGAACGAAAACCGAGCTCCTCCTTGATCTTCCGCATCGACATGCTGCTCGGGGCGGTGACCATGTCGATCGCCATGTGCGTGAGCAGCGGCCGCGCTCCCGAGCGCCGAACACGCGCCCACTTCTCGAACCCCGTGGCCATGGCCCTCGCGACGGGGAGCGGAATCGAGCGGCGGATCGGATCCTTGCCCAGGATGCGGGCGAGGTGGTTGAAGTACTCGGCGAACGAGATCGGCTCGTCGTCGGCCACGATGTACGCGTTCCCGATCGCGGCCGGATGCTCGGCCGCGAGGAGCATCGCGTCGAGGAGGGTCTCGATGTAGCAGGGATGGCACGTCCCCTCCCCGCCCCCGAGCAGGAACATCTTGCCCTGGCGGATCATGGCGGCCGGCTCCTCCGCCCAGGTGCTCATCGGTCCATACACCACCGCCGGCCGGAGCACGACCACGGGCAGCTTGCCTTCCTGGTGAGCGCGAAGCGCGGCCCTCTCGCCCGCGATCTTCGTTTGCGAATACAGGTCGCGGCCAGCCCCGTACGGGCTGTCGTCGTCGAAGTAGGGCGGCGACGGCACGCCGAACACGGCGATGGAGCTCAGATGGACACAGCGGTCGACCTCCTCGCCGGCAGCGGCGCCCAGGATCCGCTCTGTCCCAGCGACGTTGGTCGCGACGTACTCCTCCTCGCTCCCCCAATCCGAGACGTGACCCGCGCAATGAAAGACGCGGCCCACGCCTCGGAGCGCCCGCTTGACGGACTGTTCGTCCCGCAGATCGCCCTCCGCGATCCCGGCAGAGGCGCGCGCTCCCGGATCGAGCTTGCCCACGCTCCCGGGCCGGCAGAAGAGGCGGACCTCGCGCCCTTGCGCGAGCAGCCTTCGCGCCAGGTGACGCCCGATGAACCCGGTCGCGCCGGTGACGAGGTCCGGTCTCAAGCCGGGCGCTCCCGGAACCACCTCACGGCGCGCTCGATCGCGGGCCGCACGGGTCCAGGCCTGAATCCCAGCTCCTCCCGTGCCCGGGTCCCGTCATAGTACAGGTACCGTCCCACCAGGCGGGCCATGCTCCGGGTGACCGCGGGGTGCCTGCGGGTCACGTGGTCCGCCCTCCACTCCAGGCCATGGGCGAGAACCGCCAGGAAGGCGCGCGGGATCTTCACCCGCGGCCTCGGCGCCCCCGCCACCTCGGCCACGAGCGACATGAACTCGCGGTTGGTGAGGTTCTCGCCCGCGAGCAGGTACTGGCGGCCGGCCACGCCCTTCTCTAGGGCGAGCCAGATGCCCTGGACTGCGTCGCGGACGTCGAGGAAGCAAGCGCCGCCCGCCACGTACACGGGCCAGAGCCCGCGGGCGATGTCGGCCACCGGCTTCCCGATGGGCGTGGGGCCGTAGTCCAGCTCGCCGATGGCCGAGGTGGGGTTCACGATGACGACGGGCAGACCGTGCTCATGGGCCTGCCGCTTCATCTCCTCTTCTCCCGCCTTCTTGGTCGTGGCGTAGGCAAACCCGAGGTCGGCGAGGTTGAACGGCGAGTCCTCGTGGCGGGCGACCGGCTTCTGCGAGGCGCCGAGCGTGATGCAGCTGCTGGCGTGGACGAGCTTGCGCACCTTGTGCCTGCGGCAAGCCTCGGCCAGGTTGCGCGAGCCCTCCACGTTGACCGTCTCGAAGACGGAGGGGTCCTCGGCCCAGTATCGGTTCATCCCGGCCAGATGGACGACGACGTCGCACGAGCCCACGAACCGGTCGAGGGACTCGCGATCGAGCAGGTCCCCCCAGACCTCGTCGTAGCGGCCGGCCAGGTCGGCGACCGGACGCGGGTCCGTCGCGGTCTGAAGGAAGGCCACCGGGCGGTGCCCGCGCTCGAGGAGGAAGCGCAGCAGGTGGTTTCCGATGAAGCCATTCGCTCCCGTGACTCCGATGCGCATGGTGGGGCTCGCCCTCAACCCGCGCCGGGGCCGGGCGCGGGACGCTCTCGCGACGCGATCCACAGGCTCGCGGGCAGCGCGGTGAAGTCCGCGACGAGCGCGAGCACGAACGCACCCGCCGTCATGAGGCCGAACTGTCGCAGCGGGGGGAAGCTCGAGACCGACAGCCCGAGGAACCCGGCCGCGTTGATGAGCGTCGCGAAGACGATGGCGCGGCCCGAAACGCGCAGCGCGTGGCGCAGCCGCTCCTCGACGCCGGCGCCCGGGCGCTCGTGCATGTGGTGGAAGAAGTGGATCTGATCGTTCTCGGTCGTGCCGAGGACCGTGGTGGCGATGATGATGGTGGCGACGTTGAGCGAGCCGCCGAACACGCGCATGCCGAGGAAGGTGACGAGGAGCGCGAAGAGCGACGGGATCATGGCCAGGAGCCGCTCGAGACCGCTGCGGAACAGGAACAGGAAGACGGTGAAGATGAGGACGGCCGTGAGCGCGAAGCTCTCGGCCAGCGTGGGCACGAGGCTCGCTCCGACCTTGACCTGGAGGAGCGATTCGCCGACCACGCGCATCTCCGCCCCCTGCAGCGCGGGCGCCGTGGCGCGCACCGAGTCCCACGCGGCGTGGACGCCGCGGACCATCGTCGCGAAGCTGGCGGCATCGCTGTGCCGGAAGAGGACGGTGAGCTGGAGGTCGGAGAGGGCCTTCACGTCGATGAAGCTCCGCAGATCGGCCTCGGTGAGGAGGAGCTGCTCGACGTCGGCGGCAGCGCGCGCGAAGCCGGCCGCGTCCTGCGGCAGCGCCTCTCCTTGCCCGGCGAAGTAGCGCCGCAGCCGCAAGGGTGTCGTGGGCCCGGCCGCGCCGGTGACGTCGGGCGTGGCCTCGATCGCGCTCTGGAAGCGATCGACGGCGCGCAGCACCTCCGGCTCCACGGCCACGGCGGAAGGCAGGTGGACCCACACGCGCGCGACGTTCAGGTCCATTACGTTCCGGCGGAACCAGGCCAGATCGGCGTAGAGCGCGGTCGAGGGATCGAGGTACTCGAGCGTGTCGACCTCGACGGACATGCCCTTCGCGAGACCGGGAGCGCCGAAGAGCGCCACCAGTCCGGCGGCGCAGAGCGCGAGCGCGCCGCCCGTCAGCGCGCGGCGGTGCCGGAAGGTGAACGCCGGCAGCGAGCTCGCGAGCCGATCGTAGACCGCGCTCCGCACCTGGACCTTCCGTCCGGTGGGCGTCTTCAGCGCGAGCTGCAACGCCGGGAAGAGCGTGAACGCGACCACCCAGGAGAGGACGAGGCCGACGGCCGTCCAGATGCCCATCTCCCGGATGGGCCGGATGCGCGAGACGGCCAGCGCGGCGAAGCCCATGGCGGCCGCCAGCGTCGACGCGGTCACCGGCAGGAGCTTGTTGCGCAGCGCCGCGACGTGGTGCTCGTGCAGCGGGACGCCTTCGGGCTGGTCGACGAAGCGCGAGTGCAGGTACACGAGCGTCGCGAGCGTGTTGACGAGGATGGTGATGGGGACGAGCGCCGAGACGATGGTCCGGGAGAAGCCGAGCAGCGCTCCCGCGCCCACGCCGAGCGCCAGGACGGCGCCGAGCGCCAGGACGATGGCGACGAGCGCGCGCCACGACCGGTAGAGAAAGAGCACGACGCCCACCAGCAGCACCCCGAAGATCGGGAAGGCTCGTTCCGAGGCCTCCGACGACTGGCGCTCGAGCCAGGACGTGAGGCAGGGCGCGCCGACCTTGCGGACCGGACCGGCCCCGGCCTGCGCGAGCGCGCGATCGATCGCGGCGAGCGCGGCGTCGCGCTCGGCCGGGCCGCGCACGTCGAGGCTCGCGACGAGCGTGAGGAAGCGATCGCCGACCAGCCCCTGCCGCCGGAAGAAGTCCGTTCCGAGGGCCAGCCTGCGTAGCTCGGCCGTTCCCGACCCCGGCCGAGCGCGCCGGAGGGCGTCGAGGATCGAGAAGGTACCGACGTGCGGCACGGCGCGGAGCGCGGCCTTGGAGGCGTCGATCCGGGCGACGGACTCGGGCGACCAGGGGTCGTCCGACTCGAAGAGCAGGAGCACCACCTGGGACTCGGAGAAGATGCGCTGGAAAGCGCGCGTGGCGGCGAAGTCGGGGTCGCTCGCCACCATCAGGCGATCGATGGCCCCCTCGCTGGGGATGCGCGAAGCCACCACGGCCGCCACCGGCACCAGCAGCGCGTACACCACCAGCAGGGCCACGCGCATCCGGAGGATGCGCGCGAGGACGCGCGACGCCCGGTCGTCCGCGAGCATCCTCATCGTCAGCCCGCGGCCGCGGAGCGACGCCGATCCCAGAACGACACGGCGGCGAGCGCGGCGAGGGCATAGGCGATCCCGAGCACCACGTCGATGACATAGTGGTGCTGCAGGTACACCGCGGAGAGGCACATGAGGAGGAAGAAGAGCACCACCGGCCCGCGCGCCCAGCGCAGCTCGGCCACCCGGAAGGTCAGGAGCACGGCGATGAGCGGGTACGCCACGTGCAACGAGGGATAGGCGCCAAAGACGTCCACGCCTCGTCCGTACATCTGGTCGAAGAAGTGGGTCCCGAGGAGCGCGTCGAACCGCTGCGCCGCCGCCGCGGCGGGGCGGACGTCCATGCGCGCCGGGCCAAGGCCGTACCGGGTGACGTACCAGGGTGGCGCCGCCGGATAGACGAAGTAGGTCGCGAACCCCATCACGTTCACGAGCAGGAACGAGCGGGCGAGCGTGCTCGCCGCATCGAGCCGGCCGCGGAGGAAGAACAAGAGGGCCAGCAGCAGGGACTCGCCCACGTACACGAGGTAGGCGAAGCCGCAGGCGAGATCGAGGGCGTCCCAGTGGTGCACGAGGAAGATCTCGTTGAGCGTCCGGCCGCCGACGCCGAACCAGGAGCGCTCGAGGAGATACGGCTCCACGACGTGCACGCGCCCGGCGATGCCTTGCCAGTAGAAGTAGCGCATCGAATCGAAGATCACGCCGGTCAGCATGAAGGGGAGGAACAGCTTCAGCAGCAGGCGCGACTTCTCGTTGTAGACATCGAGGAACCCGAGCAGCCCGATCAGGACGTGATCACCGCGCAGCCCGCCCAGGAGCCCGACGGCGACGATGTAGAGGATCCCCAGGGCGGGAGGCCAGAGCCGGCGCTTCATCGATCGCGACGGCAGGAGCCACTCGCGGAGGACGTCCCGCGAGAAGGTGCGCGCCTGATCGAGATCACCGGAGAGCTGCGACGCTGTGCCCGCCACCGAGCGCAGCTTAGGACATCTTTCGATGAATTCAAGCTCTTCTGGTGTACACCGTTCACGGCTGCTGCACGGTGTCACGGAGAGAGAAAATGGCCTGTCGCTTCGACGAGCGGCCCCTTCCGCGAGGCGCGCGAGGGCGCCCTTTGGTTTACGTTCCCGATGAGGCACCCGTGAGGGAAGGAACGCCACGCTGGCAGGGAACGTGAGGTTCCGCGGATTTCGAAAAGGGCCAGATTGCAGTCTGGGGCCGAGGATCGCCGCTGCCGTCGTCCTTGCGCTCCTCCTCACGGGGCCGGCGGCGGCAGACTGTGTGCCTGGGGCCGCGACGCACCTCATCCCGCTGCCGGTCTACGCGACGCTGCCGAACGAGGGCAACACCTGGGGGGTGCTGCCGGTGTTCCTCCGCGTCTGCCCGGATGGCGAGCGGACGGAGTCGATCATCGCCCCCAGCCTGACCTGGAACTCCGTCATCCGGTTCACGGGCACGTTCCGCTGGTACTACTACCCGGACGACGACACCGCGATGACGCTCCTCGGTTCGGCGAGCACGCGCACGAACTTCAACACGCTCTTCGTCTGGCAGAGGCTGCCGACCGCCACCGGCGTCTGGACGAACGAGGTAACGGCGCGGGTCCAGCGCAGCGTCTTCTTCCGCTTCTTCGGCCTGGGCCCGGACACGCCGACCGCGGCCGAGTCGAGCTACACGGGCTTGCGCGCGTACGCGACCGCGCGGCGGGGCAAGAACCTCGCGCCTCACCTGAACCTGGGCGCCACCCTGGGGATCGAGCGCGACGCCGTCGAGAGCATCGGCGTGCCGGGCCTGCCGCTCAGCCGGCGCGCCTTCCCCGATGCGCCCGGGATCAGCGGCGCCACGCTCGCCTCGCAGGACCTCGACCTGCGCTACGACGACCGCCGTGGGGGCGACTATGCCGAGCGCGGCTTCCGCCTCGATGTCTCGGCCGGTGTGGTCGAGGGGTTCTCGGGCTCTCCGACCTACCTGCGGGCGGGGGTCCAGGCGAGAGGGATCGTGCCGGAGCTCGATTGGGTCTCGGGCGCGGGACGGCTCTACTGGAGCGGGGTCACCTCGGGCGCCGCCCCCTTCTTCCACCAGAGCACGCTCGGCGGCGCGACGCTCCTGCGCGGATTCACCGAGGACCGCTTCATCGATCGCCAGGCTTGGACCCTCGAGCTCGAGCAGCGCATCCGGCTCTTCCAGACGCACATCTTCGGGGTCGTCGCCGATTGGCGGGCCGACCCGTTCGTCGCCGTGGGCCAGGTCTTCGGCGCCTTCGACGACGCGTTCTCGCGCCCGCAAGTCACGGCCGGCGTGGGATTCCGCGCCTTCGTCCACCCGAACGTCGTGGGACGCGTCGACGTGGCGAACGGAGGGGAAGGGTTCAAGGTCTATGTCGAGCTCGGCTATCCCTACTGATCTGCCCCCCCCGCCAGCGCCAAACCGCGTTAGCCTTTGTCCATGAAGCTCGCCCCCCTCGCCCTCGCCGCCCTCGGCCTCGCCGCTTCCACCGCGCTCGCCGCAGCGCCCGCGCGGCATGTCCTCGTCGTCTGCTCGCCCGGGTCGCCCGGGACGACGGCCGAGGCGCAGCCCACCATGGACACCTTCGCGGCCGCGCTCGCCGCCAAGGCGGGGCTCCCCGCCACCGCCCTCGGCGCCGTCTACGACGAGGCTGAGGACTCGGGCGTCGCGCGCCTCCGGACCAAGGACGCGGCCCTCGCGCTCGTGTCCTTGCCCTTCTTCCTGAAGCACGAGAAGGAGCTCGCGCTGCGCGCCCACCTCCAGGCGGCGCCCAGGGGGCGCGCGGAGATGGAGCGCTGGTCTCTCGTCGCGAAGAAGGGACGCGTCGCGAACCCCGCCGCGCTGGACGGCTTCACGGTCTCGTCGATCGCCGGGTTCGCGCCGGCGTTCGTGCGCGGTACGGCGCTGGGGAGCTGGGGTCCGCTCCCGGCTGGCGCCCGCGTCGTCCAGTCGGGGGCGGTGCTGTCCGCGCTCCGCCGCGCCGCGGCCGGGGAGCCCGTGGCGGTGCTCCTCGACGGTGCCCAGGAGGCCGCGCTCGGCTCCCTGCCCTTCGCGTCCGAGCTCGAGGTCGTGGCGCGATCCCCCGCGCTCCCGGCCGGCGTGATCGCCGCCGTCGGCACGCGGCTCTCGCCCAAGGCGTGGAGCACGATCGAGGCTGCCCTCCGTGCGCTGCCCTCCGATGCGGCGGGCGCCGCGGCGCTCGAAGCCATCCAGCTGGAGGGTTTCAAGGCCCTCGACGAGAAGGCGTTCGCCGCCGCGCGGAAGGCGTACGCGGAGGCGGCGAGATGACATGGGCCGCGTCAGCAGGTGTGGCGGCGCTGATCGCGGCCGCGTGTGCTCCGGCGCTGCGCGAGCCCCCTCCCGTCGCGACGATGGCCCCTGGGACCTCGGGCGCGAGGAGCGTGGCCGAGCTCGTCCGCGCCGCCGACGGCGCCTGGGCTCGGCGCGCCGATCCGCGCGAGGCCGAGAGAGCTCAGGCCTTGTACCTGGACGCGGCGGCCGCCGACGAGCAACACGTCGATGCTCTGCTCGGCGCGATGCGTGCCATGACGTTTCGCATCGAGCGCGAGCACGACGGTTCCGTCCGCGCGCGGCTCGCGCAGGAGCAGGTGCAGCTCGGACAGTGGTGCCAGCGGCGCGCGCCCTCGGACGCGGCGTGCGATTACCGGCTCGCCATCGCACTCGGGGAGCAGGCGCGAGAGCGGGCCTCGACGGGCAAGGACGCGCTCGGCAAGATGGTCGAGCTCCTCCGGAGGGCGATCGCCAAGGTCCCCGAGCTCGATTCGGGCGGCCCGCACCGCGTCCTCGCGCTCGTGCTGCTGCGGGCGCCGGGATGGCCCATCGGACCTGGCGATCCCGAGGCGGCGCTCGGCGAGGCACGCGCGGCCGCCGGCCTTTTCCCGGACGCGCCAGACAATCAGCTCGTCCTGGCGGAGGCGCTCGGGAAGAACGGCGCGTCCGGGGCGGCCCGCGCCGCGTACCAGCGGGCCCTCGAGCTCTCCACGGCCGCGGGCGGGACGGGAAACCCGGACGCCGACAGGTGGCGGGCCGAAGCATCCGTCGGCCTGGAGCGGTACCGCGGTCGATGATGCGCCGCCGTCGCGTCCATGGACGTCGCGCCAGGCCTGGACGCAATGCTGCTCACCTGGCGCCCTGAGCTTCGGGCCTCGGGCTTCAGGTGCAGCCTAGAATTCGCGGTCGTTCTGTTCCTGAAGCCTGTAGTCCGTAGCCTGGAGCCAGCGCTAACTGAGTACCCGGGGGCGAAGGCCGCCCCCGCCCCGCCGGCAGAGCCCTGGGCATTAGTCACAAGTAGGTTCGACCGCTTCAAGAGCGCGGCAGCCAGCTAAGCACACCTCCACGAGAGGGGAGGCCAAAGGGATCCTGTCTCCCTCTCCCTCCGCGAGGGAGAGGGTTGGGGTGAGGGAGG
>JBGQLS010000007.1:0-40997 GCA_041500205.1 Anaeromyxobacteraceae bacterium | reverse complement strand
ATGATCGCGAGCGGTTCCCTGAGAGCCTGTGAATCTATCCCCTCCCGTCGCCGCGACGGCCGATCTGCGGCGCATCGTTGCAAGCCCTCGCAGTAGCACGAACTACAGCTTCGGGCTTGCGCCTCGCGCGGCTTGCAGCTAGGCCATCTGGCTCGGTCCGGAGATAAACTCACAGGCTCTGAGGCCCGAAGCCCCGGTTCTCAAGACCTGTCGAAGAATGCCTTTGGCTTCTTAGCCGGGGTGGGGCTCCGACGGCCATGCCGACGGGGCGGGGGCGGCCTGCGCCCCCGGCGACTCAGTCATTGGCATCGGATCTGGCCCGGCTCGCGCGGAGCCGAGTACAGGCCTTCGGTCAGCCGAGGTCGCCCACCAGGTGCTGAACGAGCGCCACCGCGGCGATGGCGGCTGTCTCGAACCTGAGCACGCGTGGGCCGAACGTGGCGAGCCGCACACCCGCGGCGAGACTTGCCTCCACCTCCTGCGGCGTGAACCCGCCCTCGGGGCCGATGAGCAGGAGGTGACCAGCCGCGCCGCGTTCCACGACGTCTGCCACCGGCTCGCCACCCCCCTCGTAGAACAGGATCTTCCGGAAGCCCTCCGGCGCATCGGCGATGACGGTCTCGAGCGGCGCGGGGGCCCCGACCGCCGGAACGTCGGCGCGGCCACACTGGCGCGCCGCCTCCGCCGCGATGCGTCGCCAGCGCCGCACGCGCTCCGCCCCACGCGCCGGATCGAGGCGCACCACCGAGCGCGCTGCCTCCACTGGCGAGAGGCCCGCCACGCCCAGCTCGGTCGCCTTCTGCACGACGAGGTCGCAGCGCTCCCCCCGCGCCAGCGCAAACCCCAGGTGGACGCGAGCGCGCGGGACCGACACGTCGCGGCGGGGTCCCAGGGTGAGCACGAGCGCTTGGCCCTCCTCCACCAGGCGCGCTGCGTAGGACCCTCCCTCGCCGTCGAACACCTCCAGCTCGGCGCCGGGCACGAGCCGCAGCACGTCGCACACATAGTGGAGGTCAGCCGCGACGAGCGGGGCGCGGTCCCGCGCGATGCGATCGCGCGGGACGAAGAGGCGGCGCCGTGGATGGGTCACCGCGCCGCCGCAGCGCCGGCGCCTGCCGGCGCCCGGAGCGCCAGCAGGCGCCACTCTCCCCTGCTCCGTTCGCACGCCCGGAACCTCGTGAGCCCCTGATCCACGTAGGCGGCGCGGACCTCCTCCTCCTGCCCGCCCAGTATGCCCGCCAGGAGCAGCGTACCCCCCTTGGCCAAGCGCGACGCGATGGCGGGCGCGAGCGCGACGAGCGTGTTGGCGAGGATGTTCGCGACGACGATCTGGAACAGGCCTGGCACGGCGCCCGGTGGCTCGAGCCTGAGCTCGAGGACGACTCCGTTGCGGTCGGCGTTTTCCTCGGCGACCCGCAGCGCAACCACGTCCTCCTCGGTCCCGACCACGCGGGCCGCGCCGAGCTTCTTCGCGGCTATGGCAAGCAGGCCCGCACCCGTGCCGACGTCGAGCACGTCGGAGCCGGGCTCTTCGCGGAGGAGCTCGCCCAGCGCCTCCAGGCAGAGCTGCGTCGTCGGGTGCGTCCCCGTCCCGAACGCCATTCCTGGATCGAGCACCACCTCGACGGTCCCGGGCGGCGGCTGCGCGCTGATCCAGGAGGGCCGGACGAAGACGCAGCCGACCACAGCCGGCGCCAGGCCCTCCTTCCAGCTCTCCCCCCAGTCCTGGTCCGGGACCTCGGCGATGCTGCCCGCCATTCCCAGCGCGTCCCCGGCGGCTTCCGCCTCCTCGCGCGCCTCGAAGAACGCGACCACGTAGGCGCGGCCGAAGGATGGCCGAGGGGCGCCCGGCATCGGAGCGATCGAGCCGTCGTGAACCTCGGCGCCACGGGCGCCCTGGTCGAGGAAGAGCGCGGCGCAGTCGTCCGCGTCGCCCTCTGGCACCTCGACCGTGATGGCGTAGGAAGGCATGAGCGACGATTAACACGGGACGTCGCACCCCGCCCCACTCCCGCGCTCCGCGGACGAAGAGAAGGAGAGGACTCCCCCGCCCGACCTCCGACCTTCAAGCCCTCGAGCTCGAGCCGAACATGGAGGACGGTGTAGTCGAACCTCGTCCGCGCGTTCACCTAGCGGTGTGTTCCTCGACATGTCGCGATATCCCGCCGCGCTCTGCCGCCTTTCTTCCGCTTCACGATCCGGGATAGCATGAAGCCAATCCCATGGCACGCGAGCTGCTCCTCATCGAATCGGACCCCGAGCTGGCCGAATCGGTCCGCCGCGCCTTCGGGCCCGCGGGCTTCCACGTGACAACGCTCTCCGCGGGCGAGGCTGCCGTGGACCGCTGCCGCGCCAGCCGCCCTGACCTCATCTTGCTCGCGGCCGAACTGCCCGACATGAGCGGATTCTCGGTGTGCAACCGCATCAAGCGTTCGCTCGCCTCGGTGCCGCTCATCCTCTACACGAGCGAGGCATCGGAGGGGGCCATCGAGGCCCACCGCCAGAGCCGCACGCGCGCCGACGAGTACGTCCGGACGCCGCTCGACCTCGTGGGCCTCCTCGGGCGCGCCTCGGAGCTCGTCCAGAACGGCGCCGCGGAGGGCTCGTCGCAGGCCTCGCCGGCGCAGCCGGGCCGAACCGGCGCGGCGCCACCGCCCATTCCGGGCGCGGCGGCGACCCCTCCCGCGCCACCGCCCCGCCCGCGCCCCCCGCCGCCGCCACGAGACGCGGCTCCGCGCGACGGCGATCTCTTCGCCGAGTGGCCACGCGATCCGTCACCGCCGCGAGGCACTCCCGAGGAGAAGCTGGAGTTCTTCCGGGAACGCCTGCGCGTGAAGGACACCTTCCTCGCGCGCGTGAAGGACTCCGTCGCAGCGCAGCGACAGGACGCGGCGGAGCTGCGCACGGACATCGAGTCGCTGCGCCGCGATCTGGCCGACGGCGAGCGGACGCGCACCACCCTGGAACAGCAGCTGGCACAGGCCCGCGCCGGCGGCGAGGAGGTGGAGAAGCGCCGGGCGGAACTGGAGGCGCGCCTCGCCGACTCCGAGACGACGCGCCAGTCGCTCTCCGACGTGCTATCCGAGACGATGCAGGCTTCGGAGGCCTCCGAGCAGGCATGGTCGCAGCGGCAGGCCGAGGCCGATGACGCGCGCACCGCGTCCGAGCAGGCATGGACGCAGCGCCTCGCCGACGCCGACGACGCGCGCGCGCAGCTCGAGGCCGCCGCCCTCGAGGAACGGAGCGCCGCCACCGCCACCCTGGAGGCGGAGCGCGCCGCGCGGGACCAGACAGAGCTGGAGCACGGATTCGAGCGCCAGGAGCTGGAAGCGCGGCTGGCCAGCTTGAGCGAGGCGCGCGACGGCCTGGCCGGGGACGTCGCGCGGCTCGGCGCGGAGCTCGAGCAAGAGAGGTCCCGTTCGCAGGCGGACCGCGAAGCCCAGGCGCAGGCGATCGCGGTCGAGTCGGCCGAGAAGGACGCCGCGCGCGCCCGCGGCGAAGAATTGGCGCAGCAGCTCGCCGAGGCTGGGGAGCGCGGCGAAGCCCTGGACCAGGAACTCTCCCGGGAGCGCGACGCACGCGGCGTGCTGACGGAGGAGCTGGGGCAGTCTCGCGCCGAGGCCACGGGCCAGGCGGAGAGGGCGCTGGCGGCGGAGCAAGCCAACCGCACGCTCGAAGCGGACCTGGGCTCCGCCAGGGCGAGCGCAGCCGACCTCGCCCGCGCGCTGGAGGAGAGCCAGTCTTCCGCAGCAGCCGAGGCGAGCCGGCTCCAGGGCGCGCTCGGAGAGGCCGGGCGGCGGGAGGCGCAGCTCGCGGCCGAACGCGAGGACCTGTCGCGAAAGCTCGCGACCGAGGTCCAGAGACACGAGGCGGCGCGCGCCCAGGCGGCGACGCTCGAGAGCGAGGTGCAGCGGCTGGCGGCCCTCGAGCCGCAGGCCGCAGAGACGCCCCGTCTCCGGCGCGAGCTGGGTCACGCGCAGGAGCTGCTCCAGCAGCGCACGCAGCAGGCCGAGGCGGCGGCGCGGGCGGCCCACCAGGCGACGGCGGATCGCGAACGCGTGAAGGAGCAGGCGGCGGTCGAGATCCAGGGCCGCGTGAGCGAGCTGGCCCGTGTCGGCTCGGAGATGGCCGCGCTGCGGCGGCGAGCGGCCGAGCTCGAGACCGAGCGCACGACGCGCGAGGCGCACGTGAGCCGGCTCCTGGCGGACGCCGAGGCGCAGCGGCGCACGATCTCGGAGGAGGCGCTCGACGCCGAGCGCAGGCACGCCTCCGAGGTGCAGCGCATGAAGGCCAGCATGGTTGAGCTGGAGCGGAGGCTCGAAGCAAGCGGGCGGGCGGAGGGGCAAGGGCGCCGTCGCATCGCGGAGCTGGAGAAGGAGCGAGCCGAGCACGTCGCCCAGCAGGCGCAGCTCGTGGTGGCCGAGGAAGCGCTCGCCCGCGCCGGCGAGGAGCTCCAGGACCTCAAGTCCGAGAACGACTTCCTCAACGGCGAGGTGGCGCGTTACCACCAGAAGAACAAGGATCTCCTCGGGCAGACGAAGAAGGGCTGAGTCGCCGGGGGCGCAGGCCGCCCCCGCCCCGCCGGGCAAAGCCCTTCGGGGCCCCACCCCGGCCACGCCGCAGCGTGATTCGCGCATGGATCGACGTGCTGGCGCGGGATGTCGGGCGCCCTCTCGCGCCTTATGAGACACGTGTTTCGCCGCGCCTGCCCGAGGCCTTAGGCCTGAGGCCTGTCTCCCATGTCCACCCGCCCTTTCGGCATCTACGTCCACTTCCCCTACTGCACATTTCACTGTCCGTACTGTGACTTCGCGGTCGCGACCGAACGGCCCATCCCGCAGGAGCGCTACACGCGCGCGGTGCTGGGGGAGCTGGCGCTGCGCGCGGCGGGCTTCGCGGGTCTCGAGCCTCGAACCCTCTACCTCGGTGGCGGCACGCCTTCGCTCTGGGACCCCGAGCAGGTTGCCGTGGTGGTAGCCGAAGTCCGCGCAAGCCTCGGGCTGCCTGCGGATGCCGAGGTCACGCTGGAGGCAAACCCCGACTCGTCCAGCAGGGAGCGGCTCGCCGCGTACCACGCCGCGGGCGTGAACCGCTTCTCCATCGGCGTGCAGTCTTTCGACCCTGCCGTCCTCGCCAAGCTGGGCCGGCGGCACGGCCCAGTCGAGGCCGAGCGCGCCATCCGCGCCGCGGCCTCCGTCCTGCCCAACGTCTCCGTGGACATCATCTACGGCGCCCGCCGGTCCACCGTCGCGACGGCGCGAGCCGACGCGGAGCGGCTGGCGGAGCTGCCCGTGGCCCACGTCTCGGCCTACGCGCTCACGCTCGATCCGGAGGTGCTCGCCGAGGAGGTCCCGCTCGCGCGGCTCCGCCGCCAGGGCCGGTTGCCGCTCCCCCCAGACGACGACATCGTGGCGCAGGCGCGGGCGATCCGCTCGGCGCTGCGCCGGGCTCGCCTCGTGCGCTACGAGATCTCGAACTACGCCCGGCCTGGCTCCGAGTCGGTCCACAACCGCCTGTACTGGGACAGCGAGAGCTATCTCGGCCTCGGCGTCGGCGCCTTCGGCTGCCGCCACGATCCGGGCGGCGCGTCCGCGCGGCGCTGGGGCAACGTCCGCAGCCCCGCCGCCTATCTCGCGGCGGTGGAAGCAGGACGCCTCCCGACGGCCGAGGAAGAGCTGCTCGGCCCGCGCGAGCTCCACGAGGAGCGAGTGCTGCTCGCGCTCCGCACGCGCCGCGGCCTGCACCTCCACGAGGTCACCGCTCCGAAACGCGGCGAGGCGGACGCGCTGGTACGCGCCCGCCTCGCGGCCCTCCTCGACGGCCGGCTCGTGCTCACCTCGCGCGGGATGGAGGTCCACAGCGCGGTGGTGGAGCGGTTGCTGCCCTGAGTCGCCGGGGGCGCAGGCCGCCCCCGCCCCGCCGGGCAAAGCCCATCGGGGCCCCACCCCGGCCCCTGCGACCGCAACTGATTCTTCGACAGGTCTTGAGAGGGTGAGGTGCTCAGATCCCGGGGAACGGATAGGGCGTCGAGTCCGTGAAGACGATCCCGCTCATGTCGAAGTCGGTCGCGGGGTTGTCGAGCGCGGGGACGTCGCCGTTGGGGGGGTTGAGCAGCGGATCGCACACGGTCGGGGGATCGATGGAAGAGCTGTGCGCGCTGCCCGCTACCGTCGCGCCGGTCGGGTCCTCTTCCTTCATGAGCCAGTAGCTCTCGGCCTGCTCGGCGCTCTCCACGGCGCCCTGGTGGCAGGTGAGGCCGACGACCTTGTCGCCGGCGGGAAGCTGACCGCCGGTCATGAGCGCGTCGGAGCGGCCGTGCACGGCGCCCGAGGCGGTCTTGTACCAGCGGGCCACGAGCTTCACGTCGGCCGGTGCGAGCGAGACGTTGGTGGGGCACGCGAACACCATCTGCTCGTCGATCTTGAGGCTGCCGCCCGTGCCGGGCTCGCGATCGTAGACGTAGTGGGCGTCGCGCGGCTGGCGCAGGAACGGAGCGTTGGCGTCGGCGTCCCAGATCACACCCTTCGCGTCGACGACCACGAGACGCTTGCCCGTGAAGGTCTCGAAGTGTGCCGCGAGGACACCGGCCACGTCCTGGCCGGTGACGCCGGCGAGCGCGCCGAGGTCGAGCGCCGCGTCGCCAACGCCCTGGTGCGCACCTTGCGCGCCGGTGCGATCGATCTGGCCGGAGAAGACGGTCACGAAGTCCGTCGCGACCACCTTCTTCATCTCGAGCTTCCAGGTGAAGACGGCGTCGCCGGAGCGCGTGATGGTGAAGCGCACGTCGATGCCATCCCTCACGCGCTCCCACACCTGCGAGTCCCCGGTCGTGGTGTCCGGATGGCGGTGGATCATGCCCTCGACATGCCGGAGGAAGAACCACATGTGACGGTTCACCCGGGAGACGACGTCGTGCGTCCGGATGAACAGGTGGGGGTGGCAGTCGGGAAGGGTAACTGCGGCCGCGTCACCGCCGGCCACGGTCAAGGCCGCGGCGCTGGGCGCCGCCTCGTCGCCGGACGTGAGGTCCATCGACAGCGCCTGGTAGTTGGGCGCGGCGGCCTGGAAGGCAGATTCACTGGTGGTGCCGCCGCAGCCGGCCAAGGCGGCCAGCGCGAGCAGTGCGGAGATTAGTAGGCGGGTAGGCTTCATGTGGGCTCTCCTGGTGACGTTCTCGTCGCCACCATGAACCCGCGTTGCGGCCGCCGGTTGCGGCGAGGCGCGCCGCGCCGCTGCGGAGGGCGCGCCCTGGCCGCCCCGATCACGCGCCGTGCGGTGCGTGGGTGGGGCTCAAGACCTGTCTAAAAACACCTTGGGCTTCTTAGCCAGGGTGGGGCCCCGCCGGCTCTGCCGGCGGGGCGGGGGCGGCCTGCGCCCCCGGGTACTCAGCTACCCGCGACTTCAGGAAGAATGGCCGGCCCCAGAACGATGAGCGGGCGAAGATGTCGATCTGTCTGGGGCCGGCCCGATGCACACGACACGAGAACGGTCTTCTCTCGGGCGCATTCCCCTGGCGGGGCTGTGCTCGGATGTGGCTGCGCGTCTTACCGCCGGGGCCTCACCTGCCGGCGCCACGCGGCGCAAGGCGCGAGGGCCGGGACGGGCACCGCTGCAACTGGCCCGGAGAGCCACCGGCAGGAGATGAGCGCCATCTTGCGGAGCAGCTTGTCGAGGAACCTGAGGGCGTCGGAGCGCACGCCACGATCTCGAGCAAGCGCGGTGCCGCGGCGCCAGGCCCTAGATCCGCCGGGTTACGCATCCGGGCCGGCGGGTGTTTTCTTACCCTGGGTGGAGCTATGGAAGACCATGGGCGTCTCCTGCGCGGCGTCCACCGTGCTCGCGAACCCGGCGAAGGACGCGTAGTCGGCGGGCGCGACCCGGGCGCGCAGGAGGTCGAAGCCGTCCTCCCTCACGAACCGGCCTGGCTCTCCACGCTCGACGCGCCTGTATCGCCCGAACGAGGAGCGGACGTCGGCTGCAGCCGCCGGGACCGGGGCCCAGCCTGCGGGCAGCGCGACGGTGAGCTCGAGCGCGCTCCGCTCGTCGGAGGGAACCAGCAGCGGCGTCTCCCGCGTGGCACGCTGCAGGAACCGGGAGGCCAGCCGCGCCGGGAAGAGCGGCGCGTCGACGACGGCGCGGCCTTCCTCGAAGCGGGCCCAGTGTTCGACGCGAGCGCTCCAGCGCAGGAGGAGCGGGCCGTCCATGTCGCCCTCGCCGTCGATCCTGAAGTCCACCAGCGCCGGGCCGCGGAAGCTGCGCGACAGCGCCCGCTCCACGGCCTGACGCCGCGCCTGGACGTCGAGGGCCTCGATGGAAGCGCGCAGCGCCGCAGCCTCGAACCCGCGATACTCGTCCGTCCCCTCCACCATCGCCCCCCCGTCCTCTCCGAGCGCCACCTGGAGCCGCGTCACGTGGCGTTCGTCGTCCTGGCCGGCGGGCGTCCTCGCCCCCTCGAGCACCTCGCCCGGCCCGGGCAGCACGAGGGCATCGACGGCGCGGACCGATCCCGGGAGCGTCCCGAAGGGCGTCCCGCGCGTGGTGGGATCGAGCCAGAACACGCGCCCGCCCGCCTCGACCCGCAGGACCGCATAGCCGTAGAGGTCGGCGCGCGGGAAGCGATACGGCGACGGATCTCGGGTGAAGTCGCGCACCAGGGCGACGCGGGCCTTCACCCCGAGCGCGTCGAGAAGCGACTTCAGGAGGATCGTCCTGTTCCCGCGTCCGCGCGAGAGGATCGCGCCGGCCGGTTCCGTGAAGGCCCCCCCCTGCCCGAGCACGATCTCGTTCACGCGGCGGTAAGCGGCCCGGGCGAACGCCTCCGCTGCGCCGGCGCGCCCTCCGGGCCTTCGCGCACCTTCCTCCTCCTCGCCCGGCGCGGCAGAAGGTGCGGTGAGGGAGGCTCCGCGAGCGATCTCGGCGGCCAGCACGCGGACCTCGTGGCTGGGCCGGAAGCCTTCGAGCATGGAGTCGGCCAGGGCCTGCGCGAGCGCGTCCCGGCCGGCCGCGGCGCCCACCTGCACGAAGGGCATGTGCTCGGAGTCCATGGGCGCGTTCGGCTCGGCGAGCAGCGGCGGCACGCCCTCGCGCAGCACCCGGACCACGGCGCGCCCACCTTCGATCCGTATCAAGGGTGGCGGCATGTGGTGCGCGTCCACCTCGAGGTCGAGCCCGAGCGACGCCGTGGCCGTGTAAGTCGACCGCCACAGGGGCGTGTCACCGCGGAAGAAGAACGGGTCGGCGGTGAAGCCCGGCACCGCTGGTCCGCGCGCGGGCACGCTGCGCAGCCACTCCCATTCGGCGAAGTCGCCCGGCTCGAGGCCGGGGAGCGAAAGCGTGCGCTTCTCTCCGAGAGCGTCCTCCGGTTCGAGGACCCGGCCGTCTCGTTTCACCGTCCGTGCCAGAAGCAGATCGGCTCCCTCGGGCACGGAAACTTCTCCCACGTGGTCCACGGCTCGCTGATCGCGCGCCTCGACCACGGTGTGGATGCGCTCGGTGTAGGCGCCGCCGGGATGCGCTTCCACCGCGCCGAGGTCGAGCACGGTCACGCTCGAGGTGGCGTAGGCGGGCAGGGCTGCGCGGTAAGCGGCGATGGAGCGCTCGCCGTCCTCGGAGAGATCGTCGAGCGGCTCCTTCCCGCCTTCCATGGAGAGCGCCCTCCTGAGCGCCAGGTCGCCGCCGTCGAGGAGGAGGGCGCGCTCGCGGGCGGTCCGCGCGCCCGTCGCGTCGCCGGCCGCGTCGAGATACTCGGCGCGGCCCTTCTCGATCCGGGGATCGCGCGGCCAGGTGCGAGCCAGGTCGGCGAGGTCCTCCGCGGCCGCGCGCGGATCGCCGCTCGCCGCGAGCAGGCTCGCCCGCGCCAGGCGCGCGCCCACACGCGCGGGAGCGCTTGCAGCGACCTCGCTCGCGACGGCCAGGGCGCCGGCCAGATCGCCGCGGCGGCGGCGATGCTCGACGAGGCGCTCGCGTCCACCCGGGCATCGTCCGAGAGCGCCCACCAGCTCGTCCTGCCTCGCCAGCGCGTCGCGCTTGAGAGCGAGATCGAGCAGGAGGTCGAGCGCGGCGCAATCGCCGCCAGTGCGGCGCGCCTCCTCGGCCAGCCGCTCCGCGCGCTCGGCGAGATCGCGCGCCCGGGCGAGCTGGGCGCGCGCCATGAGCGCCCGCGGCCGCGCCGCATCCGCCTCGGCCAAGCCGTCCAGGAGCGCCGCCGCCTCGTCGCGCCGGTCGGCGGCCCGCGCCAGCTCGGCGCGCGCGAGCCGCGCCGCGGCGTGGCCAGGGTCCGCCGCGAGCGCCTTCTCCAGATCCGCCTCGGACCGCGCCCGGGCGACACGCTCGGAGAGCGTCGCGTCATCGAGCCGCGCCTCGGCCCTCGCGACGAGCAGCGCCGCCGACCGGGGGGCGCGGGCCAGCGCCTCGTCGAGAAGCGCCTTCGAGGTCTCCCGATCGACCTCCAGGGCGTCACGGGCCGCGGCGAGGAGCGCCACCTCGGGGTCCACCTCACGCTCGAAGAGCTCGGCGAGGTCGCGCAGTCGATACACGACCGGTGGTAGCCCACCCTCGTGGACGGCGGGCCCACGGTTCCCGGGAAGCGCGGGCGCGAAGGTCGCGTCGGAGGGAGCGCCGCCGGCCCTCGACAGCGCGACGCGCAGGTGGGCCAGCGCGCCTCCTCGCCCGATCTTCACCAAGAGGCGATGCCGGCCCGCGCCGAGCTCGACCGGCACCACCTGCGTCAGGGGTGGAAAGCCGGCGTAGGCGCGCCGCTCCACCACCGGAGCCCCGTCCACGAACGCGCGCAGCGTGGTCGTGCCAGTCACGGTGAGGTAGTAGTCACCGCCGCGCGCCAGCGTCACGTCGGTGGCCAGGTAGAAGATGTCCCCGCCCGGCGGTTCGCCCTCCAGGGCGAGCACGCCGTCGGAGCAGGCCACCGCGCGCACTGGCACCGCCGGGAGCCCAGCCGGCGCGGGCGTG
This sequence comes from Anaeromyxobacteraceae bacterium, assembly GCA_041500205.1. Taxonomy (GTDB): domain Bacteria; phylum Myxococcota; class Myxococcia; order Myxococcales; family Anaeromyxobacteraceae; genus Anaeromyxobacter_A. Next base: position 30,032 of record JBGQLS010000007.1, on the reverse strand, counting down.
TTCCCGGGCAGGACGCCCTCCTCGGGCGCGAAGCGCTCGTCGATCTGCAGGGCGTGCAGCGCGCCAAAAGGTCCGGCCAGCGTCCACGCGGTCACCACGCCGTTCTCGGCCCGAAGACCAGCCGCCCGCTGCCGATCGCCCAGCGCGGCCGCCGCGGCCGTCCGCACCGAGCGGACGCGGATGGCGGCGAGCCCCCGGAGCCGCTCCTGCGCCGGCGCGAGCCCGGCCTCCACGGCCTGCGCGAGCGGAGGAGCGCGCTCCGCAAGGTCCATGAGACGCCGCGCCGCCACCAGCGCGAGCGGGTGTGCTGGCGCGCGATCGACGAGGGCGGTCCACTGCGACACCTCGGCCGCGTCGTCCAGGCGGCGGCGGGCGAGGAGCGCCGCCCCGTAGCGCGCCCACGGGTCGCGCCCGTCGCGCCGCGTCGCCTCCTCCAGGCGGCGGACGGCGGTGGCCGCGTCGTTTCTCACCACGTACGCGCGCAGCCCCGCCAGCGCCAGCTCGCGCGCGGAGGCCCGCGCGGCGCCCGCATCGCCCTCGGGGCGATCGAGCGGGACGCGCGCCGCAGCGCAGCCGGCGAGGGCCGCGAGCAGGAGCGGTAGAGCCCGGGCCATGGTGCCCGCCTCCTCTCGGGCGGTGTCTCGGATGGTCATTCGCTCACCGCGCCACCGTCGGTGACGTCACGGGAGGGCCGACGCGGACCGGCCGCGCCAGCGCGCGGTCCACCTGCGAGAGGAACTCGCGAAAAGCGGGGTACTCGGCGGCGGTCACGAGCCCCTTCTTCATGGCGATGCGCGCCTCGGCCTTCACGGCGCCTCCCTCCTCGCGGCAGCTCGCGTCGAAGGCCGCGAAGGTCGCGTCGAGACGCACCGGCGCGGGAAGCTCGACGGCCGCGAAGCCCTTCGGGAGCGTGTACTGGTAGGTGAGCCGCGTCTCCCAGGGCTCGCCCACCACCAGGTCGAAGCGCCGCGACGAGAGCGGTGCCAGGCTCTCCGCGTAGCGGTGGCCGCCGCCGAAGGGCAGGAATCGCAGCTGGCCATCCTCTCGCTCGGCCAGGCGCGGCAGCGCCATCGAGAAGCGCATCGACACCTCGTCCTCGAGACGGCCCAGGTCGGAGACGGAGACCGACTGCACCGTCAGGCCGGGGAAGGCGCGGCTCATGGCCTGCTCCAGGCGCGCGCGGCGGTCGTGCTCGGCGGCGTAGGCGCGGCGGTAGCCGGGCGCGTGGACCCCTGCCACGCGCGCCTGCCCGTTCACGAGGGCGCTGCCGTCCGCGGCCAGCGCCACGTCGTAGCGGCTCGCGCTCACGTTGTCCTCGGGCCGGCCTTCCGGGACGGTGGTGAACCGCGCCGGATCGGATGGGTTCACCACCAGCACGGTCGCGCCGCGGTCCTCGCCCGGCAGGTCGTGCGATCCCGAGTACGAGGCGGTTCCGTCGAGCCACAGGTCGTAGCGCGGCACGTAGAGGATGGCGTGGTTGAAGACGGCCAGCGAGGCAGGCCGCTCGGGGATGCGCCCCAGCCGCCGCATGCGCAGGAGCACGAGCCGCGAATCGATCCCGAGCGCCTCGAGGAGGGCGTGCGCGAGGCTCGCCTTGTCCTTGCAGTCGCCGAAGCGGCGCTCGAGCACCTGGTCGACGCGGTAGGGCTTGTAACCGTGGATGCCGAATTCGAGCCCCACGTACCGGATGTTCGTCACCACGAAGCGGTGGACGGCCTGCACCAGCGCGAGCGCGTCGCCCGCTTCGGGCTGGCCCTTCGCCCGCCGCTCCGCGCGGACCTCGGAGGCGATGCGGCCGGCCGCATCGCGGATCTCGGGCGTGACCGCCAGCTGCTCCCGGATGAGCCTCCAGTAGAAGCGTCCCACGTCGGCCCAGCTCTCGTAGGTCGAGACGTGCACGTAAGGCGCGACCTCGCTCCAGCCCGGCATGCCCGGCTCCGGTCGGATGCGCGCCACGTCGCGCGCGGCCCAGTGCCGCTCGACCACGCCATCCGGGAGCCGGCGCTCGCTCCGGGAGATGTTCGGCAGCGCCGGCTCGCTCGCGAAGATCGGTCGCCCCCCCGGGACGAGGAGGACGTAGTCGGCCCGGGCCTTCCGCTTGCCGTCCCCGAGGAACACCAGGTCGCCGAAGTAGTCGGCGAGGAGGTTCTCGCTCGCCACGTCGTCGGTGCGCACGGCGATCTCGAGGAGGTCGCCCGGGGTCAGCGCGGGGAATCCGAGGGTGCGCCTGCGGGTGTCGTAGTAGAGCCGGTACCACGGCTCGCTGGCGCTGTGATCGCTCTCCTGGTAGCTCTCCACCACCTCGCCGTCGGGCTTCACGATCCGCGCGCGCTCGACCCGCAGCTCCTGCCGATCGGCGCTGTAACCCGCCGACCAGGTGCGCCAGGCGTCCACGCCGCGCTGCGTGACCACCCGCACCACGACCTGGGTGAACGTGGAGGAGAGGCCGGAAGGAAAGACCTTGGTGACCTTGAGATCGCCGAGCACGAACGCGTCGTCCTCGGGCTCAGGCGGGGGCGCGGTGCGCGCGAGCTCGAGCGCGTCGTAGAGGTACGGCTTCTCGAACCGCTCGCGAGCAGGCTCCAGGGCTCGCACCAGTTCCTTGAGTTGCGGGTTCTGGGGCTTGAGCTCGAGCGCCGCCTGGAAGTCGGCCAGGGCGTCCTTCGTGCGTCCGGCGCGGAGCCGCGCCCGGCCGCGCCGCTCCAGGATCTCGGCCTCGTCCGGCGCGATGCGGAGCGCGACCTCGAAGGCGGCCTCGGCCTCGTCGCTCCGGCCGTTCGCGGCGAGGAGGTCGGCCAGCCTGAGCCTGGCCATCCGGTCGGCAGGATCGAGGCGGAGAGCCTCCTGGATGAGCTGCACCGCCCCCTCGAGGTCGGCCTGCTCGAGCAGCACCTGCACCAGCATCGCGCGCGCGGAGGCGTCGTCGAAGCGGAGGGCCAGCGCCTTGCGCAGGAGCCGAGCCGCCTGGTCCGGACGACCCTGGGCCCGGGCGCTGCGCGCAGCTGCCGCCACGGCGCCGGGATGGAAGGGATCGGTTCGGGCCGTCGCCTCGCGCTGCGCCCGGGCGCGCGCGGCGAGTCCGGCCTGTTCCTGGAGATCCGCCTGCGCGAGCCGGGCGGCCACGTATCGGGGCGAGGCCGCGATGGCGCGGTCGAGGAGGCGCTTCGCCCGCGCCAGCCGCCCGCGCTGCAGTTCGTGCCTGGCGAGCGCGGTCAGGGCGAGCGCATCGTCGGGGTGGGCCTCGACGGCCGCCTCGAGCTGCACGCGCCGCCGGTTGCCGTCCTCGTCGAGTCGCGCCGCGAGGAATCGCGCCGACACCGAGCGGGGCGCGAGCTCGACCGCCCGGCGGGCCTCGTCCGCCGCGCGCCGCTCCCGATCCTCGCCTGGCCGCCGCTCCGCCAGCGCGATGGCGAGGTCCCCATGAGCCTGCGCCGCTGCCGGACCGCGGGCCTCGGCCGCCCGGCGTTCCAGGACCGCGAGGACTGAGTACCCGGGGCTCGCGCCGCCCCGCCCCGCCGGCAGAGCCCCACCCAGGCTAAGAAGCCGCAGGCATTTTTCGACAGGTCTTGAGCACACCGGCGCATGCCTCTCGGCCGGCGGGGGACAAGCCCCCGCCCTGCAGGGTTTCGCGTACGCGGGACGAGCGGCCGAGGCCCGGAGCGCGGGGGCCTGCGGCGGAGGGAGCGGCGGCACCCCGGTCGCCGCCCGGTGGACAGGGTCGCCGCGCCCGTCGGCGAGTCGCGCGTAGAAGCCGAGCTGGCCCTGGGCGTGGCAGAGCTTCAGGAGGAGGCGGTTGTGCCCTTTGCGCAAGGTGAACGCCACCACGCTCTGGTCGAGGCGGGCCACGTGGTAGGTGGGATCGGCGTGGACGAGCGCGCCGTTCACGAAGACCTTCACCGCCCCGCTCGTGCCGAGGTGGAGGCGCACCCGCTCCTCGCGCGGCGCGTCCAGCACGGTGAGCGCGTACACCACGACCTCGCGCGCTGGGCGCACCGCCGCCCCCAGGTCCGCGAAGCCCATCGAGATCACCTCGGCCGGGAGCGGTCGCCAGCCCACCTCGCGCGCCTTGCCCGGGAAGCGGGCCGCGAGATCCTGCTCGCGCTCGGGCGGGAAGACATCGTCGAAGCCGCGCTTCCCCTCGTTGTCGAACGGGCCGGCGACCTGCCACCCGGAGAGGAATTCGAGCTTCTCGAGCTCTGCCTCCGAGCGGCGCAGGTTGCCGCGCGAGCGTTCCAGGCTCGCGAGGCGGAAGCGGGCGTACGCCCTCACCTCGGGGTGCGCCTCGCGATCCTCGGCCAGCCTGGCGTATGCGAGCGCCGCCGGGGCCAGGTCCGGCAGCTCGTCCTCCAGATCGGACAGCTCGACGAGCGGTACGAACGCGCGCGGCGCCGCGTGGTCGCGGTCGAGCTCGGCGAGGAGCCCCTGCAAGCGCGCCGAGACGGGCTCCACGGGGACGATCTGGACGCCCGGGACATCGCCAGCGCGGGCCAGGGACGCCAGAGCGAAGAGAGCGGCGGCGATGCCAGCGCACGTCGCGATCCTGCTCGACGCGCCCCGCCAGCCCAAGGCGCGGGTACCCGGTGCTCGACCTGGAGACGCGAGGACGGCGCGGCTTCCGGCGGCCGCCTCGTGTCGAAGCCTGGGCATCTGCGGAGTGTACCCCCAGGCGGCTCGTTCGATTCCCGCCCGAGGATGACTATTCGGAGCGGGCGAGCGCGACCACGTGGACGGAACGGGCGCCCGCCAGCATCAGTGCCTCGCCGCAGGCGTCGGCGGTCGCGCCCGTGGTCACGACGTCGTCCACGAGGAGGATGTCGCGGCCGCTCACGGCGCTCGTGGCGCGGAACGCCCCGCGGACGTTACGCAGGCGGTCGGCGCGGGTGCGGCCCACCTGCGGCTTCGTCTCGCGGGACCGCGCGAGCGCGAGGGGCAGCGACGCCAGCGAGGTCGCCCGGCAGAGCGCGCGTGCCAGGAGCGCGGCCTGATCGTAGCCGCGGGAGAGGCGGCGCTTCCTACCCAGCGGGACGGAAGCGATCGCCGCATTCCGGGGCAATGGGACGCGGCTCGCGAGCCACGCGCCGAGCGGGCGCGCCAGCGCGGGACGGTCGCGGTACTTGAGGGCGTGGATCGCGTCCGCGAGCGGGCCTCCGAAGAGGCCGCCCGCGCGGCAGCTCGCGAAGGACGGCGGATCGGCGAGGCAGGCTCCGCAGACGGGGTCGGGGCCAGGAAGCCCGCAGCGCCGGCAGCCAGGAGGCACGGGGTCCACGGCATCGCGACAGACCGGACAAAAGGGCCCGAGCGCCGAGGAGGCGATCCCCTCGCCACAGGCCGCGCAGCGCGGAGGGTAGAGAAGGTCGAGCAGGGCTGCGCCGAAGGCGGAGGCGGGATTCGAGGTGTGCATGTGGTTCATCGCAACTCTCAACGTAACCAGCAGTCCTAGCTCCCTCTCCCGCTGAGCGGGAGAGGGTTGGGGTGAGGGCCTCATTTCACCACCAGCCCGAGCCCCTTCATCTCCTTGGGCTGCGGCAGGCCCATGACCTGGAGGACCGTCGGCGCCACGTCGGCGAGGACGCCCTCGCTGCGGAGCTTTGCACCCTTCATGTCGGGGTCGGCCAGGATGAATGGCACCGGACCTAGCGTGTGCGCGGTGTGCGGCTGACCGGTGACGGGATCGACCATCATCTCGCAGTTCCCGTGATCGGCTGTGACGAGCACGGCCATGCCCGCGGCGGACGCGGCCTTCCACAGCCGGCCGATACATTCGTCCACCACCTTCACCGCCTTGATGGCCGCCTCCAGGATCCCCGTGTGCCCGACCATGTCCGGGTTCGCGAAGTTCACCAGGATGAAGCCGTACTTCCTCGAGTCGACGGCGGCGACGAGCTTGTCCGTCACCTCCCGCGCGCTCATCTCCGGCCTCTCGTCGTACGTCTTCACGTCGCGTGGGCTCGGCACGAGGATGCGATCCTCGCCCGCGTACTGCACCTCCCGCCCGCCGTTGAAGAAGAAGGTGACGTGAGCGTACTTCTCGGTCTCCGCGCAGCGGAGCTGGGCCAGACCCGCCCGGGACACGATCTCGGGGAAGATCTCGTTGGGTTGATCGGGCGTATAGGCGACCGGGAGCCGGAACGTCTTGTCGTATTCGGTCATGCACGCGTAGTACGCGAGCCGCGGCCGCGGCTTCGCGTCGAACTCCTTGAAGGCCTCGTCCGTGAAGGCGCGCGTGATCTCGCGGGCGCGGTCCGCGCGGAAGTTGAAGAACACGATTACGTCCCCGTCACGCACCCGGGCGCGCGGCTGGCCGTCGCCGTCCATGACCACCGTGGGCTTCACGAATTCGTCGTTCTCGCCGCGGCCGTAGGCCTCCTCGACGGCGCGCGCTCCGCCGGCACTGCGGTACCCCTCCCCCCGGACCATCCCCGCGTAGGCGAGCGCGACTCGGTCCCAGCGCTTGTCGCGATCCATCGCGTAGTAGCGTCCCATCACCGTCGCGACCTTGCCGTATCCGGTCTCGCCGAGCCGTTTCTCGAAAGACTGCATGTAGCCGAGGCCGCTCCTGGGCGGCGTATCGCGGCCGTCCAGGAAGGCGTGCACGAAGGCCTTCGGTACGCCTTCGCGCCGCGCCAGCTCGAGCAGGGCGTGGAGGTGCAGGACGTGGCTGTGGACGCCTCCATCCGAGAGCAGGCCCAGGAAGTGGACGGTCCCGCTTCCGGACTTGGCGCGATGCATCGCCTCCAGGAGCACCGGGTTCTGGAAGAGCGAGCCGTCCTCGACCGCGCGGTTGATCCGCACCAAGTCCTGATAGACGATTCGACCGGCACCGAGGTTGGTGTGGCCGACCTCGGAGTTCCCCATCTGCCCCTCCGGGAGTCCGACCGCGAGACCGCTCGTCTTGAGCGCGGTCCATGGATAGTCGCGCATGAGCGCGTCCATGTTGGGCGTCCCCGCCAGGGCGATCGCGTTCGCCTCGCGCTCGGCGCGCAACCCCCAACCATCGAGGACGACGAGCAGAACGGGTCTCTTCTTGTCGGGCACGGTGACCTCGTGGGCTGTTGGAAACGGGAAGGTGCCGGAATGTTAGGCAGGGGTCCTCTCCCTCACAAGGAATGCCGCTTCGGCCCGCCGTAGCAAGGTCCGGGCCCTCGCTCCCGTCCGTCACCGCGGGCGGGCTGCCTGGGGTCCGTCCGTTCGCATAAGATGTCCCCTCCGGCCGCGAATGAACCCCGACGATCCACTGCCGCCCGAGGTCTCGGTGTCCATCGGCGACGACGCCCCGTCGTCGACCCCAGCCGACGCCCTCACCCGCTTGCTCGAGGAGCTCGCGCGGACTCCCGACGCCCAGACCGCCGACGCCTGGCAGAAGAAGCTCCTGCCGGGCGAGATCGTGGGCCGCTTCGAGCTCGTGCGCGAGGTGGGCCGCGGCGGCTTCGGCGTCGTCTACGAGGCCCGAGACCTCCAGCTGGGCCGGCCCGTCGCCTTCAAGGCGCTCCGTCCCGGCCGCGCCCTCAGCGCCGCGCAGGTGGGCGGGCTCCGGCGCGAGGCCGAGGCGGCGGCACAGCTCAACCATCCCAACGTGGTCACCGTACACGACTTCGGGAGCTGCCCCGCCGGCCCCTTCCTCATCCTGGAGCTGCTCCGGGGCGCGCCGCTGTCACAACGGCTGGAGACGGGCCCTCTTCCCCCGCGTGAAGCAGTGCGCATCGGGACCGACGTGGCACGGGCGCTCGTCCACGCGCACGCGGCCGGTGTGATCCATCGCGACCTCAAACCGGGCAACGTCTTCCTGTGCGGGGACGGCAAGGTGAAGGTGCTCGACTTCGGGCTCGCCAACCTGCTCGGTACCCGCGGCGCCAGGGGCGGCACCCCTGGCTACATGGCGCCCGAACAGTGCCGGGGCGAGGGCGAGGGCGAGCGGACCGACCTCTTCGGCCTGGGCGTGCTCCTCTACCGCATGCTCACCGCGCAGATGCCCTTCGAGGTGAAGAACGGCAGGAGCGCCGTCCTCGACGAAGGCCCGTCGCCCGAGCCACGCGCGAAGCACATCCCTCCCCGGCTGTCGGCCCTGGTGGCGAAGCTCCTCGCCAGGGATCCCGCGCACCGCCCCGCATCGGCCCTCGACGTGCTCGACGAGCTCACCCGGATCGGCTGGGCCCTCGACCCGCTCGCCCTGGCGCGGCGCCACCGGCGCCGGCTCGTCGCCACGGCCCTGGTCGTGCTGGCGGCGGCGGGCGGGACGGCAGCGGGGTTGTGGATGCGCCGCGCGAGCGCGCGCGCCCTGGCGCACGTGACGGTGGCGGTGGCCGACTTCGTCAACGAGACGGGAGAGCCGGATCTCGAGGGCCTCTCCGGCATGCTCATCACCTCGCTCGAGCAGTCGAAGAAGCTGACCGTGCTGACGCGCTCGCGCATGCGCGACGAGCTCAGGCAGATGGGGCGTGGCGACGCCCCGCGCATCGACGAGGCTCTGGCGCGCGAGATCGGCCGGCGGCTCGGCACGAAGGCGCTCCTGCTCGCCTCGATCAAACGCTTCGATACGGCGTACGCGGTCGAGATGCGCGCCCTCGATCCGGCGGAGGACCGTTACCTGTTCACGGTCTCCGAACGTGCCGCCTCGAAGTCGCAGGTCCCGGATCTGCTCGACCGCGTCTCGACGCGCGCGCGCCGCGAGCTGTACGAGGCGGCCGAGGACGTCGGGGCCTCGCGCGTGAGGGTGGGTGAGGTGTTCACGCGCAACTTCGAGGCATACCGGCATTACTTCCTGGGACTCGAGTGCATCGACCGCCCTTCGCAGGTCGGCTTCCTGTGGCAGGCGTGCGCCGACCACTTCCGCCATGCGATCGCCGCCGACCCGGGCTTCTCCCTCGCGCACTACCAGCTGGCCTACCTCTCCGGCATGGAGCTGAACTTCGACAAGGAGACCCGCTCCCACGTCCAGGCCGCCATGGCGCATGCCGAGACCGCGCCGCTGAAGGAGCGCTTGCTCATCCTCGCCTGGAAGGCCCACGTGGAGAGCAGGGACGACGAGGCGATGGCGAAGTACCGCGAGCTCCTCGAACGGTTCCCCGACGACAAGCACGCGCTCTACCTGACCGGCGACCTCTTCCACCACCAAGGCGACAACGAGCGCGCCATCCCCTTCATGATGAAGGCGCTCCAGATCGATCCTTCCTTCGAGGGGGCGCTCGACCACCTCGCCATGGAGCTCGTCGCCACGGACCGCGGCGAGGAGCTGGCGGAGTACGCGCGGCGCTGGCAGGGCATGCCGCCCACTCCCGCCACGTTGCACGCGCTGGCGCGTGCCCGCTTCGGCCTGGGCGATCCGGCCGGTGCGCTGGCGGCGGCGCGCCGCTACGTCGCGATCGGCGCCGGCACTCAGGGACAACGCGACGTCGCCAGCGTCCTGTTCTCCTCGGGTGATTATCGCGGTGCCGAGCGCGAGCTTCGCGCCGCCATCGCCGCAGGCAACCGCGACGACTTCCTGCCCTTCGAGCTCGTCTACACCCTCTTCGCCCAGGGGCGCACGCGCGAGGCGCTGGCAGTCCTGGACGAGCTCGAGCCCCGCCTGCGCGCCAGCGGCGAGCCGCCCACGACCTACCAGTACTGCCGCGCAGTGCTCCTGGCCGCCGCAGGCGCGAGAGCTCTCGCCTGGGATGCGAGCCGCGCCACGCTCGAGCTCGATCCCGCGCTGGGCGCCGAGCTGGCCGTCGACCTGGCGCTGCAGGGAGACGTCGAGCACGCCGATGTGCTCGCGGCGCGGCTTCCCTCCGGTTCGCCGAGGCATGAGCTATGGCAGGCGGTCTCCGCCTGGAAGAAGGGTGACGTCGCCGGCGCCAGGAGCCGGCTGCGCTCCCTCGACCGCCTCGATCCGGTTCCGGAGCGAGCCCCCATGCCCTCGTACATCCTGGCCGAGATCGCAGCCGCGGCGGGCGACCACGCGGACGCGATCGCGGCCGTGCGTCGCTACCGCCACTTCTGGGCGGCAGGGCTCCGCAACGGGTGGACGTCGCCGCGCTCCATGGTCCTGCTCGCCGCATCGCAGCTCCAGCTCGGCCAGGTCGACGACGCGCGGCGCACCCTGGATTCCTTCCACGCGCAGTGGGCGTCGGCGGATCCAGACAATCCGCTGCTGCGGCAGGCGAAGGCCGTTCAGGAAAAACTCGCAACGTACCCGGTTCGCGGTTCCCCACGCTGAGATCAGCCCGTGGTACGGTGCACGACTCGAAAAAAGCGGCCAAAGCCGCAGGGGAGAGGCACATGGGAAAGAGCCACCTGGAATTCGCTCCCGCCGGACTGAAGGTGAAGGAGGCGAAGGCGAAGACCAAGAAGGCACCGAAGAAGGCCGTCGCGAAGGCCACCGCGAAGCCCGCCACGAAGACGGCGAAGAAGCCGGCTGCGAAGAAGAGCAAGAAGGCCTAGGCGAGGAACGGCTTGCGGAAGTCGCGACTCGTGGTCGTGGTCTCCCGCTCGTCCGACTCTCACGCCTGCGCGGTGCTGGCGGCACTCCGGCGGCTCCGTGCGCGCGCGCTGCTCGTGGACACGGCGCGCTTCCCCGAGCAGTCCGGGCTCGGTCTCGCCTTGCTCGCCGACGGCTCGTGGACCGGTTCCCTGGGCGCGTTATCCCACGCCCCCATCGACGCCACGGCCGTCGGCGCAGTTTGGTGGCGGCGCCCGGAACCCTTCTCGCTCCACCGCTCCGTCGAGGATGAGCTCTGGGGCGGCGTGTACTGCGCCTGCGACGCGGCCATGGGGGCGCTGTGGAACTCCCTCCCCGCGTTCTGGGTCAACGACATCGCAGCGGACGCAGCCGCCGAGCACAAGCCCTCCCAGCTCGCGCTCGCGGGCCGCCTGGGCCTCGCCGTCCCGCGGAGCTGCATCACCAACGACCCTGCCGTCGCGCGCGCGTTCATCCTCGAGCGCCAGGACGGCGAGACCATCCACAAGAACGTCGTCTCCGCGGCAGCGATCTGGAAGCCAACGCGCGTCGCGCACGCCCGCGACCGGCGGCTCCTCGCCTCCGTGCGCCACCTGCCGCTCCTCTTCCAGGAGCGAGTCCCCGCCGAAGTCGACGTGCGCGCCACCATCCTCGGCCAGGACCTCTTCGCCGCCGAGATCGACTTCCCCGGCGCGAAACCTGCCCTCGACTGGCGCCTCCGCCTGCGGCGTGCCCGCGTCCGCCCGGTGAAGCTCCCCCACGACCTCGACGCGAAGCTGCGCCGCCTCGTCCGCGAACTGGGCCTCGTCTACGGCGCCGTCGACCTGCGCCGGCGGCCAGACGGTGAATACGTATTCCTGGAGGTGAACCCGTCCGGCGAGTTCCTCTTCGTGGAGGAGCGCACCGGGCAGCCCATCACGGAAGCGCTGGCGGCCCTGCTGGCGCGAGAGGCGCGCGAGGGTCCGCCATCGGCCTAGCCCGTTCTCCGCGCTCGCAGCCACGACGAGTCCCACCCTACTTGTGGTACGGCTCGCCGCGGAGGATGGTCATGGCGCGGTAGAGCTGCTCCAGGAGGACGACGCGGGCCAGGCGGTGCGCGAGGGTCATCCGGGAGAGCGCCAGCTTCTCGCCGGCGCGCGCTGCCACCTCCGGCGAGAGCCCATCCGCCCCCCCGATGACGAGCGCCACGTCGCGGCCCGCGCCGAGCCAGGACTCGACGCGCCGCGCCAGCTCGACGCTCGTGTACTCCTTCCCGCGCTCGTCGAGCGCGACCACGTGCTCGCGCGGATCTATCCTCGCCAGGAGCAGCGCGCCCTCCTCCTCCTTCGCGCGCGGCGTTCCGGCGTGCTTCCTCGCCTCGGGCAGCTCGATGAACTCGAACCGCACGTACCGCGCGAGCCGCCCCATGTACTCCGCCGCGGCGGGCGCATAGAGCCCGGAGCGGTCTTTCCCGATGGCGAGGAGGCGGAGCTTCAAGACGGCCCATAGTAACCGGATGCCCGAAGCCCGGGCGCGGGGACGAGTCCCCGCGCCACACGTCTACCGGGAGCAACCCGGACCGGAGAAGAAGGCACCGCTCGGATCGCGTTTCACGAGTGGCGGCGGGGGCGCATCCGGCGCGAGACCGCTGTCGCTCACGTCTTCTGCGGTCTCCTCGCCACGCTCGCTCCTCGTGACGTGCCGCGCCCAGGCCCCCCCGGCCGCGTGCCCGCGCACGAGCGCCTCGCGCAGGCGCCCGGACTCGTCGAACCACTCCTCGACCACCACGCCGTCGGCGCGCTCGCGGACGAGCTTCAGGATGCGCTGCGCGCCGTCGATCCAGGCGGTGCGCCGGACGTCGCCGCCTGGACACGGCTCGAAGCGCTTCTGCGCCTCGGAGAGCTCTCCAGCGGCGTGGCGGCGCTCGATCTCGCGCGCCCACGAGCTGGCGGGGCCGGAAGCGGCGCGGAGCTGCGCGAAACCATCCTGCCGGGGGGCAGCCCTGTCGCCGGAGCGTCCTCCCGCAGCCTCGGGAGACGCGGGCGCCGCCATCTCCAGGCGACGCCGCTCATCGGCTCGAGGCACGGCCGCCTGGGCGCCGGCGGCGGGTGGCGGTGGCACCTGGGCAGCGGAAGGCGCGCGCTCCGACCGGGCGGAGCCGGCCTGGTATTCCTCCGGGACCTCTGCGGACCGCCGCACGGGGCGCTGGCGCTCCTCGGTGGGCGTCTCCTTCAGCGGCGCCGGAGCGGATGGTGCAGCCTGGCGAGTGGCCAGGTTCGGCATGGCGGCCTTCTTCCGGGCCGGCGCGTCTTGGGCCGGCGCGGCCTTGGCTCGCTCGCGCCGGAACGCTTCGGGCTTCGCGCTCGCGGCGGCGGCAGGCGACGGTGGCTCCGCCTCCCGACCGACGGGTGCCGCCACGGGCATCGGCTCGCGCGACGCGGCTGCCCGCTCGCGCGCGACGTCCTCGGTGGGGGGCCTCAGGCCGTGCTTCACGTTCACCACGAGGATCACCGCCAGCACAGCGAAAGCCGTGCCGGCTGCGATCCTGAGGCTGAAGCTTCGCAACGCCAGACCGAAGGAGTCCCGCCGCCGCTCCGCGGCTGCTTGCCGGGCGGCAGCCAAGACCACGGCGTCGCCGCGCTCGGGCGGAGGCGGCGCCTCGAGCCGCCGCATCGCGCCCACCGTCGCGGCCATGCGATCGCGCTCGATCCTGCAGGGCAGGCACTCCGCCAGATGGCGCTCCACGTCCGCAGCATCGCGACGCGAGAGCTCGCCATAGGCGAGTTCGACGAGGCGTTCGAGGCACGTCTCGTGGTTCATGGCAGCGCGCTCCTACCCTCGGCGGCGGCGTCTTCCGGCAGGACCCCGAGCCTCGCCAGCTCGGAGCGCAGCGCCTCGAGCGCATACCGCATCCGGCTCTTCACCGTGGGCACCGGCGCACCGGTGATCTCTGCAATCTCGGCGAAAGGGACGCCCGCGTATTCGCGCAGGACGAACACCTCCCGCTGCTCCAGGGGCAGGGCTGCCAGCGCCGCCTCGAGCTTGGGGCGCAGGAGCGCGCTCTCCGCGCCGCGATCAGGTCCGGGCAGGTCAGCGGCGACGCCGTCCCGGAGCGGCGCCGAGCCCGGCCGCGCCGCGTCGAGCGACTCCGTGGCGCGGTGTACTGCCCGGCGAGCTTCGTCCACGGCGATGTTGCGCGCGATGGAGAACGCCCAGGTGGTGAAGCGCGCTCGCCTCTCCCAGCGCGGCGCGGCAGCCACGACCTTGAGCCAGGTCTCCTGCGCCAGGTCCTCGGCGCGCGCAGGGTCTCCGGTGAGCCGGCAGAGGAAGGCATGGATGGCGGCGCGGTGACGGCGCAAGAGGGCCTCGAAGGCGCCGACGTCGCCCGCCTGGTACCGCCGCATGAGCTGCTCGTCGCTCGGTCCGGTCGCCACGCGCTTCACGAAGTCGGGGCCATGCGAGAGGAAACGCACACCCCGGCCAGAAGATCTCCCGCAGTGTAGCGGAAAGCCCGCCGTGCCTCCCTCGCGGATTCACGCTTCGCCTTCTTTCGAACGCCGCAACGTTCGCGAGAACGAAGGACGGCGAACGGCGGAAAGCCCCCTCACCCTGGCCCTCTCCCCCGGTGGGGGAGAGGGAACAAGGGCTCGCCTCTCGGGCTCACAGCGCGGCGGTGGCGCTCCAAGATCACATGCACTGGCCGCCGCTGTGAGGGCCGAGCCATCCTGCGAGCCCCTGCCGGCACGTGCTCTCGGCGAGCCACGCGGATGGGAAGGCCCATTCCTCTCGGGCGGCATCCGGCTGCCCACACAGGGCACCCACCGCCGACAAAGGGCGGCCTCCACAGGGCGGGCGTGACGCGATCCAGGCTCGTGGGGACGGCTGGCCCGACCCTCGCAACGATCCGGCCTCTTGAGCGCGAGAGGCCCTCGTCTGTTCACCCGAGGAGGTAGCCACATGGACCCGTTCGTAGCCCGCTCACAGGGTTGCTCAGAATACCGGGGACCGAGCCAGGCGAGCGAGACGCAAGCAGTACGAGGCGCGACGACCGAGCATAGCCAGAGGCTATGTGAGGGAGGACGCAACGAAGCGATGCGACGCGGATTGTTTGCCGCGGCGACGGGACCGGTGTTCTGGGCAACCCTCCGAGCGCGCATCGCCGTGACACTCGCCCTCGTCTCCACGCTCGCAGCGGCGGCATTCCTCGCGAGCTGCAGCGGAGGAAGGAGCTCGCAGCCCGGCGCGGCGCAGACGACGGGCGACGACGGGGGGGTGGTTTCGAACGGCCCGCCCGCCGCCGGGACGCCCGGGGGCGGCGTGGACGCCGGGACGCCGGCGACGCCCGCTGGTGGCGTGGACGCGGGAACGCCTGGCGTCGTCCCACAATTCGGCGGCCCGGGGCCGTGGCCGAACTCGAACCAGACCTTCGGCTCGGCGCAGGGCATCGTGGAGGCGCCGGTGGTCGGCATGAGCACCGACGAGGCGCAGAACCTCTGGGTCGCGACCAACACGGCGCTCTACCTCCTGAAGCCCGGCGACACGACGTTCAAGCGCTACGCGTCCGCGGACGGGCTGCACCTCATGGACAATCCAGACCTCATCACTGAGGACTCCTGCAGCTCGACGGCGGTGGTGGCCGCCGCGGCCGTCAGCCCGGGCATCTCCACCATCGTGGGCGGCGCTGCGGGCGAGGTGTTCGTGGGCTACTTCGGGACGCCCAAGGCCATCGGCGATTGCACGGATCCCGCGGCCGAGCGTCACTCCGGGAAGCTCGATCGCGTCCGTCTCCGTGCCGACGGCACGCTCGAGGTGGCGCGGTTCGACCTCGCCTCCGCCGGGTTTGGCCTGAACTTCTGGGAGAACCGGACCATCTTCCGGATGGTGTATGACCACTTCCAGCATCCGCACACGCTTTACGTGGGCGCGGACCACGGCGTCGACCTCATCCTCCCGGACAAGTACCGCCCGCCGAACCCGGGCGAGTGGTCGGGTCTCCCGATCCTCGAGTACATGGGCGACCACCTGCACCCGGTGGTGTGCGTGGAGCCGGGCGGCGCGCCGTGCCCGACGGTGGGCGAGGGCAGCCAGCGGATGGGCGAGTGGCGCGGCCTCGCCGTCTCGCCGGTCGACGGCGACCTGTGGGTCGCGGGCCGCTGGGCCGCCGGCAAGATCCGCTGGGACCCGCTCGGCCCCTTGCACTGGGAGCACGAGCGCAACGGCGCGCAGGCCTTCTCGGAAGCCTTCGGCGATCCTGCCGCCACGAACCCGCCCGTCTTCCCGGTCACGACGGAGGGTGACATCGTGAGCCTGACGGCGGTGGCGGCGACCCCCGACGACACCGCCTGGTTCGGCAACAGGAACATCTTCGCCAACCTCACGGAGCAGGACCGCGGCGTCGCATCGTTCCGGCATGGTGCGGGCTTCACCTACTACAATCCGTCCGACCTCGGCATGTCGGAGCAGGCGGTGCAGGACATCGTCGCGCTCCCCGACGGCCGGCTCGTCTTCGCCGGCCCGACCACCGGGCTCGTCTTCTACGATCCCGCGACGAAGCAGCACGTGGCGATGCGCGCTGGCAACGGCATCCCCGACGACCGCGTGACGCGGCTCGAGCTCGACACGATGGTCGATCCACCGGCGCTGCACGTCTCGACGTTCGGCGGAGCGGCGACCATCCGCGTCTTCCCCTGAGGATCCGCGGCGATCAACAGGTCGGCGCCCTGATCGCGAGCGGCGAGCTCGATGTCTTCGAAGAGACGCCGGACGGCACTGGAAGCGCTGGCCCGCGACACTCTGGCCGCCATCACTGCGAAGCTGGGCCTCGCGGTGGAGGACCGCAGGGCGCAGGCGTCGCATGTCGTAGCCATCTGAGCTCGCGGTCGATCGACTTCGTCGAGTTGCTGCGTCAGCTCTCGCGAGACGATCTCGAGGCGATCTGTTCCGCTCTGGGGCTCGACACCTCGGGCA
This sequence comes from Anaeromyxobacteraceae bacterium, assembly GCA_041500205.1. GTDB lineage: Bacteria > Myxococcota > Myxococcia > Myxococcales > Anaeromyxobacteraceae > Anaeromyxobacter_A. The sequence goes on along the minus strand of JBGQLS010000007.1, from coordinate 13,654 downwards.
AGGAGAAGGAGGCCTCACGGAGATGGCGGAACGAGGGCTCGATTCCGGAGCGCCGGTCTCGAACCCTCGCGTACACTCCGTGCACAGACGTTCCCGGGAGGTGGGTCCCGTGTCGTTCGCGATCGGGTGGGCGGTACTGGTCATGGCTTCATCGGCGCTCGGGCCGCCGGCGACCGAGGAGAGTGACATGCTGAATGAGATCTGGCGCGGGGACGCGCTGGTCGACGCATACGGCCTGTGGAGCGACGGCGGCGCGGTCTACTGGGTGCGACGACGTGGACTCGAGGAGCCTTCGGAGATCTACCTGCTGGTCCCGGGCGGTACGCCGACGCTGGTCACCAGGGACGACAGCGTCATCAGCGGGGTCGGGTTCGACGACCGCTTCGCCTACTACGCCGCCCTCGACCGCGTGTTGCGGGTCCCCAAGGTGCCCGGCGCGCGTGCGGAGGTGCTCTGCCAGGGGGAGCCGCAGGCGAGCGACCTCATCGTCGTCGGAGAGGAGCTCATCTGGACGAATCCCTGGTTCGAGGACGGGACCCCGCGAGCGCGCGGACCCCTCGCCGGTACGGTGCGAGGGATGGCCAAGAGCGGGGGCCGCGCCCGGACGATCCTCGCCTCTGGTGAGTACCTGCGCCTGCTCGGGCACGACGAGGCGGAGCTGTTCCTCGTCGCCGATTCCGACGTCGTGGCTGTCCCCAGGGGTGGAGGGGCGCCGCGAATCCTGCTCCGCGACAAGCGCCACTCCGTCTTCGCCGGGCTCGTGCACGGCGACCGGATCTACGTCACCGCCGGCGGGGAGCTGCGGACCTTCGGGAAGCACTGTGGCGCCATGACGGTCCTCGCTAGGGGTGACATCCTGCTCGGGTTGGCCGTCCTCGGCTCGCACGTCTTCGTCGCCCGCAACGACTCCTACGCCGGCGGCAAGGTGGTGGAGAGAGGTGGCCTCTTGCGCGTGCCCCTGAGCGGCGGTGGCGCCGTCGAGCTCGGCGGCCTGTCCTTCGTCCCGGCGCGGCTCGCAGCGGGGCCTTCGGAGCTCTACGTCCTCGATGCGCCATTGCCGGGGCGCGAAGGCGTTCCCCGGCTGCTCGTGGCGCGTTGGCCCTGCAGAGGAGATGGCCTGCCGCGTCAGCTGGCTCCGTGCCTGGCTGGACCGCACATGTTGTGACCCAGGAGCACCCCTATTCCCCAACCGGCACGGCCGCCCCATGTCGCGGTCGGGGGTCGAGCAACGACTGCGCGCAGCTGTGACCGCCGCCCGTCCAGGACCCTGCGGCCTGGGTGCGGCTGCCGGACCTGGCCGGCCTCCCGGAGCTGCCGCTCCCGGCGGCCGCGCTGGCATGGGCGGCGATCAACGGGCGCGAGGTTCCGACCGGGGCCTGAGCGGGCCCGGTCGGTGGGTAGGACGGATAGACTGCATACCGCTAACCGGACTGCCGCGGTCGGGACTCCACGCGCCTGCTCGCGCGGGCAGCGCAACGCCGCGCGGTGCAGGGCGCAGCGGTCACGGCTTCGATGACGGTGGTGGAACCGGCAGCAGGGGGACGGTGCCCGTCTCGGGCTTGACGATGAACGCACCGGCGGACTGCTCCTGATCGCTGAAGATCGTCATCGCCGGCGGCACGCACTTCGGGGCGCCGCTCGAATTCATCAGACACACCTCCCCGGCCAGGCACGCGCAGCCAGCCCCGGCCTTCTCACAGAAGCCGGTCCCCGGATTGCACGCCGTACCGTTGGTGCACGTGGCGTAGCAACCGCCCATGGAGCGCTGGGCGGCCGAGAATCCGGCGGCGACACCGGTGCCGATGGCCGCGGCCGGGAGCGTGTAGGGCGCCGATGACTTGCAGGCGCCTGCGATCGCGACGAAAACGAGAAGTTGTACCAGGCGTCCCACGGTCCCTCCCTGTTCTGCCCGCGCGCATCATCGCATGCCTCGCGCCTAGTGCGAGGCATGATCGAGTCGTGAACGACCGCCGATTCCGAAGGAAGCGGCGAAACGTGCGTCAGACGAAGGGCGCGAGCCCGAAGCGCACCGAGAGCGGCGCCTGGTATTGCGTCGGTTGGGACCGGATCCACAGCAGATCGCCTCGGAGGCCGCGGACGCGCGGAGCGGGCGCTCGATTCGACGCCCTTGCTGGCGGACATCTACCCCCACCGCAGAGCTCGATTGGTCAGGTTGAGGTCGAACCCCTCGGGATCGAACACACCCCCGAGCCACGTGAGGAACTCGTCATGCTCCGGATCCTCGGGGTCTGCGATGGACTCGAGGAGACGAGCGTAGCCGGGCGTCCCGCCCGCGTCCTCCGGCGGGCAGGCGCGCGCCCCTGCGATGCACGCGGGGTACGACATGCGCGAATCCGGCTCGCGGATCTCCTCGACGAGAACCTCGTGCCCCCAGCTGTCGCCAAAATCATACTCGTAGCTCAACATCTGGCCTGCGCCGACGAGACGGTCGAGCGGCACCTTGCGCTCGTCCTCGAACTCGAGTTCGCCGTCGTCATCGAATCGCGGGTCCGAGAACCTGCGATCGCGGATCGTGAACTGATGCAGGTGCGAATTCGTCCAGCCCACTGCCGCCTGAAGGACGTCGTGGAGCTTACCCAGACGGATCTCGGCGGGCACGAGCACGCGCCGCCAGATCGGCGGCTCGATCTCCGCCAGCGTGATCTTCAACTGGAAGATGACGGTCGGTTCGCTCTTCCGCCTCTTCGTCACCCCTGCCCGCTTGCGCGTCGACACCATCACTGGATCACCTCGCCGCTCCATCTTTCCCGCACCGCCCAGAACGGACAGTGCGGGCATATGGAACCATCGTAGTCGACGCCTTCCTCGTGCGGGCAGCCGATGATGCGATCCGTCATCACGATGCTCTTCGCGCGGTGCTCCTCGAAGAACGCAAGGGCATCGCCGAGCATGACGGGCTCCCGTCGCACGTCCCCCGCCTCCGAGTGCCACTTCTGCATCCACGACGGCTCGGCGCCTTCCCTCTCCACGATGGCCGCCACCATCTTGCTCGCGCGGCGGTCGTCGGGGCCGTAGAACGCGAGCGTTCCCACGGGATACCCGCGCGCCCCCTTTTTGGCCCGCTTCTCGAGCCGCTTCAGCAGCTCGCTCGCCGTGCCTGTCATGCCGTCCTCCTCGGGGGCTCCAGGCCCCCTGTCACTCGCGATCCTCGGCCGTCAAGAACAGCCTGCCGAAGCAGCCGGTCGATGACGCCGTCCAGCAGTACGAGCGCGATCGGGACCTCGCGGTGCACAGGCCTGAAGTCGGAACTGACCAGATCACTGTGGTTGCCGCCGGTGGTCGAGCACCCGCCTCGCCTTCCCGGCGGATCTCTCGAGCGTCCCCGGAGCGACCAGCTCCACGGTCATGCGGACTCCGGTGATGGCGTGGATCTCGTGGTCGATGCGGTCGCGCAGCGCGATCATGTGACGCATCTCGTCCGAGAAGTTCTCCGGGCGCATCTCCACCTGGACGGCCACCTCGTCGAGGGCGCCCGGCCGCGAGACCTCGATGAGGTAGTGCGGCGCGGTGCCCTCGACCCGGAGCAAGGCCTCCTCGACCTGAGATGGGAAGACGTTCACGCCGCGGACGATGAGCATGTCGTCGGACCGCCCCAGGACACGGCTCATGCGCGCGGTGGTGCGGCCGCAAGGGCAGGGCCGCCTATCGAGCGAGGCGATGTCGCGCGTGCGGTAACGGAGGAGCGGCAGCGCCTCCTTGGTGAGGGTCGTGAAGACGAGCTCGCCAGGCGAGCCGTCCGGGACGGGCTGCAGCGTGAGCGGGTCGAGGCACTCGACGACGAAGTGGTCTTCCGCGACGTGCATGCCCGCCCGGCCCTGGCACTCGCCAGCCACGCCGGGACCGATCACCTCGGAGAGGCCGTAGTTGTTGAAAGCCCGGATGCCGAGCTGGCGTTCGATCTCGGCGCGCATCTCCTCGGTCCACGGCTCGCCGCCGAAGAACCCGATATGGAGCGGCAGGCTCGAGGGGTCGCGGCCCCCGGCGCGCGCCACCTCCGCGATGTGGAGCGCGTAGGACGGCGTGCAGACGAGGGCGTCGGCCTGGAGGTCCTCGATGAGCATGACCTGGCGCGGCGTGTTGCCGCCCGCGGCGGGTACCACGCCCGCGCCCACCCGCTCGATCCCGGCGTGGAGCCCGAAGCCGCCGGTGAAGAGCCCGTATCCGAAGGCGACGTGGACGAGGTGCTCCTCGCGTAGCCCGCCCGCCACCAGGAAGCGGGCGCACAGGCCCGACCACGTCTCGAGATCGGACCGGGTGTAGGCGACCAGGGTGGGCTTGCCGGTCGTGCCGGACGATCCGTGAATGCGGGCCACCTTCTCGCGCGGCACCGCCAGCAGGCCGAGCGGGTAGTTCCGGCGCAGGTCCTCCTTCGTCGTGAAGGGGAGCTGCCACAGGTCGGAGAGCCCGCGCACCTCGCGCGGTTCGATCTCCCGGTGCGCGAAGGCGTCCCTGTAGAAGGGCACCGGCGCCAGGCGCTGCACGATCTCGCCCAGCCTGCGCGACTGGAGCGCCTCGAGCGCCTCGCGAGGAAGAGTCTCGGCTGGGTCCCAGATCCGGTCCTGACTGCCGACCCTCTCCCCAGCCGTCTTCCCGATGCTCCTCGACATGGCTTGGGCCCCGATCTTCAACCGCGCCAGCAGAGCCGTCGCGGTCTCGCGAGCCCGCCAAGGGTCCAGCCCGAGCCCGGCTTCAAGCGCGATCCTACATCGACTTCTTCTCGAGGAGCTCCTCGGCGGCGAGCACGCGCAGCCCGCGCGCCTGCAGCGCCACGAGCGCACGGTCGGGCTCCTCGAACCGGAAGATGATGGCAGCCTTGCCCGGCCGGGGACCGGCCGCGAACGCGTACATGTACTCGACGCCTATCCCGGCCTCCTCGATGGCGGCGAGCGCGGCGGCGAGGCCCCCCGGACGATCGTCCACCTCGATGGGGACGACCTCGGTCAAGTTCACCACCATCCCGGTCGCTTCCAGCACCTGCCGGGCGCGCTCCCAGTCCTTCACGATCAGGCGAAGGATGCCGAACTGCGCCGTGTCGGCGAGCGACATGGTGAGGATGTCGACGCCCGCCTTGCCGAGCGCCTCGCAGGGCGCGCGCAGCTGGCCGGGCCGATTCTCGAGGAAGAGCGAGAGCTGTTGAAGCTTCATCGGGTGTCCTCCCAGAAGGCTTCAGACTTCAGGCTACGGGCTGCGGCGCGAGACACGTGGTCGTTCCAGCTCAGGGCCCGAAACCCGGGGCCCTAGCTCTATACCTTGCGCAGGTCCGTGACGCGCTTCGCCTTCCCCTCGCTGCGGGCGAGCGAGCGCGGCTCGACGAGCGTCACCTGCGCGCGCAAGCCGAGCAGGTGCTCGATGGCACCCTCGAGCTTCCTGTGCAAGCTCTCCAGGGCGCGGATCTTGTCCGAGAACACCTCCGGCGTCACCTCGACCTTCACCTCCATCTGATCGAGGCCGCCCTCGCGGGTGAGGACGATCTGGTAATGCGGCAGCGTCCCTTCCACCTGCAGGAGCGCGGTCTCCACCTGCGACGGGAAGACGTTGACGCCGCGGATGATGAACATGTCGTCGGAGCGGCGGCTGATGCGCCGGATGCGGCGGAGAGTGCGGCCACAGGAGCAAGGCTCCGGGACGATCGCGGTAACGTCACGCGTGCGGTAGCGGATCATGGGCATGGCCTGCTTCGAGAGCGTGGTGAGGACGAGCTCGCCCTCGGCGCCCTCGGGAAGGACCTTGCCCGACTCGGGATCGATGATCTCGGGGTAGAAGTGGTCCTCGAACAGGTGCAGCCCCTGCTGCTGGGCGCACTCGATTCCGACGCCCGGGCCCACGATCTCGGACAGCCCGTAGATGTCGTAGGCCTTGATGCCGCTCTCCGCCTGGATGCGCTGCCGCATCGCCTCGCTCCAGGGCTCGGCGCCGAAGACGCCGACGCGCAGGCGCGAGAAGTCGACTTTCATCTCCCGCGCCCGCTCGAGGAGGTGCAGGAAGTAGCTCGGCGTGCAGCAGAGGGCGGTGACCCCGAAGTCCTGCATGACCATGAGCTGGCGCTCGGTGTTGCCGCCGCTGATGGGGATGACGGTGGCGCCGAGCGCCTCCGCGCCGTAGTGGGCCCCGAGGCCGCCCGTGAAGAGCCCGTACCCGTATGCGTTCTGGAGGACGTCGCCGCGGTGCAGCCCGCAGGCGGCGAAGGTGCGGACCATCACCTCGGTCCAGACGTCGAGGTCGGCCTGCGTGTAGGCGACCACGATGGGCTTGCCGGTGGTGCCGGAGGAGGCGTGCAGGCGGACGATCTCCTCCATCGGGCTCGCGAAGAGGCCGAACGGGTAGCTGTCGCGGAGGTCGGCCTTCACGGTGAAGGGCAGGTGCGACAGGTCCGGGAGCCCGCGCACGTCGCCCGGGGCGAGGCCCCGCTCCACCATCCGGCGCCGGAAGATGGCCACGCGCTCGTACGCGCGCGACACCACCGCCTGCAGCCGCTGGAGCTGGACCTCGGCGAGCCGCGCGCGCGGCAGGTAGTCGGGGGCGCTGACCGGATGGAAGCCGCCCGGTGGATCGTTCCAGGGGCTCACTTCACGGCCTCCTTGCCCTCCGCGGCGGCCCGGCCCATGGCGAACGCGGTCTCGTTCACGGCGTGGAGCCGCTCCGGCAGTGCCGCCCGGATGGCGTCGAGGAGGGCCGGCTCCGGCAGCGTGAGGTAGTGGCTGAGCGCTCCCAGGAGCGCCACGTTGAGACTGCGCTTGTTGGGGAGCTGCCTCTCCGGCACGAGGTCGGGGTGGATGAGGACGCCGCCCGGCTTGAGCAATGGCCGCGTCACCTCCACCTCCGAGGACGCCAGCACCACGAGGAAGTCGGCCTCTCCCTGCGGCACCATGGGGGAGAGCACCTTCGCGCCGAACCGCACGTCCGAGGTGACCGAGCCGCCGCGCTGGCTCATCCCGTGGACCTCGGCCTTCTTGACGTCGAGCCCGGCGCGCCGCGCCGCGTCGGCGAGGATGTCGGAGGCCTTGAGAACGCCCTGGCCGCCGAGCCCTGCCAGGACGACGTTGGTGACCCTGCCAGCCATGCCGTGCCTCCTAGACTCTGTACCGCGTAGCCGGTGAGGATCGGCCGGGCACATTTCGCTTCGCGAAGAGTGCCTCGGCCGGATGTTGAAGGCCGGCTATTCCTTCGCGCAGGCCGTGCAGGATACCGCCCCCGCCCGCTCCGTCGCCTGCTTCTCCCACTTGCGGATGTCGGCCGCCGCGAGGATGCAGGGCCGCCGCGCCACGATGACCGACAGGTCGGGCGCGGCGAGCCGCTCCGCGAGCAGCTTCTCGAAGCCGCCCGGATCGGCGAACGGGTCGATGACGGTGACGCTCGGAACGCCGAGCGCCCGCGCGATGCCCTCGATCGACACCTTCCCCGTGGCGGCGTGATCGAGCGTGCGGCCCGTGCCGGGGTGCTCCTGCTGGCCGGTCATGGCGGTCGTGCCGTTGTCGAGCACCAGGAGCACGTGCCCGCTCCGGGGCGGGTTGTAGATCATCTCGACGAGGCCGGAGATACCGGAGTGAACGAAGGTGGAGTCTCCGATGACCGAGACCACGCGCTTCGCCTGCTCGGGCGGGAGCACGTGCCGGAGGCCGAGGCCCACCCCCACCGACGCGCCCATGGCGACGCAGGTGTCCATCGCCTGGTAGGGCTCGAGCACGCCCAGCGTGTAGCAGCCGATGTCGCCCGCCACGATGCAGTCCAGCTTCTTGAGCGCCGCGTACACCGGGTGATACGGGCAAGAGGGGCAGAGCTCGGGCGGCTTGCCCTTGGGCGGCGCACGCTCCGGTGAGACATCGCGGGCGAGGATGCGGCGCACGCGCCCGACGTCCAGCTCGCCGAAGCGGTACATCTCGGGCTTCGACTCGACCGCGATGCCGGCGGCGCGGAAGGCGTCAGCCAGGACGGGGTCGCCCTCCTCGACGACGAGGCAGCGCTCCACGCTCCGGGCGAAGGCGCGCACGCGCTCGAGCGGGAGCGGGTGGACCATCCCGAGCTTGAGGAAGCGTGCCGCAGGGGCCGCCTCGGCGGCGTGGAAGTAGGAGATGCCTGCGGTGACGATGCCCAGCTTCGGGTCGCCCTCCTGCACCACGTTGAAAGGTGCCGCTTCGGCGAAGGCGGTGATCTCGGCCAGCTTGGCGCGCAGCCTCCTGTGCGCCGGCCGCGCATAGGCCGGGATCATGACGCGCCCCGGAATGTCTCGCTCGAAGAGGCCGGGCCGCGGAGCCTCGCGGTCTTCGCGCGGCAGGACGAGCGACCGGGAGTGGCAGACCCGGGTCGTCATGCGGAACAGGACCGGGATCCTCCAGCGCTCCGAGACCACGACCGACTCGAAGAACAGGTCGTATGCCTCCTGGGAGTCGGCGGGCTCGAACATGGGGAGCCCGGCCGCGACGGCGTAGCGGCGGTTGTCCTGCTCGTTCTGCGACGAGGCCATACCGGGATCGTCGGCGCTGACGACGACGAGCGCGCCCGAGACGCCCGTGTAAGCGGCGGTGAAGAGGGGATCGGCGGCGACGTTCAGGCCCACGTGCTTCATCGTGACGAGCGCGCGCGCCGCGCCGTACGCGGCGCCCAGCCCGACCTCGAGCGCCACCTTCTCGTTGGGAGCCCACTGCGCCCGCCCTCCCAGCGCCCCGAACGCCTCGAGGATCTCGGTCGAGGGCGTGCCCGGGTAGCCTGTCCCGAGCGAGACGCCGGCGTCGAAGGCGGCGAGGGCGACGGCCTCGTCGCCGGACAAGAGCTTGCGTTCCATCAGCGATTCTCCTCGTGACCACCGGGCGGCAACGAACCCCCGCCCCACGGCATCGAACCCTGCAGTGGGGACGAACCCCGGCCCCACAGAAGGTGGAGCCCGGCCCCGTGTACACGGACCGGGCTCCAGGTTCCACCTACCCCGCCGCTATCACGTCAGGCGCGCGCCTTCGGCGAGCCGCTCGCACTGCCGGGGAGGAGATTGGCGGGGTTCATGGCCCTCGAGAGGTGCTCGTAGAGCGCGTAGCGCTCGTGGACGTTCCTCTGGGCCTCTTCCATGTACTTCTTGAACTGCTCCGGGTTCGCCTGCTGGACCTGGTTGAACCGGTTCTCGCGGCTCGTGAACTCGCTGAGCGCGAGCTTCGGCGCCGGGGAGTCGAGCTTGAGCGGGCTCTCGCCCTTGGCGATCTTGCGCGGGTCGTAGCGGAAGAGGGGCCAGTAGCCCGAATCGACGGCCCTCGACTGCTGGTCGAGCGCGCCCGCCATGTCGATGCCGTGGGCGATGCAGTGGGAGTAGGCGATGATGACCGAGGTGCCCTGGTAGCTGTCGGCTTCCTTGAGCGCGTTCACCGTCTGCGCGTCCTTCGCGCCGATGGCCACGCGGGCGACGTACGGGTGCCCATAGCTCATGGCCAGCATGGCGAGGTCCTTCTTCGCCATCGACTTGCCGGCGGTGGCGAACTTGGCCGCCGCGCCCATCGGCGTGGCCTTGGAGGCCTGGCCGCCGGTGTTCGAGTACACCTCCGTGTCGAGCACGAGGATGTTCACGTCGCGGTTCTGCGCGATGACGTGGTCGAGACCGCCGTAGCCGATGTCGTATGCCCAGCCGTCGCCGCCGATGATCCAGACCGACTTGCGGACGAGGTAGTCGGCGAGGACGTCGAGCCGCCGCGCCTCGGGGGTCTTGATTCCAGCGATCTTCTGCCGGAGCAGCGTGATGCGTCCGCGCTGGGCCGCCAGGCCCGCCTCGCTGTACTGCTCCGCCTCGACGATCTGCTTCACCAGCTCGTCGCCCACCTGGCCGCCGAGCTTGGCGAGGATCTCGCGCGCCATCTCCGCCTGCTTGTCGATGGCGAGGCGCATGCCGAAGCCGAACTCGGCGTTGTCCTCGAAGAGCGAGTTGTTCCAGGCCGGGCCGCGCCCCTCCGCGTTCTGCGTGTAGGGCGTCGTCGGCAGGTTGCCGCCGAAGATGGACGAGCAGCCGGTGGCGTTGGCGATGACGGCCCGGTCGCCGACGAGCTGCGTGACGAGCTTGATGTACGGCGTCTCGCCGCAGGCGGTGCAGGCCCCGGAGAACTCGAAGAGGGGCTCCAGGAACTGCGAGCCCTTCACGTCGAGCTTGAGCTTCGTGCGGTCAGCCTCGGGGAGCGCCAGGAAGAAGTCGAAGTTCTTCCGTTCGGCGTCCCGGACCGGGAGCATCGGCACCATGTTGATGGCCTTGTGGCCCTTCTGCGTCTTCGACTCGACGGGGCAGATCTCCACGCACAGCGTGCAGCCGGTGCAGTCATCCGGCGCGACCTGGATCGTGTACTTCTGGCCCTTGACCTCCTGGGACTTGAAGTCCATCGCCTTGAAGTCAGCCGGAGCTCGGGAGAGCTCGCCGGGAGAGTAGAACTTCGCGCGGATGGCCGCGTGCGGGCAGATGAGCGCGCACTTGTTGCACTGGATGCAGAGCGGCGAGTCCCAGGCCGGGACCTCGAGCGCGATGGACCGCTTCTCCCACTTCGAGGTGCCGGTCGGCCAGGTCCCGTCCACCGGGAAGGCGGAGACGGGCAGCTTGTCACCCTCGCCGGCCAGCATGAGCGCGGTGACGCGCTTCACGAAATCGGGCGCCGCCTCCGAGACGATGGGCGGGCGCGCCTTGCCCGTGGCCGCCGCCGTGACCTTCACCTCGTAGAGGTGCGCCAGCGTGTGATCGACGGCCGCGAAGTTCTTCTGGACCACCTCTTTGCCTTTGCGGCCGTACGTCTTCTCGATGGAGTGCTTGATGGCGTCGATGGCCTCCTGCCGCGGCAGCACGCCCGAGATGGCGAAGAAGCAGGTCTGCATGATGGTGTTGATGCGCACCCCCATGCCCGTGTCCTTCGCCACCTTGTACGCGTCGATGACGTAGAACTTGATCTTCTTCTCGAGGATCTGCTTCTGCGCCTCGAGCGGGAGCTGCTCCCACACCTCCTCGGGGCCGAAGGCCGAGTTGAGGAGGAAGGTGGCGCCCGGCACGGCCGCCTCGAGCATCTCGTACTTCTCGACGAAGCTGGCCTGGTGGCAGGCGACGAAGTTGGCCTTGGTGACGAGGTACGACGAGCGGATGGGCCGCGGGCCGAACCGCAGGTGGCTGATGGTCACCGAGCCCGACTTCTTCGAGTCGTAGACGAAGTAACCCTGCGCGTAGTTGGGCGTGTCCTCGCCGATGATCTTGATCGAGTTCTTGTTCGCGCCGACCGTGCCGTCGGCGCCGAGGCCGTAGAAGAGCGCGCGGACGACGTCCTTGCCCTCGGCGTCGAAGTTCGGGTCGTAGGCGATCGAGCGGTGGGTGACGTCGTCGTTGATGCCCACGGTGAAGTGGCGCTTGGGGCGGCTCTTCCCGAGCTCGTCGAAGACGCCCTTCACCATCGCCGGCGTGAACTCCTTCGAGCCGAGGCCGTAGATGCCGCCGAGGACCGTGATCTCGTGGTGGAACCGGTCGATGTGCGCCTGCTGCGCCTCGCGCAGCGCGGTGACGACGTCCATGTAGAGCGGCTCACCGAGCGAGCCCGGCTCCTTGGTCCTGTCGAGCACCGCGATGGAGGTGGTGGTCCGCGGGAGCGCCGCCATGAACTCGCCGAGCGGGAAGGGCCGGTAGAGCCGCACCTTCACGATGCCGACCTTCTCGCCCGAGGCGAGGAGCTTCTCGACCGTCTCGTGCGCGACCTCGGCCCCGGAACCCATGAGGACGATGACCTTCTCCGCCTCGGGGTGGCCGACGTATTCGACGAGCTTGTACTGGCGGCCGGCGATCCTGGCGAACTGGTCCATCGCCTCCTGCACGGCCGCGGGGCAGTCGGTGTAGAACTGGTTGCAGGCCTCGCGCGCCTGGAAGAACGCGTCCGGGTTCTGCGCCGTGCCGCGCAGGACGGGCTTCTCGGGCGTGAGCGCGCGCGACCGGTGCGCCTCGACCAGGTCGTCCGTGATCATCTGTCGGAGGTCTTCGTCCTCCAGCAGCTCCATCTTGGAGACCTCGTGAGAGGTCCGGAAGCCGTCGAAGAAGTGCAGGAAGGGGACGCGGCTCTTCATGGAGGCGCGCTGCGCGATGACCGCGAAGTCGTGGGCCTCCTGCACGCTGCCGCTGGCGAGGAGGCCGAAACCGGTCTGGCGGACCGCCATCACGTCGGAGTGGTCGCCGAAGATGGAGAGTGCGTGCGTGCTGAGGGCGCGGGCGCTCACGTGCATGCAGAAGGCGGTCAGCTCGCCCGCGATCTTGTACATGTTCGGGATCATGAGGAGCAGGCCCTGCGACGCCGTGAAGGTCGTCGTGAGCGCGCCGGCCTGGAGGGCGCCGTGCACCGCGCCCGCCGCGCCGCCCTCGGATTGCATCTCCGAGACCGACGGGACCGTGCCCCAGATGTTCTTCATGCCCTTGGCCGACCACTCGTCGGACCACTCACCCATGTTCGACGACGGAGTGATCGGGTAGATCGCGATGACCTCGTTGATCCGGTGGGCCACGGAGGCCACGGCCTCGTTGCCGTCCATCGTGATCATCTGCCGCTTCGACATGATCTCTCCTCGATGCAGAGTGTGCGCTCACCGATACGTGGAAAGCTCTCGCCGCAAACTCTGCGGGAGCTTGCGGAACGCCCAGTGTTCTTGTGCAAACGGCGGACCGTAGTTGAGCTAGGTCAAGACTCGCGGGCTGCGGAACGGGTCGAGCAACAGAGCCGTTTGTTTTACAAATAAACGGCGCCGTTCTGCAAGCGCCGCCTGGCCCAACGGACGCCAGCACCGCTTCTCCGGCCTGGAGGCGGGCGGAACTGGCGTGAAACAGGGGACGTCGGAGGCGCGGCCAGACCCCAATGCTGCTCACTTAGCGCCCTGGGCTTCGGGCTTCGGGCCTCAGGAGAAGCCTAGAATTCGCGGCCGTTCCTTTCCTGAAGCCTGTAGCCCGTAGCCTGGAGCGAGCGCCAACTGACTGGTATTGGGGCCAGGCCCGAGACCGACCGGCGACTCAAGACCTGTCGAAAAATCAGCTGCGGTCGCAGGGGCCCGGGTGGGGCCCCGACGGCTCTGCCGGCGGGGCGGGGGCGGCCTTCGCCCCCGGCTGCTCAGCCCTCCACCGCGAAGCGCGGCGCGTCGGCCCACAGGCCCTCGAGATCGTAGAAGCCGCGCGATTCCCGGTTGAAGACGTGCGCCACCACGTCTCCGTAGTCGATGAGGATCCAGCGGCCGCTCTCGTAGCCCTCGACGCCCACCTTGGTCGCGCCGCGCTCCTTCAACGTCTCATCGACGGCATCGGCGATGGCGCCGGCCTGGCGATCGGAGTCCGCCGTCATGAGGACGAAGTAGTCCGCATAGCTGGTGAGCCCGCGCACGTCGAGCACCAGCACGTCCTCCGCCTTCTTGTCGAGCCCGACGCGCGCGATGTCGAGCGCGCGCGGCCGCGCCTCATCGGGCGGCTCGGCGGACGGCTCGGCCCGGGCCGATGCGGCGCTAGCCGGCGCGGCGTTGGTAGGGGCAGCCTCGGGGCGGGGAAGCTTCTTCTTGTAGGGCGCGGAGCCCCGGGCTTGCGCGGCGCCGGCCGGGGCAGCCTCGGGGCGGGGACGCTTCTTCTTGTAAGGCGCGGAGCCCCGGGCCTGCGCGGCGCTGGCCGGGGCAACCT